>CADBTC010000297.1 GCA_902797445.1 uncultured Eubacteriales bacterium | reverse complement strand
GGGTACCGGTTCCGGTCTGGGCAAGACCTCCGGTAAGGGTCACAAGGGTGCCAAGGCCCGCAGCGGCGGCGGCAAGCGGCCCGGATTCGAAGGCGGCCAGATGCCTCTGTACCGCCGGGTCCCGAAGCGTGGATTCAATAACATCTTCGGCACGGAATATGCTGAAGTGAACGTGGAAAGGCTGGAAATTTTTGAGGATGGCGCCACCGTCACGGTGGAAGATCTGCTGGAAGCGGGCATCATCCGGAAGACGCTGGACGGCGTGAAGATCCTTGGCAACGGGGATCTGACCAAGAAGCTGACCGTACAGGCACAGAAATTCACGGCTGGAGCAAAGGAAAAGATCGAGGCCGTCGGTGGGAAAGCCGAGGTGATCTGACATGATTGAAAGCATCCGTAAGATGTGGAAAATCGCCGAGATTCGGAAAAAGATCATCTATACTTTTCTGATGCTGGTTCTTTACAGACTGGTGGGCGTGATTCCGGCGCCCGGCGTTGACGCCGCCCGGGTCATGGCCTCCCAGGGAACCTCCACGCTGCCGCTGCTGGAACTGGTCAACATGATGACCGGTAACAACTTCAGCCAGATGACGCTGATGGCGATGGGTATTACGCCCTACATCAACGCCAGCATTATTATGCAGCTGCTGACCATCGCCATCCCGGCCCTGGAGCGGCTGAGCAAGGAAGAAGACGGCCGGCAGAAGATCAACCGGATTACCCGGTATGTCACGGTCGGCCTCGCGGCGCTGCAGGCCATCGGTCTGGTGCGCGGACTGAACTACATGAAGCCCGGAGCCCTGAACGCGATCCTGGTGGGTGTCACCATGGCCGCGGGTACCGCTCTGGCCATGTGGATCGGCGAGCGGATTACCGAAAAGGGAGTCGGCAACGGCATCAGCCTGCTGATCTTTGTCGGTATCATTTCGAACCTGTTTAACGGCATCGTTTCCGGGTTCACCACCGCCAGCACCAGCGGCACCACTTCCGGATGGATCAATCTGATTGTGATCATCGTGACCACGATTCTGATGACCGTGGTTGTGACATTCGTGGAGCTGGGCGAGCGGCGGATTCCGCTGCAGATCGCCAAGCAGGTGAAGGGCCGCAGGGTTTACGGCGGCCAGAGCACCCACATGAGCCTGAAAGTGGTCTCCGTGGGCGTGCTGCCCCTGATCTTCGCCTACAGCTTCCTGGCCTTCCCGGGAACGATCGCTCAGCTGATCGATCCCCAGATGAACGGCTGGTTCACCCGCTGGTGGGCCACCACCATGTACACCGGTTCCGTGTGGTACATGATCATCAGCGCGCTGCTGATCATCGCCTTCACCTTCTTCTACAGCTCCATCAGCTTCGATCCCAAACAGCAGGCTGATCAGCTGCAGCAGCAGGGCGCGGTGATCCCCGGACAGCGGGGAAAGAATATCCGTCAGTATCTGGCGAATATCGTAAACCGTCTGAACCTGTTCGCGGCGCTTTTCCTGGCCGTCCTCAGCGCGGTTCCCACGCTGCTGCTCCGGCTGGCTGGCGTCAGCGTACCCTTTGCGGCCAGCTCCATCCTGATCGCGGTCAGCGTCAGCCTGGAGACCATCCGGACGCTGCAGGGCGAGATGAGCATCCGTGGCATCGATATGGATATGGACAACGTAGGTTTTATGTAAGCACCTGAGGGGCGGGGAAGACCCCGCCCCTTTTTCATCAAAAATCTGAAAGGAGATCGGAAGGATGAATATCATTTTCCTTGGACCTCCCGGGGCAGGAAAAGGCACACAGGCACAGAAGATCTGTGATGCGCTGCATATTCCGCAGATTTCCACCGGAGACATTCTCCGCCGGGCCATGAAGGAAGGCACGGAAACCGGTAAGAAGGCCAAAGGCTACATTGATGCCGGTCAGCTGGTCCCGGATGAAGTGATCATCGATATCGTCAAAGAACGGCTGGCCATGGACGACTGCGGGAACGGCTACATTCTGGACGGTTTCCCCCGGACGGTGCCTCAGGCGGAAGCCCTGGACACCTTTGCGACCATTGACAGCGTGATCGAGCTGGATGTGGCGGACGAAGTGCTGGTGAACCGGCTCAGCGGCCGGCGGGTCTGCCTGGCCTGCGGGCACACGGATCATATCAGCCGGGACGGCTACACCGAGAAATGCCCCAAATGCGGGGAGCCCCTGGTGCAGCGGGTGGATGATAAGGCAGAGACGGTGCTGAACCGACTGACGGTCTATCACGCCCAGACGGCCCCTCTGATCGGGTATTACGAAAACAAGGGCCTGCTGAAGAAGATCGACGGTGCCCAGGGGATGGACAATATCACGTCCGCTATTCTGAACGCGCTGGGAGCGAAGGCATGATCATTCTGAAAAATCCGTCGCAGATTGAGAAGATGCGTGCGGCCGGGAAGCTGCTGTACGAAGTGGAGCAGCAGGTCCGCGCCGCCGTTCAGCCCGGAGTTACCACAGCGGATCTGGATGTGATGGCGGAGCAGCTGATCCGGAAGGGGGGCGCAATTCCCTCCGAAAAAGGATATCAGGGATATCCCTGCAGCATCTGCGCCAGCGTCAACGACGAAGTGGTACACGGCATTCCCAGCGATAAGCGGGTGCTCCGCGAAGGAGATATCATTACCGTCGACTGCACGCTGAAGCTGGACGGATGGCAGGCTGACTCGGCTTTCACCGTAGGGGTGGGGCAGATCAGCGAGGAGGCCATGGCGCTCATCATCGCGACAGAGGAAAGCTTCTGGCAGGGTATTCGGCAGTGCGTGGTAGGCAAGCGGCTGGGCGATGTTGGACACGCCATCGCGAGCCACGTGGAAGCGCAGGGCTTTGCCCCGATCCGGGATTATACCGGCCACGGAATCGGCCGGGAGATGCACGAGGATCCCTCGGTATTCAATTATGGGGAACCTGAGCGGGGCCTGCGCCTCCGCAAGGGGATGACCATCGCGGTGGAACCCATGATTGTTCAGGGAGACTGGCACATCAAGAATGATCCGGACGGCTGGACGGTGCGCACCAGGGACGGAAAACTCTGTTCCCACTATGAGCATACCATTGCCATTGCCGAAGAAGGTCTGCCGGAGATCCTGACCCTGCCTGGGTTCAGCTGGGAGCATACGCCGCTGAATGAAAAGGGATTCCCACGGGTTTCCCATCTGGCCGGGACAGAGACGGAGGGCGCGCTATGAAGGAACCGCTTTCCCTGGAAAGGGGAAGGATCGTCATCAGCAACCAGGGACGGGACAAGGGACACGCATTCCTGATTCTGGAGAAGGCCGGGGAGGATACGGTCACCGTAGCCGACGGACTGCTTCATCCCCTGGAGCGCCCGAAAAAAAAGAAAATGAAGCATTTACATGTGAAGCCGATTATGGTAAACTGGAATACGATCCGGCCGGAAGGCGGGGCCGTTCAGAACAGCGATCTTCGCAGAGCGCTGGAGGAAAACGGGTTCACGGTAAAACGTTCGCTGTGCAAGGAGGGCTGAGATTGTCCAAGAGCGACGTGATCGAAATGGAAGGCAAGGTTGTGGAAGCCCTGCCCAATGCCATGTTTCAGGTGGAACTCCAAAATGGACACCAGATTCTGGCACATATCTCCGGCAAGATGCGGATGAATTTTATCCGGATTTATCCCGGGGACAAAGTAACGATTGAACTTTCGCCCTATGATCTGACCAGAGGCCGGATCACCTGGCGCAGCAAGAATTGAAACACAGGAGGAAAAGAAGATGAAAGTTCGTCCGAGCGTGAAGCCGATCTGCGAAAAGTGCAAGATCATCAAGCGGAAGGGCCGGGTCATGGTCATCTGCGAAAATCCGAAGCACAAGCAGAAGCAGGGTTAATGAAAAAAACCGAGCCGTCAAGCGGTTCGGTTTTTTTGATGGGGTTTCCCCCAGAGGGATTCGGCTGCTTCCAGTATCAGAAAAAACGGTGTCTTAGGTCTGCATGGAGAGTGTTACGACTGAATCGATATGTGACAGCTTATCCATTGGATGAGCGGTATTGCTCGGCAAGGTCCTCCATCGCCTTCAGGTAGCCTTCAAAGCCCATGCCGATGTAATGCCGCTGGCAGGCCATGCCGGCATAGGAGATCTGGCGGAAGGATTCCCGCTTTGTCACATCGCTGATATGGACCTCCGCGGCGGGAAGACCGACCGCTTTCAGGGCATCGAGAATGGCGACGCTGGTATGGGTGTATGCGGCGGGATTGATGACGATGGCATCCTCCCGGCCGTAAGCCTGCTGGATGCGGGTCACCAGCTCTCCTTCACTGTTGGACTGAAACAGGGTTACATCAACGCCCAGTTCGTCCGCCTTGCGCTGAATCAGGGCGCAAAGGTCCGCATAGGTACGGCCTCCGTAAATGGCAGGCTCCCGGATGCCAAGCATATTCAGATTGGGTCCGTTGATCACAAGGATTTTCATTTTCTTCCTTCTTTCCTCTCTTATACCGTATTTCCTCGGTCCGGCCGCCTTCGGGCGGCTGTTTTTTGTGCCGGATCTTTTATTCCGCAGGAAGGCTCCCCCGCGAGAAATCGTCCTTCCCGGCGGATGAAGGCTTCATTGCGATGTGTAGCAGCCTCCTGGATAGTCAGAAATTTGAGGCGGGTTATCCGGGCAGGGTTGATTTATCCCCCAGCCAGGCCAGAATCTGATCAGCGGCCTTTTCCGGTGTATCGGCGGATACGGCCAGGTCCCGCCAGGCTTCATAGAGGGGCTTCCGCTCGGCGTAGCGCTGCAGAAGGGCCTGCCGGTTCGCGGACAGGGGACGGTCCCCCGCCATGGACAGGACTTCCGGGGGCCGGTCCAGATGGATCAGCCAGCCGTTTTGCCGAAGCAGGTCCCGGTTTTCCGGGCGGGTGACCGCGCCGCCGCCGACAGAAATCACTTTGCCGCTCTGCTTTCCGGCTTCCCGGAGGGCGGCGGTTTCCCTTTGGCGGAAGGCGTTTTCTCCCTCCTGCCGGATCAGATCCCCGCAGCACCTGCCGGCTGCCGATTCGATCATGCTGTCCGTATCCAGCCATTCCCGGCCAAGCCGCTTCGCAAGGATCCGGCCCACGGTGCTCTTTCCGGAGCCGGGCATCCCGATGAGGATCAGATTCCGGGACCGGGTTTCCAGCCTGGCGGTGACCCGGTCCACTTCGGAAAGGGGAATCACGCGCCCCGTAAAGAGCTGGGACGCTTCCCGGGCCTGGGCCACCAGCATCAGCAGCCCGTTTATATGGGGAATCCCCCGCCGCTCCGCATCCAGCAGAAGTGCGGTCCGGGCGGGATGATAGATCAGATCCATCACGGCGCACAGGGCAGGGAAGTCATCCAGATTCACAAGCCGCTCCCCGTTATGCGGATACATGCCCACGGGGGTGGCGTTGACCAGGAGGCAGGCATCCCGATGGCGGTTCAGGTTGGTGTAATTGTCTTCACCCCGCCGGGAGATGACCCGCACGTCCCCCGCCCCCAGATCCCGCAGACAGGCGGCCACGGGATGGCTGGCGCCTCCGCTGCCCAGAACCAGGCACTTCCGTCCCCGGATATCCGGATGCAGCCGCTCCAGCATGGTCTGAAAGCCGGCATAGTCCGTATTGTACCCGGTCAGGAGGCCCTCCGCGTCCTTCACGATGGTATTCACCGCGCCCAGGGCCCTTGCCCGGGGGGACAGATGGTCCAGATAGGGAATCACCGTCTGCTTATAGGGGATGGTCACGTTGATGCCCCGAAACGCCCGCCGGCGCAGGAAATCCCCCACGGCCTCCGGCGGCATGGGCAGGAGATCGTAGGCATAGCCGCCCAGCTCCCGGTGAATTTCCGGGGAGAAGCTGTGGGACAGATGTTCGCCCAGCAGGCCGAAGCCCTCGCCGCTGGTCATGCAGTCCATAGGGAAGCCTCCTTTCAGGTCAGTGGTGTTTTCAGTCCGGCGCCTTTTTGCTTCCGCGCCCGGTGCGCCGTCATGGAGCACGGCGCAGAAGCGTTGCCGCCAGGCCCGGGCCCGCTCACACGATTTCCGAATAGCTGCCCAGATAGGTGAACTGCTCCAGGGACGCGGAAAGCTCCTCCATCAGGCGAATGAACTGGGGCGAATAAACGGAGGATTCAAACTCGAAGTAGAACATGAACTCGAAGTCTCTTCCGGGAATCGGCCGGCTTTCCAGCTTGGTCAGGTTGATGCCCAGGGAGAAGAACCGGCCCAGCAGCTGATAGAGGGCGCCGGGCTGATTGGGCAGGGTCAGCATCAGGCTGGTATGATCCGCCCCGGGATAGATCTCCGGCTTTTTCGCGATGCAGATAAAGCGGGTATGGTTGTTGGGATTGTTCTGGATATCCTGCGCGACGATGCGCAGCCCGTACAGGACGGCACAGGCGGCGGAGGAAATGGCCGCGATGTCTTTGCGCCCGCTTTCCGCGACCATGCGGGCTGCGACGGCGGTGTTTTCGCAGATATGAACCTGCCAGGCGGGATGGGCCTTCAAAAAGTCGGAGCACTGCATGACGGCCTGCTGATGGGAATAGACCTCCCGAATGTCCTCCATCGACGCGTCGGGCAGCGTAAGCAGGGTATGATCCACCTTGACCCGCACGGAGCGTACGATGGAAAAGGGGTGGCGGTGCATGATATCGAAGACGCCGGAGACGGAGCCGGCCAGGCTGTTTTCGATGGGAAGAATGCCGTACCGGCACAGGCCGGATTCCACGGCATCAAAAACGTGCTCAAACTGCCGGAAATACATGATGGAAGGCGCGGAGAAAACCTTTTCGCAGGCGATCTGGGAGTAGGCGCCTTCCACCCCCTGACAGGCGACGACGGCCTTCGGAGGAAAGAGGGAAGGGGTATGCTCCAGCGCGTCGCGGATGTTTTCTCCCAGCGGACTGACCGGCCCCTGATCCATCAGCTGCGCTGCCCGGCTCTGGGCCATCAGCAGCTGAAACAGGGCCCGAACCCCGTATTCATGTTCCGGCCCGGCGGCTTCGCCCACCCGGTTCAGCAGTGCCCGTTCCCGGCCGGGATCATAAACCGGTCTGTTCTGAGCCTGTTTGTACTGCCCGATGCGGCGGACCGTATCCATGCGGCGCAGGTACAGGTTCACGATGCATGCGTCCACCTCGTCTATTTCTTTTCGCAGATCTTCCAGCTCGTTCATTTTCTCTCTCCCCCTGTCATTTTCAGTGCCTGCATGTTCAAAGTGCAATCCGGATCCGCCGCCCGGGCGGAAAGGCTGCTGTCAGGATGCCAGCAGCCGGTCCAGCAGCACCAGGGCGGTCATGGCCTCCACCACAGGCACGGCCCGGGGCACGACGCAGGGATCGTGCCGGCCGGAGATCACCAGCTCCGTTTCCTCCATGCGGGAGAAACTTACGCTTCGCTGGGGCCGGCCGATGGAGGGCGTGGGCTTGAAAGCCGCGGTCAGCAGCAGGGGCATGCCGTTGGTCATACCGCCCTGCAGGCCGCCGGCGTGATTGGTGGCGGTGCGGACCGTGCCGTCCCGCACAATGATGGGATCGTTGTGCCGGGATCCCCGCATTCCGGCGGCTGCGAAACCGCTGCCGAACCCGACGGCGCGGACGGCGGGAATGGCGAACAGGGCGAAGGAGAGGACGCTCTCCAGCCCTTCGAAAAGGGGACCGCCCAGCCCCACGGGCAGGCCCAGCGCACCGCATTCCACCACGCCGCCCACGGAATCCGCTGCCTTTCGGGCTTCCTCAATGGCAGAAAGCATCTGCCGGCCGGCCTGATCGGAGATCACCGGAAAGGCTTTTTGGCCGGGGCCGCGCAGAGCTTCGGGGCGCAGGTTCACCGGATCAAAGGAATCGTCGGGAATGCCGGCGATTTCGGCGATATGGGCGCCCACAAAAACGCCTTTCTCCTCCAGCAGCTGCAGGGCCAGGGCCCCCGCGGCGCATACCGGCGCGGTCAGACGGGCGGAAAATGCCCCGCCGCCCCGGACGTCATGTGCGGGACCATATTTGACAAAGGCCGGCCAGTCCGCATGGGAGGGGCGGGGAACATCCCGCAGGGAGGCGTAATCCCCGCTGCGGATGTCCTGATTCCGGATCAGAACCGTGATGGGGGCGCCGCAGGTGACGCCGTCCACAACCCCGCTGACGAACTCCGGCGCATCCTTTTCCCGACGCGCGGTGGTATGCGTTCCCTGTCCCGGCGCCCGGCGCCCCATGAAAGCGGCCAGCTTTTCCGCATCGATCCGGATGCCGGCGGGAAACCCGTCCAGCACGGCGCCTACCGCTTCTCCGTGAGACTGGCCAAAGACCTGCAGGGTCAGCTTCTGTCCCTGAAAATGCATGATGCTGTTCCTCCTTTATTCCCGATCTTCCGCGATCCGGATGTTTCCCCCCAGGGCCTGCCAGCGGTCAAAGAATCCGGGATAGGATTTATCCGCCGCCTCGATCCCCTGTATCTCAGAGGGACCCTCTGCCCGTGAGGCGGCGACAGCCGCGGCCATGACGATCCGGTGATCCCGGAACGCGTCCACCCGTCCTCCGGGAAGACGGCCTTTTCCGTGAATGACGATCTCGTTTTCCCCCGCTTCCGCCTCGCCGCCCAGGCCGCGGATCATGGCCAGGACGGAGACCACCCGGTCCGACTCCTTCAGGCGGAGCCGGCGGACGCCCCGGATCCGGGTATCCCCCCGGGCATGGGCGGCAACCGCGGCGAGCACGGGCACCAGATCCGGAATGTTGGAGGCGTCGATTTCCGTGCCCCGCAGCGGCGCCCAGCGGCAGAATACCGCGTCACTCTCCGCGCTGACTTCCGCCCCAAAGGCGCGGAGCAGGGAAAGGATTTCCCGGTCTCCCTGAAGGGAGCTGGGATTAAGCCCCTGAACGGTGAGACCCTGCCCGCTGAGGGCGCCGGCCGCGAGAAAGAAGGCCGCGCCGGACCAGTCCGCTTCCACGGAGGCTTCTCCCGGGGAGCGGTACATCTGGCGGCCCGGAAGCCGGAAGAGCAGCGAATCCGCGGCATCCTCCGGAGATTCTTTTTCCCAATGGACGCCGAAGCTTTCCAGGGCCTGCAGGGTCATATCCACATAGGGCCCGGATTCCAGGGGGCCGGAGACGCGGATTTCACTGTCCCCCTCCAGCAGGGGCAGGGCCAGCAGCAGGCCGCTGATAAACTGGGAGGACACATTGCCCGCCAGACGGTAGCTGCCGGGACGCAGCTTTCCGCCGCATGTCAGGGGAAAGACGCCCTGGGGCGAGAGCGCGGCGCCGTGGGCGGCCAGTTCCGAATACAGGGGTTCCAGGGGCCGCTGGGACAGCTTTCCCTGCCCGGTGAAGGCGCAGTCCGCGCCCAGCGCGGCCGCCACCGGCAGGAGAAAGCGCAGCGTGGAGCCGCTTTCCCCGCAGTCCAGCACCGGCCTGGCCCCGCCCTCTCCAGAGGCGGAGCGCGCCTTCCCCAGCCGGATAGGCGCGACGGACAGATCCTCTGCTTCCTGCCCAAGAACCGCTCCCAGCGCCTGCAGACAGCGGCAGGTAGCTTCCGCGTCCCGGGAGGGGGGCACATGGCGAAGCCGGGTGGCGGTGTCCGCCAGGGCCGCGCAGATCAG
>CADBTC010000296.1 GCA_902797445.1 uncultured Eubacteriales bacterium | reverse complement strand
GTCCTGGCTTCGCTGGCTGATGCAGTCAAAGGTCCTGAGGGAGTCCACCTCATCGTCGAAGAACTCGATGCGGATCCCATCCTTCCCCGCAGGGGGATAAAGGTCCAGAATGGCGCCCCGCAGGGCAAACTGTCCTTTGCCTTCCACCATTTTGACCCGCTCGTAGCCCATCCGGGTCAGGCGGACCGTCAGCTCGCTCAGCGGCATCCGGTCCCCCGGCCGCAGGCTGAAGCAGGCCTGCCGGAAAGGCTCAGGACGGCCCATTCGCTGCATGAGCGCTTCAGCGCTGGTCACCAGCACCTGCGATCCCCCGCCCAGGCCGGAAAGCGCTTCCAGCCTCCGCCAGCTGCTTTCCTGGCTGCCCGCCGCGCGGGTCAGATCGATTTCCCCTCCCGGTAAAAAAGGGCAGTCCTGCCCCGTCAGCTGACGAACGTCATCCGCCATCCGGGACGCCTTCAGGTCGTGTTCCGCGATCAGCAGCACCCGTTTCCCCGCTTCCGCGCCTCGGGCCGCCAGGGCCGCCGTCAGGCTCTGTGTAGCGCCCGAAATCGCCAGCGGCGCTCCAGCCGCGGTCTGTGCGATCTTCTCCCATTCCGGAAAAGGAATCCAGTCAAGCAGTTTCAATCTTATGTCCTTTCCCTTTCAATGCCCTGTTTTGTATGAAAAGACCCGCGGCGTCCGTCCCGCAAGCCTCAGGCCTCCGTCTCCGGCCCCCGCGGCGCCTCCGTCAGCCGTTCCCCGGCGGGTTCCTTCCGCGGGCCCGAAGCCCTGGCCGGCGCCTTGGGCTGCACGTTCCCGATCCGCATGGCTGCGTCCATCCCCTTTTCTGCCCAGGCTATCGCCGCTTCTGCAGCCAGATCGAAGGCCGCGTCCATGACCTTTTGGGTCTCCGGATCGTAGCGGCCCAGCACCCAGGAAACCAGATCCCCGCCGGCGGGCCGATCCCCGGTCCCGACCCTGATTCGGGGGAACGCCGTGGTTCCCAGATGCTCCACGATGCTGCGCATCCCGTTATGCGTACCGGGGCCGCCCTCCCGGCGAACCCGCACCCGTCCGGGCGGCAGGTCGATATCGTCATAGATGACCAGCAGATGATCCGGCGCCGCTTTGTACCAGCGCACCAGCTGTCCCACGCACTCCCCGCTGTTGTTCATATAGGTCTGGGGCATGCACAGGACGATCTTCTTCTCCCCGTCTGTGAATTCAGCGAAAACGCCCTGGAACGCCTTGCGCCCCAGGGTCACCTGAACCTTCTTTTCCAGCAGGGCCATCACATCGAACCCCGCGTTATGCCGCGTATGGGCGTAATCCGCCCCCGGGTTCCCCAGCCCCACGATAATCCATACTTCCTTGTCCATCTTCTCTCCCGGATCCGCTCCGGCACGTCCCTTCCTATTGCAAAGCGGCGGTTTTCTTTTCCAAAACGTCAGCGGAATCTTCATCCATAATCACCTGCCAGCTGGCAATTCCGATCACGATGCAGCAGAGGGCCTCCAGCAGATAGGCCATGCCCACCGACAGGGTCGGACTCTTGTCCACCGCGAACTCCAGGGCCACAATGGCGCCCACCATTGCGAGGAACAGTCCGCAGCAGAGAATGAGCTTTCCCTTTGGCATCCGGGCTTCCGGAGGTTTTTTCGCCCAGCGGATGACCGCAAAAACCATCAGGAAAGCCAGTACGACCGCGCAGCACACCTGGCTTACCCGTACGAAAAGCCACCGCAGGAAGTTATCCCGCCGCAGGGCTTCGAAAATGATCTGGCTGGAAGCATACAGCACGATAAACATCCGCGCCCGGTAACCGTTTTTCTTCTTCCGTCCGACGGTCATCAGCAGCACGAAAATGACCAGTCCCGCCAGCCCTTCCAGCAGGAACAGGGCGTATTTCCATTCCTCCCATTCATTCACCACCGCCGCGGGGAAAAACCACAGCGCCTCCGGGGTCACGTCCGGCCCGACACCCTCCCCGATGCTGTATTCCCCGAAACGGCTGACCGCGATGGCCAGCGCCCCGGAAGGCGCCAGTGCGTCCAGAAGGCTGCCGGTCTTCTCCCCGCCGATTTTGCCCGCGAGCAGGGCAGCCAGGGCTACACCCCCCACCGCGCCCCAGAAGGCCGCTCCTTTCGCCGCCCCCCAGGTCTTCAGCTCCTCGTCCGCCGCGATAAAGAAATACTCAAACCCAATGTCCTGAAACAGGTCCAGCCGGGCCAGCACATAGTATAGCCGGGCCCCCAGCAGTCCCAGAGGAATCCCCAGCAGAACCGTCAGCCACATGGCCGTGCTTTTTACCTTCCGCGCCCGGGCCTGCTGGATGAACAGGAAAAGTCCCGCCAGGCATCCGATCCAGATGCTCATCGCGTATCCGCTCATCTGCTTTCCCAGAACGGAAACCATCTGATATCCTTCCATATCCTTCTGCTCCTTCTACATCCCCGCTGTTTTCAGACGCGGCTGTCCTCCCCGCATCCGGACCTTTTCAGGCCCGTCCGATGCGTTTTTCACTTCGCCGCAGCCCCGAGATAAGCCAGCGGCAGAAAGCCTTCTTCCGGATCGATTTCCCCCAGATCAAAAGCCGTATCCGCCTGAATCCGCTCCAGCACCCCCGCCGCCTGGATACCATAAACCCGCCGGGGCTGGAAATCATTGGGATCCCCGGTCTGATTGGCAGAGGAGGAAATGTAGCAGGGATAAATCCGCCCCTCCTGGCCCCGGAAGTTCCCCTGATCATCAAAGATCAGATCCATCTGCAGCACGCAGCTTTCCAGCGTCCGGATCCTGGAATTGTTTTCCTGGCTGCGGATGACCGTGGCGCCTCCGAAACAGAAATTCCCCAGGGAATAAAACACGTAGCGCCCGTCCAGGATATCGATTCCCTGCAGGACGTGCGGATGATGCATCACCACCAGATCCGCACCCCATTCCGTCACGGCCACCTTCGCATAGCGCTCCTGATCCCATTTGCGCCGCTTTCCGATATACTCCTGCCCCGCGTGGAAGCAGACGACGACGGCGCCCACCCCTTGAGCCCGCAAGCCCTGGATGGTCGTGCCGATCTGATTGATGTGAGCCCGGGTCAGATACCCCCCGCTGAAGGAGAAGAACGCTGCCTTTGCCCCGTCCTTTTCCAGCACAAAAGACAGATCGTTCCCGCAGATTTCCAGACCGTTTTGCCGCAGGGTCTTCACGGTCTGGTTATAACCCTGCTGCCCGTAATCCATGATATGGTTATTGGCGATGGCACAGGACTCAATCCCGCTTTCCGTCAGGATTTTCACAAAATCCGTCCTGCCCCGCAGCCGAATATTCTTTTTGGTGTTTTCACCCCTGGCGCTGTCACTGAGAACGCCCTCCAGATTGACCAGGGTCAGGTCGTCCGCCTCGAACAGGTCCTTTACTTCCCGGAAGAAGTAATCATACCCCTCTCGTCCGGCCGTGCTGTCGAAGGATTCCGGATTGTTCCGCCCCGTCTCCGGCCCTCCCAGGGTAACATCCCCGGTAAAACTGATGGTCATCCGGATCTCCGCCCCGGCCGTCCCGGCGCCTGTCAGGCACAGCATGCCCGCCAGCAGCCACGCCGCGATCCTTTTTCTCATTTTCCCGCTGTCTCCGTATCCGGCAGCCACGCGTCCGCAAAGTAAATGATATCGCGGATGGAACGTTTTTTGGAACCGTTTCCGTTAATCTTGGCCCAGTATTCCTTCCCCTTCCGGAAAATCATGGTGGAGGAGGATCCCCCGTCCAGATTGTACGCGGTTTTGACATCCGGGAAGGACGCCACCAGCTCCGCGAACTGATCCATGTTCAGTCCGTTCTTGTCCGGCAGATCTTCCGGGCCTTCGCTGGTGATCAGCAGATACTCCAGGGGTCCCGTCTGGCAGATCGCCATCCGCTGGGCGCGCCGGTTTGTGGACTTCTGCCGATCCTTATATCCGTACTGGGCTTCACCGTCCACCACCAGCGCCGGGCCGAAGGCCATTACGTGCAGGGGATTTTCCTCCATGTTCTCGATTGCCTCCTGGATATCTCCCCAGGTCTCTCCCTGCAGGATGTGCAGATCCCCTTTTTCATCGATGGCCAGGGTATCCACCGCTTCATCGGTCAGCCATTTCTCCAGCTTGCTCCCGGAGGTTTTCTCATCCGGCCGCAGGGTCTTCCCCTGCAGGATCAGCGGGCCTTTGATTTCGTCATCCGACAGCACCGTGCCGCTGATGGCCACCACCGCGTTGACCCGCTTGGCCAGCAGGTGACCCATGACCGTCGTTTTATTGCTCAGGGTTTTAGCTGCCATCACGGAGCGGATCTGGGAGGGATAGGCAATCTTTACCCTGGCGTAAACATAATTGGTCTCGTAAATACGGCCCCTGCCGATATGGACCGTAATCGAAGGATCCGCATACGCGTAGGGGCTCTTCTCCCCATCCCGGAACAGATATCCGCTGTCATGGGGCCCGATCTCCGGATCCTCCTGGGTCGTCAGGATGGCGAACTCGCCCCCTTCAGCCGCCGGCAGCTCCAATACTTCCACCGATTCCTGCGCTTCTCCCAGCGCCAGCGCGCTGCACAGCATCATCACAGCCGCCAGCAGCGCCGCAAGTCCCTTCCGCACCTGGTTTTTCATGTTTCCTCCTGTTGCCTCTCTTCCCGTTCTGACCCTCTGTTCCTCCAAAATGAAGCCGGCCTCCGGCTGCGGTGCTTACAGCAGCAGAATATTCGCCTCCCGGCAAGCCTCCACGACCTCGTCCGGCCACAGACTGGCCTGCACCTCGCCAACATGCGCCTTCCTCAGGAAGTATACGCACATCCGGCTCTGGCCGATGCCTCCGCCGATGGTCTGGGGCAGCTCTCCCGCCAGCAGCGCCTTCTGGAAGGGCAGCTTCGCCCGTTCCTCGCATCCCCGGATCTTCAGCTGCTTCCGCAGGGTCTCCGGATCCACCCGGATGCCCATGCTGGAAACCTCCAGGCTCATGTCCAGCAGCGGATCGTACAGCAGAATGTCCCCGTTCAGGCTCCAGTCGTCATAGTCCGGCGCCCGGCCGTCATGGATCTCTCCGCTGCGAAGCACGCCGCCCACCTGCATCAGGAACACAGCCCCGTATTCCTTCGCCGCCCGGTATTCCCGCTCCCTGGCACTCAGTTGGGGATACCGGTCCTCCAGTTCCTGCGTGGTGACGAAAGCAATCTCGTCCGGCAGCTCCGGCTTGATGTGCGGATAGTGAGCGCAGACGTATCCCTCGGTCTTCCGCAGGGTCATATAGATCTTCTTCACGATCTCCCGCAGGAAGGCCTCGTTTCGCTCGCCGGGCGCCATGATCCGCTCCCAGTCCCACTGGTCCACGAAGATCGAATGGATGTTGTCCGTCTCCTCATCCCGGCGGATGGCGTTCATATCCGTATACAGCCCCTCCCCCGGATGAAACCCGTAGGTTTTCAGCGCCTGCCGCTTCCATTTGGCCAGTGAGTGGACGATTTCCACCTGCCGCCCGGTTTCCAGGACATCGAAGCTGACCGGCCGTTCCACCCCGTTCAGGTTATCGTTCAGGCCGCTCTCCGGCGTTACCATAATGGGCGCCGATACGCGGGTCAGGTTTAGCGCCCGGCTCAGCTCCGTCTCGAAAAAGTCCTTCACCAGCTTGATGGCAATCTCTGTATCCCGCAGGTTCAGCACGGGGTTGTAGTTTTTCGGAATGATCAGCCGCATGTTGTCTCCTTCTTTCTTCCGCTTCGTGTCTGTGTATCGCTCCGCCTTCGCGTCCTTCCGTCTTTCCGTCCGCCCCGCGCTGCCGCTGGGCCGGCGGTTTTTATCCTGCAGCCCCTCTGGGGCTGCTGTTTCCCTATTTCCTGGTATTCTTCTCGTTCACCGTGTCGATGCCTTCCGCACGCAGCTGCGGAGCGCAGCCCGGGCAGGGGGTCAGCTTGCTGTATGGCTCGTCGTCCAGCTCCCCCCAGGTAAAAGCCGTCAGGGGCCGGTACTTTTCCTTCACCATCACGCAGTTCGCCGATGAGTGATAGTTTTTTCCCCCTTTGGGATTATAATACAGCGGATAATCATCGTCCGGATAGCTCAGCTGCCTGCCGATCTCGTCCCAGATGATAACCTTGGTCACTGGTTTGCGGCTCAGGTTCTTCCACAGCCATTCCGCGTTCACCCGCTCCGGGGTCAGCTCCTTCTGAATCCGGATGCAGCCATGGCTGGCCTTCTCCCCCAGGTAACGCTCGCACCGGAAATAATCCCGTTTTTCCTCTCCGGTGTTTTCGTCCACCTCGATCGTGCAGGGCACCTCGTGCAGCATGATGCCGCTGTTGATCCGCAGAGCTTTGTCGCAGTACAGATTCCCGGACCAGAAGGCCCCCACCCAGCTGACGATGCCGTATTCCCCCGCCGGGGTTTCATTCCAGGGCGTGTCCTCCCGGGGAAACCCCGTGGAGCAGATCAGGGTGGAAAACAGGTGTCCTTCCTTGTATACATACAGCCGCTGCTGCAGCTTGTCGATCACGATTCCGTAGGTATCGTCCACCGGCAGCTCCTTGAGCAGGTCGGTTTTGACGTATCCCTGAAACCGGGTCGCCCAGACCTTTACCTTCGACCCTTCCTCCGCCGAGGAATAAGCCTCAATCAGGGTCCATTCGCCTTCCTGCCGCAAAACGTGCACGCCCTGGCTGGCGCAGGTCACGACCCCCACGTAATCCGTGCAGTCCTTTTCCGGCCGGGCCCGCACCCTTATCTGGTCCCGCTGCTTCCCGCTGAGCACCGTCAGGGGCTGCATCAGCACCTGCCAGACCAGCGTTTCATCCAGTTCTCCCTCCGTCAGCTGCCAGAAGCAGAAATCGTGCTCACAGAGGACTTCGCTCTCTTCGTTGGGTGTCCGATAAATCATATCCCGGGCTGGCAGCGGCTCCGCCAGGGCCGGACTTCCCCCCGCCAGGCACAGCGCCAGGGTCATCAGACCCGCCATCCATCTCCGTTTCAAGCCGCTCCCTCCTTCCCTACAGCAAAAACACCTTTTATCATAGCACAATTTTCCAATTCCGTCATCCGTTTCCCTGCCGTTTTGCCTTCAGCACGTTGTAAACGATGATCGATACGATGACGATACCCGCCCCGATCAACGCTGTCGGAGTAATATACTCGTGCCAGAAAATCGCCACCAGGATTGGATTCAGGATGGGCTCGATGGCGGAGGTCAGGCTGGCCGTCACGGCACTCGTGCTCTTCAGGCCCTTGGAAAGCAGAATATATGCCAGCCCCACCTGGAAGATGCCCAGCAGCAGGATGCCCAGCACCGCCTGGAAACCGAAATCGGTTTCCTGGAGCAGAAACGGAAATCCCATCACCGCGCTGATGCACTGGCCGAGAAAGATGGAGGACAGGGAATCCGAATGGGAAAAGCTGTTCATCATAAAGACGCCGGCATAGGTGACGCCGGAGACCAGCGCCAGCATATTTCCCAGCATACTCCCCGTGGACAGGCCGTCCACAAAGAAGAATACGATGCCGATCAGCGCGAAAACGATCGTGATCATATCCAGCTTCCGCGGTTTTTTTCGGAAAAACAGCCAGCTGAACAGCACCACAAAAACCGGAGCCGTAAACTGCAGAACAATGGTATTCGCCGCGGTGGTCATTTTGTTGGCCAGCACATACAGTGTTGTCGTCGCCGTCGTGCACAGGGCGCCGAAGAGAACCGCCGGATTGATGACGATGCGGTGCCTGGCCGCCCGCATATAGATGCCAATCATGGTGGCGGAAATCAGGTTGCGGGCACTGTTGATGGACATGGCATTCCACGGAACCATCTTGATGCAGATCCCACCGATGGAAAATAATACCGCAGATAAAAACACATACAGGAATCCCGGTATCTGACGGTCCTTCATTTTTTCTTCCTTTCCAGCACGCCGGAATCGCTCTGCGGCATGTTTTCAGCCCGCAGCAGAAATGTCCATAACGTCGGTCAAGCCGGCAAAAGCCGCTGCCTGCCGCTTTTTTCGTTCTTCTTTTTTGATCGCACCCAGGGCGTTCAGACCGTCAGATCCCTGACCCATTTATACTTTCTGAAATGCGCCATGACCCACGGAATCTTGCCCACCTCGTCCAGGCAGGTGCATGCGTAGATCAGCCACACCGGCCAGTGGAACACAAAGGTTCCCAGCGCAGCCAGGGGCAGAGCCAATCCCCACATGGTGACCGCCAGGCTGTACATGTCAAACAATGTGTCCCCCCCGGCGGCAAAGATGCCGTTGATGGTGATGGTATTGACGACCCGGCCAATGGTATAAACCGACATGACCAGCAGCATGCCCCGCAGGTATGCGTAGGCGGTATCGTTCAGATGCACAATCTGCAGCAGCAGGGGCGTGATGCCCAGCATCACGAGGCTGGTGAGAATCCCCACCAGAAAGCTCAGGCGGCAGATCCGCTGGCCGTAAAGCTTGCCCCGTTCGAGGTCTCCGGCGCCCAGCGCGTTGCCCACCAGGATACCGCCCCCGCTGGCCAGGCCGTTGCACAGGCAGCACACCAGCTCAATCGCGGAGGACGCCACCGAATTGGCGGCCGGCGCGTCCTGATCAATATGGCCCATAAAGGCACTGTAGGCCGTAAAGCCCACACCCCAGAGCATCCCCGCCCCCAGCAGGGGGAGCATGGTGCGGCAATAATCCCCGGACAGGCGGCGATCCCTGCGGACCACGTCCATCAGATTCGGACGGATATAACCTTTTCGGAAAGACAGGCCCACAGCCCAGACGGTTTCGGCGATCCGGGCCGCCAGGGTCGCGATAGCCGCTCCCCGAACGCCCATGCGCGGCGCGCCCAGGAGCCCAAAGATCAGCACCGCGTTGAGCCCGATGTTGATCACCACCGCCGTGGAGCTGATCGCCGCGGTCTCCGAGGCGTGATCACTGATCTTCAGCAGCGCCAGATAACTCTGGGAAAGCCCGGTGAGCAGATAGCTCCAGGCCGCAATCCGAAGATAACCCGCCGCGATGGAGATCAATTCGGAGTCATTGGTGAAGGCCAGCATGATTGCTTCCGGGAAAAATTCACAGACGACAAAGAAAGCAATGGATGTCAGCCCATTCAGCCGCAGAGCGATACCGAAGAGCCTGCTCATGGAAGCGGTATCCTTCTTGCCCCAGTACTGGGCTCCCAGCGCTACCAGCGCGGCCACAAAGCTGGACATCAGCATATTCTGAATAAACTGGATCTTGGTAGCCAGCGAAACGGCGGACATGGCGTTCTGCTCCAGAGCGCCCAGCATCAGCGTATCCGCCACGCCAACAGCGGAGAGCATCAGGCTCTGGGCGGCGATAGGCAGGGCCAGGCGCGCCAGGTTTACGATGAAAGTCCGATCCTTCCACATTGACTGACTCATGCGCTTCATTATCTCCTGCTGTCCGTGATTTTCTTTCCTTGTCCGTTTGGACGGACTGTCCCATTATATGCCGGCTCCTCCAAAATCGCAACGGAAAATACAAGGACCGATCATTCATTTCATTGATTTCCTCCGTCCTTTATGTTACCATAATCAAAACATCATGCCAGGAACCGAAAAACAGCACGCCAACGGAACATCAGCCAGGCCGCATTTGGAACAAACATTCCGGAGATGTATTCTCCTGAGCTGCAGGAAATCTGATACAAAGGCTGAAGGCCACGCTCAAATGGGAGGTTGAAACAAATGAAACAGATGGACATCCCCAGGCCGGAGCATCCCCGTCCCGATTTCCAGCGGACAAGCTGGATGAACCTGAACGGAAGATGGGATTTTGCCTTCGATGATGCCGGCATCGGCCGGAAGGAGCGGTGGTATCTTCCGGATCACACGCTGGAGGGAAGCATTACAGTGCCCTTCGCCTATCAGACAAAGATGAGCGGAATCGGCCCGACAGACGAGATTCATCCCGTCCTTTGGTACGCCCGGAAGTTTTCCATCCCGGATGAAATGCGCGGCCGCAGGATTCTGCTGCACTTTGGCGCGGTGGATTTTGAAGCGGAGGTTTATGTCAACGGCGAACGTGCCGGCAATCATCGAGGGGGATACACACCCTTCTGTCTGGATATCACCCGGCTTCTGAAGGAGGGGGAAAATGACCTGCGTCTGCGGGCAGAAGACCGGCCGGATGTCAGCCAGCCCCGCGGAAAGCAATATTGGGAGCGCGGACTGATGGGCTGCTGGTACACCCCCGTCAGCGGTATCTGGCAGACGGTGTACATTGAAGCAGCTGGAGAAACCGCTTTTGAGCGGATCCATATCACGCCGGATTTCGACCGGCATATGTGTACCCTGGATATCGCGCTGGACGGAGAGCCTGAAAGTCCGGCGGAGCTGGAAGTGGCGCTGCGCTTTGAGGGAAAACCGGTTCGTGCCGTGCGGACAGAAATCCCCGGAAGGCGAATGACGGTTCCCGTGGATCTGGTCGTTCAGGGCAGCCTGGATCCCACCCATGTGTGGACACCGGATCACCCGGAGCTCTATGACGTTGAAGTGATCCTGCGGCTTAACGGGCAGGAGCTGGATCGGGTGAACACCTACTTCGGCCTGCGCAAGGTGGAAGTCCGGAACGGAAAAGTATATCTGAACAACTGTCCGATCTATCAGCGGCTGATTCTGGATCAGGGCTACTGGCCTGATTCCCTGATCACGCCTCCCAGCGATGAGGCCATTCAGGAGGATATCCGCCTGACGATGGCGCTGGGATACAACGGTGCGAGGAAACACCAGAAACTGGAGGATCCCCGGTATTACTACTGGGCGGACAGGATGGGGCTTCTGGTCTGGGGTGAAATTCCAAGTCCCTATGAATTCTGCGCGGAATCGGTGAATAATCTGTTTGAAACCCTGAGCGGCTTCATCCAGCGGGATTTCAATCATCCCAGCATCATTGCCTGGGTTCCGCTGAATGAGAGTTGGGGCGTAAGGCAGATTTATACCGATCCAAAGCAGCAGGCGCTGGCCCGGATGCTTTACCAGGCAGCAAAGGCGCTGGACGGAACCCGAATGGTGAGCGTAAACGACGGCTGGGAACAGGTCGAGACGGACATCTGCGCGCTGCACGACTACGCAGCAGACGGCGCGGTGCTGGCGGATCACTTTGCCAGCCGGGAGGCTGTAGAACAGCATGCCTGCGACTGGCGTCCCTGCTATGCCCAGGGTGTACAGCCAACCGGAAAAGAGGCTTTCATGGTCACGGAATACGGCGGAATTGCCTTCACCAACATCGGGCTGCAGGGAGATGCGGGCGGCATGGAAAGCTGGGGCTACCATGATAAGGTAGAGAGCGAAGAGGCTTTCTTCGAACGCTTTCAAAGCGTAACCGACGCAATCCGGGCAATCCCCTACTGCCAGGGATACTGCTATACTCAGTTAACCGACGTGATGCAGGAAGTCAACGGCCTGCTGACGCCGGACCGGAAAGTCAAAATTGACGCAAAGCGGTTTGCCGCGCTGAACCGCAATCCGGACGCCAAAACCAATCAGGTAAGCTGAAACGAAAAGCACGTCATCCATTACGAATTTCCTGACCGGAAGACGTAAACGCGGAAATGCTGCTGATCTATCCCGCAGAAGGGCAGGCGCTTTCTAAAGCCCCTCCGCGTCCATTTTCTCCGGATAGACCTGGATCAGGAAAGCGGCGTTGGTGAAGTGATGCTGGTTGGCAGGGCTGAGCAGTAACCGACCGGAAACATCCGCACATACATACAGCGGGGGCCGCCTCTCCAAGAGGCAGCCCCCGCTTTGCATATTCAAGCGTAAAACCGGCCGCGAATGCGCCGTAATGAAATGCGTTGTTACCAGACCCGGCGGATCATATTCAGCTCGGACAGGCCGTTGAGAATCAGCGCGATGCCCGCGACCATCACCACGGCATTCACCAGGAAGCCGGGGCGCAGCAGAATCAATATGCCGAGAACCTCAGTCAGGGCCGGGCCGGCCATGGAAGCCAGAGACATACCGCTCTTATAAGCCTGGGCCAGATTGACCGCACCGACCAGGATCAGACCGATGCCCGCCAGCACGGGGAAGAGGTTCACGACAGCCGGCGCCAGCACTCTGATCAGCAGCCCGGCAATACCGGCCGCGATGGCATACCCGAGCTTCACCTGATCCCGGCCGCCCTGGCCGAGAAAATACATGGCCGCGTAAACCACCGCCGCGCCCAGGAGCCCGTAGCCAGCCACCCGAATGATGGTATCAAGCACATGCCGGCCCGCAAAGCACATATAGATTCCCAGTACAATGTTCAATACGGCAAAGACCGTCTTGTTCCTGATCAGATTCCGAATCATCTTTCATTCCTCCGTTCCTTTTGTTTCCGCCGCTCCGCGCCGGATCCGGCCGCAGACGCTTCCCGATGCCGGGAGATTCCGCAATAGATTTCTGACCCGGTCTTCCGGCATCTAAGGGTATCATACCACACCTTTGTCCCTAGGAACAGATCCGAACGCGAAAAATAGAAACAGGTTCTTTCCATTTCGGGAAAAATAAAGCCAATTGCTCCGCAGGGGAAGGCAAACCGCCCGCCAGAGGTTTCCC
>CADBTC010000295.1 GCA_902797445.1 uncultured Eubacteriales bacterium | reverse complement strand
GCTTCCCTGACGGCTTCTTACGCCTTAGATGAAATCAGGGATCTCATCGCTGAGCGCCTCATCGTCATCACCCGGAAGCTCATCGAAGTCCGCATCCGCCGATGACTTGCCCGACAGACGCTCGCCGCGGGCCGCAAGCTGGATATTGGAGAGGTAAGCCCCGATCCCCTTGTTCGTGTTATCCGCGTTATACGGCGCGAAGTTGAGGGTGACCATGCAGTAGTCCCCGGAGCCCACCATCATGGGATCCGTGATCGGGTGCTTCTTGCGGTCAACAATCTCCGGCTGATCCTTGCTCGTGGCATTGATATACATCATGCCCTCGTAGGCGCCATCATCCGGCCTGTCATTATCACCGTCATGAAGCGGGAGCTTAAACTTGGGAGCCTTGAGGAACTTCTCGCCCCACTTCTCCTTGCCCGCTTCCTTCGCGGCTTCCACCGCCTTCCCGATCAGGTCGAGGGTGGGCTTATCCTCTTTGTCGAACAGGCAGGAAACGGAATACTTGGGTTCGGAGCCCAGGATGCTCTTCGGCTCCCAGATGTTCGCGTAGCAAATGCGGCAGAACACGCGCACCTTCGTGCTGCTCTTTGCTTCATTGAACTTGTTGTAGATTTCAAACAGTTTTGCCATTAGATTCATTACCTCCATAATTTTTGCGCCTGCCTTTCGGCTTCCGGCGCATGATTGATAAATTGTTAAATGCATCAGCCCTCATCTTCGGTACCGGCCGGATCAGGCAGGACTGAAAATTCCTGGTCCGGAGTGTTTGCCAGGTCAACCGGCGGCCTCGGGTCATCCAGCGGAACGAGAGCCAGTTTTCCGGGTGGTTTGGCCACATACTCTCCAAGCAGCTCATTGAATTTCTTCTTACCCATCAGCTTCTCAAATTCGGTCAGCGTGATAAGCTGCTGCTTGTAAAGATCGGTGTAGCCGTTCTGGATTGCTGTATCCACCACGGCCTTTGTGTCTGTGAAGACCCGTTTCGACCGTCCCTCCACGATCTTGTAACCGGGTACCGGCACAGCATGGTTGATTGCCTCGGATGAGACATAAGCGAAGACGGAATCAATCCAGGACGAGATGCGGTTCAGCGTGGGAAGGATCGCTGAAAGCTCTGACATTGGGATCAGACCCGGCTGTTTGAACACAGGTGTGTCCGTGTCCGCTTTATACGGAGCCGTCAGGTCTGTTTCCGCCACTTGGGTATCTGCTCCATCTGCTCCCTCCGCCCCTTCTGCCGCCAGCGCGGCGTCTAAGTCGAGGAACTCGTCTCTCGCAAGAGCCATCGCCTCCTCAGCACAGGCGCGGCACACAGGTTTTGCCCTGCAGAACCGGCACCAGTCTCCCGGATGCTGTTCACCCTTACCCTCGAAGGCCATCTTTGCGATGGGCTTAATGCTCTCGCCCCAGGCTTTCAGCTCATCCGCTGTCATTTCAAAAGTGGAAACATTGTCCAGCCTCGGCTGCACGATGGTCATACGGACCGTCTGCACGTCATAGATGAAACCGTAGCCATGCAGGGCTCCGATGGCGTAAAGCATCATCTGGCTGTTATGGTCGCAGTCCACGTAGACCCCTTTTCCCGCCTTGAAATCAATGACGTGGAGAAGCCCTCGCCCGTCCTCGTCCCTGCCCAGCACCAGAAGGTCTGCGGTTCCGAATCCGGACGGTGCGATGTGGCTGTAGTCCACCCTCTCCTCGACCAGCACCAGCGGCTCACAGCCGTTGCGCTTCATCGATTCGATCACGCCCACAGCGAACTCGTAATAGACATCGGTGATCTGGTCGATCTCCTCCGAATAGAATTCATCCGACTGCGGGCGTGTTACCCTGTGGTGCAGATACTTCCCCAGCTTGAATTCGCAGAGCGAGTGGGCAAACGTGCCCTCGGCGGCATAAACTGAACTTTCATTGGGAAATCCCTCCTCCAGTCTTACTGATGGCGTGCAGTGCAGCCATCGTTTTGAGCTTGATGCGCTTAACAGCGCGTGTACATCCGGCATAGGCAGTTCCTCCGTGTGTCTGCTGACTGTGTATACTGATCCCTCTCATCCCTTTACAGCTGGGAGAGATCCGTAAGGAACGCCTCAAGGTTCTCCGGTTTCAGCTCTGTCACCCGCTGTGCGCCGTGGGCAATGACCAGCGCCCGGATCTTCTCGTTGATGCCCGGATTGGCTTTTACCTTCTGCACCACGATCTTCGCCACTTCATCCACGGTAAGCCCGGAATTTGCCTGTGAATGCTGAGCGGTCTGCGCTGCTTTCTCGGGCTGCTTGGTCTGCTCCGCTTTCACGGGCTGCGAAGCCCCGGAAGCAGAATCCTTCTTTGTGCTGTCATCCACGCCGCTGACAGCGGTACTGCCCGGAACAGCGTCAGTAAATCCCTCTGCCGTGTTAGCCGCTGTATTAGCCGTTTCTCCGTTCCCGTTGACAAAGCCCTCAACGAGCGTCTTTGCGGTGCCGGCATCGAGAGACTCCAGCATCGTCAGAACTCCGGAAAATACGATCCCGATGCCTTCAGTCAGCGTGCTCATCTTCACCGTCACTCCACGGCTGCTGGTATCCTGTGTGTTTGTCTCTGCCATAAATAATTTCCTCCTTCTTCATCTTCAGATTTTCACGTTGTCAATCGCCGCGAACACTTCAGCCAGTTCGGAAAGAGCGGAATACTTATCCTGAAAAGACTTAAGCTCCCGCATCGCCCTCCCCAGAACCGCATACCTGGTTTCCTCATTGGACAGCGCATCGCTGACATTCATGTACTGCGCTTTCCTGCTGTCATCGTCCACGATGTTCACGAACGCCCTCGGCGGCCTGACCTGCTTTCCCGCTTCTTCATGTTCCTTCACAATGACGCGGATGGCGCAGATTGTCCTGGAAGCCTGGTGCAGGCGGTATCTTTCGGCCGCCACACCGTCATCCCATTCAAAGACCTCATGCGTGGGACTGCTTTCATCCCGTGAAGCCTCCAGGAACAGTTCACTGGTGATGGTTCCGTTCCTGCTTTCGATCTCCTCCATGACCCCGCCCACCGTATTGGCATCTACGCTCGGATGCCAGCCCTCCCGGTACTCATAGTCATGCTTTCTCTGATAGACCAATTTCTGACCCTCCTTCATTGAATTGACAGCGCTTCCATGCCTGCCCCGTCCTGCCTCGCTTCACCCGGACTCGCCACACTCTGCCATTCCTTGCCTTGCCTGCCATGCCGATGCCTTGCCGAGCCCTGCCATACCTATCCAATCCCTGCCAAACCAGACCCCGCCTAGCCTGCCATGCCTCGCCCAGCATTGACTCGCCATAACGGACCATGCCCATCCCGGCCACGCCTGCCTTGCCAAGCCCATCCGTTCCTTGCCACGCCTTGCCTCGGCGCGCCAGTCCAGACCTCACCGGGCCTTGCCTGCCATGCTGTGCCTTGTCCCGCCATGACCCGCCTCGCATTGCCAGGTCGGACCAAACCACGCCTGCCTTGCCTAACCACGCCCAAACGAGACCCGCCTCTCCTCGGCCCGCCCCGCCAAGCCTTGCCTGCCTTGCCTGTGATAGCCGCAATAGCCGCAGTAGATACAAAAGCTGTGTCTACTGCATTAGCTACGCCATGTTCCGGCAAACTGTGCCTGGCAAGTCCCCGCTCACCAGGCACACCCCTCGTTATTTCCCTTATTACTCTCCTTCAACGGCTACATGGAAAGTGCCGTGGTCGCCATTCTTTTCAGGACGCCATTCACCTACACCGTTGCTGAATCCGCCGAAGTTGAGCAGGTTGATAATCTGTTCCACAGATATCGCCCTCGGGTTGTATCTGATAGTCAGGACGACAAACCATTCCGGATACTCACCGCGGTAACGGATGTCCGCCGTTCCCTGCCCCACACGGACCATGTCCTCACGGATCTGGGGCTGGCCTTCGATCTCCACCATCTCGCCGAGGATGTGGAACGCTCCCCTGGCTGTGGTCTTCTTCGGGATGATGCCCTGCTGATAACCGGCATCGATGGCGCAGGCTTTAAATGCCTTAGCCGGGAAACCGAACCTCGCGTTTGCGATATCATCCTCCGTAGGCACATCCGGCTTCTTCGTCAGCCAGTACATGGAGTCGCAGTAGTCAGCCCAGGGGTCCTTGGCTCCCTTGCCTGCGGATGCCTGCTTCATCTGCTTCGTGAGCATCTCCTTTTTTGCCTTCTCAGACCACTTGTGTACGATCAGGGAGGAGTCGCCCACCACCTTCACAGTGAAGGTTTTCTTTTCAATCGGGGGAATGACCAGACCCACCATCGTTTCTTCTGCTGCCGCCGCTGTTGTCTTTTTCGTTGCCATAGTTCATACCATCCTTTCAAAAAATTGTTCTAATTGGTTGTTGCAGGTTCTTGTTATCTGCTCTTAACTGCTCTTACCTGCTCTTATCCGCTGCATGTCTGCGCCCTCATACCATCTCGCGGTATTCGATCTCCGGGCGCAGGATTGCGTCCAGCAGACGCTCCTCCGGCGTCCTCTCCGGAACGTAATGCTTCACGGGAATGCCCAGCTCTTTAGCGTAGGCGATCTCGCTTTTCATGCCCTGGCTGATCCTGCGTCCGATCACCCAAAGCTCGCTGCACTGCTTAAGCCACGTCTGCCCCATGAGCATTCCGAGCTCCCTCTCGTCGGGATCGGAGTCCACAAGGAAACGGGGAAAATACAGATGCGGACAGTAGGGAATACATCCTTCCCCGGTGGCGTAGCGACAGGCTTTCTTCGCAAGCTCCATGTTGCCCAGGTAGTTTTTCTTAGCCTCCTGCTCCGTGCGTCCCAGCCCGCGGAACGGGCTGCAGATGAAAACCTTCTTTGCCCCAGTCTTAACTTCCATCCGTTTATCCTTTCTCTGCAGATTCGGCCTGCAGTCCGTTTTCGTATGTACCTTCTTCTGCATCGTTGATGTTGATTTCGTAGCGATCATGCCGTCACTCTCTGTACCCCCTTTGCGCAATGCCGGCAGTCACTCGCCGACTCGCCCCTGCGGATCATGTTCCTGACTGCCTCGTAAGGTGTCGGGTCTTTGATGCCGCAGTAGTCATGGAGATCCAGCTTTTCTTCCGCGCTTGACGCGCTGGTCTTCGTGACTTTCGCCTTGATAAGTTCCTGCTGCTTCTTTCTGTTTCTCATGTTCACCTCTGCGGCTTCCGCTGCATTCTTTTACTCCCTTAACTCCCGTTGCCCGGACCGCCCGCCACAGCTGATCTCAAGTCCCATTTTTCAAATGGATACAGTTATCCCTC
>CADBTC010000294.1 GCA_902797445.1 uncultured Eubacteriales bacterium | reverse complement strand
GGCGCGCTCCTGATGATGGTGATCGCCCGGAATTTCGCTTCCCTCATGAACCGGCATCCGGGGATCGGCGGCGTCTACGCGTACACGAAAGAGGTCTTTGGGCGGGACCACGCGTTTCTGAGCTCGTGGTTCCTGTGCCTGTCATATCTGACGATTGTTTTTCTCAACGGGACCGCGCTGTTTATCGTCTTCCGGACGGTCATGAACGGGGCCGTCCTGTCTGAGGCACGATACCAGGTGGCGGGGAACGATATCTATGTGATGGAGGTGCTGATTTCCGTCCTGGCCTTCGGGATCATCGGGTTTCTGGCGGTCAAGGCGAAGCCCTTCCTGCAAAAGCTGTTCACGGTGCTGGCGGGGATCATGCTGGCCGGCGCCGCGGTGACGGCGGTGATCTGCATTCCCCACGCCCTTTCCGAAGGAAGGCTGTTTTCCTTCAGCCCCCTGGCGGAGCAGGGGCCGGGCTTTTCCATCCTGTCGATCGTCCTGATGGCGCCCTGGGCGTTCGCGGGATTCGACGTGATTTCCTTTGAAACGGCGCACTTCCGCTTTCCGATGAAAAAAAGCAAGGGGATCCTGATGCTGTCCATCCCGGCCGCGGCGCTCTTTTACGCCGCGCTTTCGGTGGTGGGGGTTTCCTTTGTGCCGGACGGATACGCCTCCTGGAGCGCGTACATCGCCGATCTGGATCATCTGAGCGGGATCGAGGCGGTGCCGACCTTCCGGGCGGCGGAGGCGTATATGGGCTCCTTCGGGCTGGTGACGGTGACCGTATCCGCGCTGTGCGCGATTTTCACGGGGATCATCGGCGCCTACCGGGCGGCGATGCGGGTGCTGATCACGATGGCGGAGGACCGCATTCTGAGCGAGCGGTTCCGGACGACGAAGACCAGCATCCTGTTTATCATGCTGATATCCATCGTCCTGTCCATGCTGGGAAGGAATACCCTGAACTGGTTCGTGGACCTGACCTCCTTCGGGGCGATCGTGGGCTTCGGGTATACCTCCGCGGCGGCCTGGAAGATCGGCCGGAGCGAGAGAAACAAAAAAGCCGCGGCCTTTGGGGCGGCGGGCACGGTGATCTCGGTGGCTTTTGGACTGGTGCAGATCCTGCCCCGCGTGACGGCGCTGGACGCCATGGGCAGCGAAGCGTTCCTGCTGCTGGCGATGTGGTGCCTGCTGGGGTTCTTCTTCTACCTGCGGACGGTCAACGAGACGGCGCTGGCGGAGTTTACCGGCATGAGCAGCTCCGGGGTGGCGCTGTTCGCGCTGCTGGTGTATTCCGGGCTGATGTGGATGGGCAAAAACATGATGGCGTCGGCGCAGCCGGAGGCGAAGGGAGCCCTGGCCGTCAAGGGCGTGATCCTGATGGTCCTGATCTTCTTCGGGCTGGTGATCATGCTGTATATTCAGAACCGGATCCGCCTGAAGCATGAGGAGCTGGAGCGGGAAAAGATCCGCGCGGTCGAGGGCAGCCTGGCGAAGAGCCAGTTCCTGTTCAACATGAGCCACGATATCCGCACGCCCATGAACGCCATTATCGGATACACCGGCCTGGCCCGGAAGGAGAACGACGTAAACGCCCTGCACGGGTATCTGGAGAAGATAGAGATGTCCAGCCAGCATCTGCTGATGCTGCTGAACGACATCCTGGAGATGAGCCGGATCGAAAGCGGAAAGGTGGAGCTGGAATGTACGCCGACGGATCTGAAGGCCCTGTGCGGGGACATCTATGACTTGTTTATCGGCCAGATGC
This sequence comes from uncultured Eubacteriales bacterium, assembly GCA_902797445.1. Lineage (GTDB taxonomy): Bacteria > Bacillota > Clostridia > Christensenellales > Aristaeellaceae > Aristaeella. The sequence continues at coordinate 2,390 of CADBTC010000294.1, read as the reverse complement.
GCCGGAAGGGGCTGACCTATACGGTCGAGACCGGGGAGGTTCGCCGCGGGGGCGTATGGTGCGACCGGAAGCGCCTGTCGCGGGTGCTGATGAACCTGGTCAGCAACGCCTATAAGTTTACGCCGGAGGGCGGATCGATCACGGTGACCCTGCGGGAAATCACAGGCAAAGCAGGAAACGCGGAGGGGTACGGTTCCTACGAGATCCGGGTAAAGGACAGCGGGATCGGCATGTCCGCGGAATTCAAGGAGAAGATGTTCAACGCCTTTGAGCGGGAGCGCACCTCCACGGTCAGCCGGCAGGAGGGCACCGGGCTGGGGCTGGCGATTACCAAGAGCTTCATCGACCTGATGGGCGGCACCGTCGAGGTGCTGACCGAGCCGGGCCGCGGGACGGAGTTCGTGATTCACCTGCGCTTCCGGCTGGCCGCGGAAAGTGAGCTGCCCGCTCCGGAAACCGGGCGCGGTGTTTCCGGCTTCGGCGGGATTCCGGACGCCGACGCGGGAGACGGAAGGACCGGAGAAGAAAAAAGCGCCGGCCGCGGAGAAGCGGAGGCGCCGGTAGACTTTACGGGGATGCGGCTGCTGCTGGTGGAGGACAACGCGATTAACATGGAAATCGCGCAGATGATTCTGACCCAGATGGGCTTTGCGGTCGAAACGGCGGAAAACGGCCAGGAAGCCGTGGATCGGATGACCGCGGCCGCGCCGGGGGAATTCGACCTGATCCTGATGGACATCCAGATGCCAGTCATGGACGGCTATGCTGCTGCCCGGGCCATCCGGGCCCTGCCGGAGAAGGAGAAGGCGGAGATCCCCATCGTGGCCATGACGGCCAACGCCTTCGCCGAGGATGTCCAGACCGCCCTGGCGGCCGGGATGCAGGCGCATGTCGCCAAGCCGGTGGATATCGCGGCGCTGACGAAGACGCTGCAGGACCTTCTGGGGAAAAGGTGAGGGGACGATGCTTTGGGGCGCCCGCGGGATGCGGACGCCTTTTTTGGCGGGCGGATTTTGAGGGCTGCTCCTTCGGGGGCTTCAGGGCTGGGCGGCGGGGTCCGCGTGGCCCAGCATCATTTCAATAATCTTCCGGTTTGTTTCCAGCATGCCCTCCCGGCCCAGACGCCCGATGGTTTCCACGTTGGCGTCCACGCCCTTGACCACCAGGCCGTCGCCGGCATAGAACTGCTGGCCGTTTTTATACATCTGGTAGCCGAAGATGCCGGCCTCCACGGCCTGGGAGATTTTCGCCGCGCAGGAGGGCTTGGCCCCGTCGCAGACCATGCCCGGGAGAATCGCCAGGGCGTTGGCAATCGTATGAGCGACGGTTTTCAGGTCCTCGCCCAGGAGAAAGGCGATGCCCGCGCCGGTTCCCACCCCGGCGCAGACCGCGCCGCAGAAGGCGGAGAGGGTGCCGATGCGGGTTTTCTGCTGGATGGCCACCAGGTTCGCCAGGGTCAGGGCCCGGATCAGCTCCTCCTCGGAGGCATTTTTTTCCCGCGCGTATACGGTCAGGGGAACCGCGACCGTGATGCCCTGGTTGCCGGAACCGGAATTAATCACCACCGGCAGGCTGCAGCCGTGCATGCGCGCGTCCGATCCCGCGGCCGCCAGGGCCCGGGCCCGGATTTCTGTGGAGGCGTTCTCGCCGCCGTGGAAGCGGAGGAGGGTTTTGCCGATATTCGCGCCGTAGGGGTTCCGCATGCCCTCCTCGGCAATGGCCATATTGTAAGAGACCTGGCGGAGAATCACCTCCCGCGCGTCCGATATGTCCACGGTTTTTGCGAAGTCATAGATATCCTGCACGTTCAGCAGGCGCTGGTCCGGACGGGGGCCGGCGCAGGAGGCCGGGGCGCAGTCCGGAGAAGCGTCCGACGCGCTTTGGGGGTCCGTTTTCCGGTCCGTTTCCGGGGCAGAACGATCCAGGATGACCCGGCCGTCCTTTTTCAGGAGGGTCAGGTTGGTGTGGGTATCCGTGATCCGGACGTCTGCCGTATGCCCTTCTCCGGAGACGGAAATCAGCATCTCGAAGGCCCGGTCCGTCGCCAGAAATTCCACCCGGATGTCCGCCCGGTCCAGATAGGCCTGAATGTCGGGGAAGCGGTCCGGCCCGATGGCCGAAAGCACCTCCAGCTTTTTCTCCGCGTCGCCGGCGACGATGCCGGCCGCCGCGGCGGCCTCCAGGCCGCGCATGCCCCCCGTGTTGGGCACGACGACGCTCTTTACATTCTTAATGATGCTGCCGCTGCAGCGGATGACCGCCTTGTCCGGCAGGCAGCCCAGGATGTCCCGGGCTTTGGCGGCCGCGTAGGCGATGGCGATGGGCTCGGTGCAGCCCATGGCGGGAACCAGCTCCTCCCGCAGGATGGTGACGTAAGCGGCGTATTTCGG
>CADBTC010000293.1 GCA_902797445.1 uncultured Eubacteriales bacterium | reverse complement strand
CTTCGCCATCAGAGCGTCCCACGCCTTGCGATTGACAATATTCCGCTGGCTCAGCAGCACGTTGCCCTCGCCGTCATTCACCTTGACGACCTCGACTTCAATTTCGTCGCCCAGTTTCACATCCTGGTCCACCAGATCCTCGCGCTTGATCAGCCCGTCGGCCTTGTAGCCGATGTTGACGCTGACTTCGTCGTCGGTGATCTGAACCACCTTGCCGGTGACCGTCTGTCCGGGACGGATCCTGACCATTGTGGCCTCGACTTGCTGCATGAAGTCTTCGTTGTTGGTCTCCTCTTCAGGGGTAGGGGTCAGGTCCTTTTTTTCCAGCTCGCTCATTCGTGTGACAACCTCCTTAAGTGACTCCGCAGGAGTGGATGCCCCCGCGGCGATCCCAATCATACCGGGATCAGAATTTGCAAAGGCTGACGGAATCTCCGCCGCGCTCTCTACCAGAATGGTTTCCGGGCACCGCGCCCGGCACAGGTCATAGAGCTTTTTCGTATTGGCGCTCTTGCGGCCCCCGATGACGATCATCCGGTCCGCCCGGGCGGCCAGCTCCGCGGCCTCCCGCTGCCGTTCCTCCGTGGCGTTGCAGATGGTGCAGTGGCTCTCCAGGCTTTTCACCTTTCCTTCCAGCACCCGCAGCACCGCTTCCCACCTTTCGGGCGGAAAGGTCGTCTGGGCAACGGCCAGGGCTTTTTCGAAGGGAGGCAGCGCTTCCGCCTCCTCCGGCGTGGCCACTGCGTAGACCCGGCCATGGGACCACCCCGCCGTCCCCCGGACTTCGGGATGTTCCTTTTCGCCCACGAGGATGACCGGCGTCCCGTCCTTCGTCCCTTCCGCGACGATGGCGTGGAGCCGGGCCACGAAGGGACAGGTCAGATCCATGATCTCGCACCCGTTGGCCTTCAGGACTTCCAGCACCTCCGGCGCGACCCCGTGGCTGCGGATCAGGACCCGCTTGCCCGCGGCCTCCTCCGGAGAATCCACCGGGGGAATCCCTTCCCCCGCCAGCCGGGCTACGACCGACGGATTATGGATCAGCTCCCCCAGGGTACAGGAGGGAATCCCGTCCCGAGCCGCCTTTTCGGCCGCTTCCACCGCCCGCCGGACCCCCATGCAGAAGCCCGCGTGCGCCGCGATCTGAACGGTCATCTCGTCATCCTTCCCCGAAAAATGCTCTAGTTTCTTCTTTTTCTACAAACTTTCCAAAAATCCTGCTGGGAAAATAAATTTTTTCGAAAAAAATTTTTCTCCGCTTGGCCGCTCCGCGGGAATGGCGCCTCCGGCGCGTTCCTTCCACCGTTTCCGGCCCGTCCGCGCCGGCCGTCTCCGGATTCGCGGGCCTGCCGGACCGTCAGGGGGTTGCGGCCTTCGCGTCCGCGATCATCCGCCGGAAGGTTTCCCGCATGCGGTCGTTCATCCGGCCGCAGGTATCCACGTTGATGCCCTCCCGCAGCAGATCGTCATAGGGAATCGGATCCCCCACCCAGGCGTCGGTCCGCCGGAACAGCTTCAGGGGACGCTCGATATACACCGGGATGACCGGCGCCTTCCCCCGCATGACGATGAGGCTCGTCCCGTTTTCAATCTGCTCCATCTGGCCCTCGTGATGCCGGGTTCCTTCCGGGAAAATCACCAGCACCTTTCCGCCGCGCAGGACCTTCATGCAGTTCCTCATCGCTTCCATGTCCGTGCTGTGCCGGTCCACAAAGATGCAGTGCAGATTCCGGAGCAGCCGATGCGCCAGGCCGTTTTTCGCCAGCTCCTTCTTCGCCAGGAAAAAGCACTGCTGCTTTTTAATCGGATACGCCAGGATCAGCGGATCCAGGGCATGCACGTGGTTCGCGATCAGCACGAAGGGCGCCTCGCGGTCCCGCAGCTTTTCGGCCCCATGGTACCGAACCGGCAGAAAGGAACGGAACACGATAGACACCAGGAACCTGCCGAACTGATAGATCCCGGTATCCTTTTCCACCAGCTGGTCATGCTGCGCCCTGGTCTGCTCATTTTCCGCTTTCGCCATGGATCTTTTCCTCCGCCAGCTTCACAATGGCCTCCACCACCTGATCAAAGGTCATGTCCGTACTGTCCACCAGGACCGCGTCCTCCGCCTGGCGCAGGGGCTCGACCTTCCGGTTCATGTCCTGCCGGTCCCGGTCGACGACCGCCTTCAGGACTTCCTCATAGGTATCCGGGAGGCCCTTCTGCCGCATTTCCGCCCACCGGCGGCGCGCCCGCTCCTCGCTGGAGGCGGTCAGATACACCTTCACCGGGGCGTTCGGCAGAACCGTGGTGCAGATATCCCGGCCGTCCACCAGCATGTCCGTGGCCGCGGCCAGCTCCTGCTGGCGCCGGACCATCATCTTCCGGACCTCCGAAAAGCGGCTGACGTCGCTGGCGGCCATGCCGACCTCCTGGGTCCGGATCAGGGCGCTGACGTCCTCCCCGTCCAGCAGGGTCACCTGTCCGCCCTCGCTGTAGCGCACATCCAGATCCAGCCCGCGGCAGAGGGCCGTGACGGCCTGCTCATTGCCCGTATCCGTCCCCGTCCGCAGGGCCTTGAGCCCCAGGGCCCGGTACATGGCTCCCGTATCCAGATGCAGGATGCCCAGCCGGCGGGCCACCGCGTCGGCTACGGTCGACTTTCCCGCGCCCACCGGGCCGTCCATCGCGATATTCAGACGCATCTTCTTTCTTCCTCCTGTTTTCAAAGCGCCCCGGCCGGATGCCTTCCCGCCCGGCGCACTTCTATTATTTTACCATATTTCGGCAGGCGTTTCAACGCTCCGCTTGAAACCGGCGGGGAAAATGCTTATAATACATATGTTACCCATTTTTCGACGGAAAGGTTTTTGTGGATGATTTACTCATTTTTCGCCCATATGGCCCGGCTGAAGCTGATTACCCGGTGGTCCCTGATGCGGAACACCCAGCCCGAGAACGACGCGGAGCACTCCCTGCAGGTCGCCATGATCGCCCACGGCATCGCCCTGATGGGGCGGGAGCGGTACGGCCGGGACGTGAATCCCGAGCATGTGCTGTCCCTGGCGGTCTATCATGACGCCACCGAGGTCATGACCGGGGATCTGCCAACCCCTGTGAAATACCATTCCGAAACCCTGCGGGGGGCCTACAAGCAGTTTGAATCCATGTCGGCGGACCGGCTGCTGAACCTCCTGCCCGAGGATCTTCGGCCCGCCCTCACCCCCTACCTGAAGCAGGCAAAAGGCTACGAAAAGGACATCGTCAAGGCCGCGGACAAAATCTCCGCCTACATCAAATGCCTGGAGGAGATGCGGGCCGGGAACCGGGAGTTCGAATACGCGGCGGAAAATATCCGCAAAGCCCTGGAGGCGATCGAGCTGCCGGAGGTGAAGGATTTCCTGAAGGAATGCCTGCCCGCCTTTGACATGACGCTGGACGAGCTGAATCACCCCAGCGGCACCTGACCCCGATTCATCCGCGCCGCAGAGCCGCGGCGCCCTTTTCGGATGGGCGGCCGGTCCGGGGATTTTTCCCGGCGGTCTGTCCCCCCGATCTGATGCTGATCCGACAATATTAAGGAGGTTTTCCCCGAATGAAAAAACTGCTTGCGCTGCTGACGGCCCTGTGCCTGATCCCCCTGTCCGCCTTTCCCGGCGCCCTGGCCGAGGAGGAGGACGATCTGATCGTGGAGGACATGGTGGAAGACGTTCTGCCTTCCGACGGTTCCGCAGAAGAGGCGGATTCCGATCCGGCAGGCGCGGAGGCCGCGGACGCGGCCGCCGAAGCCGATCCCGACAGCACCTTCGTGGACGAGGAGACGGGAGAGGTCTTCGTGCTGACCACCGAGGAGCAGGAAAAGCTGGACGATCTGCTGGAGGACCAGCCGGAAGAGGAGGAAGGCATCGATCCCGACTCCCTGGATCTGAACCCCAACCTGCCGGACAATGTGATCAACATCCTGCTGATCGGCGTCGATACCCGCAGCAAGGATCCCACGGAGATCATCGGCCGGGGGGATACCCAGATCATCGTTTCCGTCAACCGGGAGACCGGCGCCATCAAGATGACCTCCATCCTGCGGGATACCCTGATCTCCATTCCCGGATACCGGAATCAGACCAAGATCAACAATTCCTATGCCTATGGGAATAACAAGATCAAGAAGGGCACCACCCAGGAGAAAATCCGCAGCGGGGCCGCCCTGGCCATGCGGACGATCAACAAGAACTTCGAGATGAACATCCAGAACTACGTGGCCATCAACTTTAACGGCCTGGCCTCCATTATCGACGCCCTGGGCGGGATCGATATCGAGCTGACCAAGGGCGAGGCCTGGTACATCAACAAGTATCTGAAGGAGCATCCCCCGGCCTACGACAATAAGGCGAAGGGCGAGCGGACCCGCCTGGAGCAGGTGGCGGGGGTGCAGCATCTGGACGGGGTGCAGGCGGTCATGTACGCCCGGACCCGGTCCCTGAAGGGGGAAAACGACTTCAACCGTACCGACCGGCAGCGCCACCTGCTCGACCTGCTGCTGCAGAAGGTCATGCAGGACATGAGCATCGACACCCTGATGGATCTGCTGGACGTGGCCTACAGCTACGCGGCCACCAACATGAACCTGGAAACCATGTTCAACCTGGCCGTGAGCCTGATTCCGGCCCTGTCCGGGCTGACGGAATCCGGGGCCGATTCCCTGTTCGAGCAGCTGCGGATTCCCGCGGACGACACCTGGAAATACAGCACCGTGAACGGCTCCTCCGTGGTCCAGTTCAAGCGCTCCGCCCGTCCCGCAGAGGATATTCATAACTTCATCTACGGCAGCTACATTCCCGCGAAATAAGCCACGGCCGGCCGGCGGAACCGCCGAAAGCACGCCGGGACGCATTCCCGAAAATCAGAACGCCGCATCGGACGCTTTTCCCGCTTCCGGTGCGGCCGTTTTTTTGCGCGCCGCTTTTTTGAGCGCCGCGTTTTTCGCAAGCATTGCGCACCGCGTTTGGCGGGATGCGGACAGAACCGCATTGTATTTTTGGAAAAGCGGACATATAATAAACAGCGATTCGTCTTTCCCGGAAAAATCCCGGGAGGATGGGAAAAGGAGGATAAAGGAATGAAGAAACTGCTTGCGCTGCTGCTGGCGCTGATGCTCGCCCTGGGCGCTGTTCCGGCCCTGGGAGAAGCGTCTGCCGACACATCGGCCGACGCTGCGGCCCCTGAAGCCGCGGCCCTGCCCGCCGTGGGCGAGGTCGTCCACGGATTCGAGGTAAAGGAAATCCGGCCCTTTGACATGATCGGCGCCACGCTGGTGCTCTTCGAGCATCAGAAGACCGGCGGGACCCTGATGTACATCGCCAACGGGGACACCAACCGGGCGTTCCAGCTGAGCTTCAAGACCCGGCCGCAGGACGACACGGGCCTGCCCCACGTGTTCGAGCACGCCACGCTGTACGGCAGCGAAAAGTATCCGTCCAAGACGCTGCTGTTCAACGCCATGTATCAGACCTACAACACCTATATCAACGCCTATACCACCGACGCCATGACGTCCTATCCCCTGGGCTCCCTGTCCGAAGCCCAGCTGCTGGCCCTGGCGGACTGGTATATCGACGCCTGCTTCCATCCGAATATCATGACGGATGAGGGCATTTACAAAACACAGGCCTGGCATTACGAAATGCTGGACGCGGACAGCCCCCTGACCCTGGAGGGCACCGTTTATTCCGAGATGACGGGCGCCATGACGCTGGAGCGGACGGCGCTGGACAACGCCAACAAGGTCACCTTCCCCGGCGCTTCCATCTCGTATCAGTACGGCGGACTCCCCGCGGCGATTCCCGATATGACCTGGGACATGCTGAAGAACTATCATAACCTGTACTATCATCCCTCCAACTGCATGGCCTTCCTGTACGGCGCCTTTGACGACTACGCCGCCTTCCTGCAGCTGCTGGACACGGAGTATGCCCAATACGACCGGCAGGAATTCACGCAGGCGGAAGCGAGCTATCAGGCCATCACCGCCCCGGTGGAGCAGGTATTCGACTACCCCACCGCCGCGGGTTCCGATACCGCCCATCAGTCCATGGTCGTGTATTATATTCTGCTCCCCGGCCTGAAGGGGAATGTGGCGGAAGAGCAGGTGCTGGATCACCTGTGCAGCCTGCTGGGGGCTGAGGGATCTCCCCTGACCCAGGAGCTGAAAAAAGCCCTGCCCACCGGCACATTCAGCGTGGGGCGGGAAGTCGCCGGCCCCGATGACGCCGTCATCTTCACCGCCGAGCACGTGGACGCCGCCGACGCGGTCGTTTTCCGGGATACGGTGCAGGCGGCCCTGCGGTCCATCCATGATAACGGGCTGGACGAAGCCCTGGTGGACGCCCTGGCCGCCAACCTGCGGCTGAATAACAAGCTGGCCGGCGAAAGCGGCAGTCCCATCGAAAGCACGGTCTATGCCCTGGCCTATTACGCGGCCTGCTCGGGCAATCCTTTCCAGTATGTGGACAATATGGAAGCCTATGACGCCCTGGCGCAGGAAAACGCGGACGGCCTGTACGTAAAGGCCATCGCGAACCGGCTGCTGGATCCGGTGCTGTATACCCTGACCGTCACCCGCCCCGCGCCCGGGGAAAAGGAAAAGGCGGACGAAGCGCTGGCCGCGAAGCTGGCGGAGATCAAGGCCGGGATGAGCGCGGAAGAGATTGCGGCCATCGTGGCCGAAACCAATGCCCAGCCCGCCGAGGAGGACAACAGCGAGCTGCTGGCCAGGCTGAAGGCGGTGGACGCGGCCTCCCTGCCCGAGGAAGTGAAAACCTATCCGATCGCGGACAGCGTCGGAGCGGACGGCGTCCGGCATATCGACGTGACCGCCGGCGTGGACGGCGTGGGACAGGCCGAGCTGCTGTTTGACGCCCGGGCCCTGCCCCAGGAGGATATTCACTACATGCGGCTCTTCACCCGCCTGCTGGGTCAGATGGATACCGCCGCCCACAGGAAGGAGGAGCTGGGCGTCCTGATGGATCGGTACCTGCCGGGGCGGACCATCGGCGTGCAGGTGGATCCCGGACAGACCTCCGACGAAGTGCAGCCCTGGCTGGTCGCGCAGTGGACCGCCCTGGACGAGGACCTGGAAGCCGGATACGGCCTGATGATGGAGCTGCTGCGGGATACGGACTTTACGGATACGGCGGTGCTCTCCGAGCGGATTTCCGCCCAGGCGGCCTCCGTGCGCAGCCAGATCAGCAACGCCTCGTATCAGGTGCTTGTGGCCCGAGGGCTGGGCCGGGATTACATGTATCAGCGGTATTACGCGTATCTGAATTTCGTAGACTATTACGCCTTCCTGACGGATCTGCAGGCGAAAATGGCGGAAAATCCCCAGGAAGCGGTGGACGGGCTGAAGCGGGTGCAGGCCTTCCTGCTGAACCGTTTCGGCGCCGTGGCGGGCTTTGCCGGCAGCGAAGAGAGCATCGCCCTGAACCGGCCCCTGGCCGATGCCTTCATGGCCCAGCTGCCCCTGGAGGAGCGGGAAAAGGCCGCGCTGAATCTGGAGGCCGCCGCGGCGACGGAAGGCCTGATCGTGGATACCAATACCGGGTTCAACGCCCTGATCGCCTCCTTCGAGGCCATGGGCCAGAAAGCGGACGAGGGCCTGCAGGTCATCACCAGCCTGGTGGCCGATCAGCTGCTGACGCCCATCCTGCGGGACCAGATGGGCGTATACACCCCCTGGTGCTCCGTATACGACGAGGACAAGGGCCTGTATCTGATCAGCTACCGGGATCCCAACGTCAAGGAGACCTTCAACGTTTATGAATCCCTGCCCGAGATGATCGCCGGTCTGCAGGTCGACCAGGAGACGCTGGACGGCTATATCCTCAGCTGCTACGCCGCCCTGGCGAAGCCCGCCGGGGAGCTGACCGGCGCGGTGGCCGAAATCAACCGCGTGCTGGCCGGAAAGCCGGCCGATCGGGTACTGACCCGCATGCGCCAGCTCAAGCAGGTGACGCCGGAAAGCTTCCAGACCGCGGCGGATCTGTTCAAAAAGGCCTGGGAAACCGGGTACAAGGCCACGGCGGCCGGCGCCGGAGCGGTCCAGGCCAACGCGGACCTGTACGAGAACGTGCTGAACCCCTTCGGAGCGGTGGACGCCGGATCCGTCACGCTGGCTGACGTGCCGGAGGACCGGGAGGACTTCGCGGCCATCCGCTTCGCCTACGAGAACGGGCTTCTGGCCGCGGACGCGGAGGGACGGTTCCGGCCGGACGATCCCGCGGGCGCCGGAGACCTGTATGCCGCCCTGTATGTGCTCGCGGGCGGCGCCCCGGGCGCCGTGGAGGAGGCGATGAGCGTCCTGCCCCAGTACGGGCTTGCGCCGGAAGCGTCCGCGGACACGCCCCTGACCTTCGGCCTGCGGGACCAGGTGATGGCGATGTTCGGCGCCGGGATCCAGATGGAGCTCGCCGCCATCGGGGAAGGCCGGGCGGATGAAGTCATGACCCGGGCCCAGCTGGCGCAGGATCTGACCATGTTTGACGGAGAATAATCCATAGCCAAAAACAGGTTTCCCCGGATTCGCAGACAAGCGGATCCGGGGTTTTCTTTCTATGGGCGTTTTTTCCCTTTGACAGGCATTCACGGCAAAAGAAATCCCCGGTTCCGCGGGGATACGCGGCGCCGGGGACTGTTTTCTTCTTATCAGGAACAGGGATTAGTGCTTTCCGTGCAGCTTTTCCGCGATCTCCGCGGCGTAGGCGTCGGTCAGCTTAAACTTCTTCCTGAAGAAGAAGTAAGCCACCACCAGGCCCACGACGGGCAGCACGGTCATCATCAGCCTGAGGCCCGTCAGGGTGGACGCGGTCTGCACGGCCACGGTGGCTTCGTCCTCCGTGTTTCCCGCCAGGCCGATCAGGTCGAGCCCGATGCCGGTCAGGAACACCGCCACGCCGCTGGCCGCCTTGACGACGAAGGTCTGCATGGAGAAGATGACGCTCTCCTCCCGCCGGCCGGATTTCAGCTCCCCGTAGTCCACGGATCCGGAGAGAAAGACGGTCGTGAGGACGCTGAGCATGCCGTTGGCGGCGAACACCACGGCGCCGGGCACGCACAGGACCATCAGGTTATGGGTGAAGCCGGTCATGCAGAGGAGCAGAAGCACGGCATAGCCTCCCACGGCCAGGGCCAGGCAGAGGACGAAGATCTTTTCGTTGGCAATCCCCTGCTTCCGCAGCAGGGGGTAGATGATCATCATGCCCAGGATCTGAAAGGCGCCGCCCACGGTGGAGAAGAGGGTATAGGATCCGCGCCAGCCTTCCCCGCCGAAGTCGTACTTGAAGAAGTAGATGACAAAGTTGCTGGTCAGATACAGGGCCATATTGATGAGCACGATGGTGGCTACCACCGTCAGGGCCTGATCGTTGCTGAAGAGGGAGCGGAACATGTCCTTGATCCCCGCGACCTGCATCTGGCCCCCGTCCTTTTCCTTCATGAACAGGCAGCAGACGATCTCGGTGATGACGAAAATGACCGCCACGCCCAGGGAGACGTACCGGAAGCCCACCACGTCGTTGCCCCCGCCCAGGGCGCCGACGGCCATCATGGTAAACATGGAGATCAGCGCGGAGCCCACGCCGGCGCAGGTCCGGCCCACGACGGACAGATTCTCCCGGTCCTTCGGCGTATCCGTGACCGCGGGAATCATGCTCCAGTACGGAATATCCATCATCGTATAGGTGACGCCCCACAGGATGTACACCACGGAGAAATAGACCATCAGGGTGCTTTCCCCGGCCGCCGCCGGCGCGGCGAACAGCGCGTAGAGGACGAAGGCGTTCAGCACCGTGCCGGTAAACAGCCAGGGGCGGAAGCGGCCCCAGCGGGTCCGGGTCTTGGCCACGAGGATGCCCATGAAGGGGTCGTTCAGCGCGTCGAACACCCGGGCGATCATCAGGATCAGGCCCACGAAGGTAGCGCTCAGGTGCAGGGTATCCTGATAATAGAACATGACGTAGCTGGCGCTGAGGGCATAGACCATATCCTTGCCCACCGCGCCGAGACCGTAGGCAATTTTCTGTTTCAGGGAGAGCCGGTTCAATCCAATCATCCTTTCACGGGTTCTTTTTTCCGCAGACGGGAACAGAAATGCGTTCCTGACTGTTTTTTTTCTGTTTTTCAGTTTAGCCTCTGTGCGGGGAAAAGTCAAGCCTAAAAGCCGATGGGAGGTCCTCCCCGCGCGGAAGGGCCTTCCCTCTCCGTGCACACCCCGAACACTGTTCAGGGCAGCCGTCATCCGGTACCGGCCTCCGGCGGGGATCGGCGCCAGAAAAAAACCTTCCCCAAGAGAGCAAGGGGAAGGTTATCATTTCATCGATCGCGCAGGATCGGTCCCGAACCGGACTTACTGCTTGGCGATTTCCACCAGCTTGGCGAAACCGGCCGCGTCGTTGACGGCCAGGTCGGCCAGCATCTTGCGGTTCACTTCGACATTCTGCTTCTTCAGGCCGGAGATGAACCGGGAATAGCTGATGCCGTTCAGCCGCGCCGCGGCGTTGATCCGGGTGATCCACAGGCGGCGGAACTCGCGCTTACGAAGCTTCCGGCCGATAAAGGCATAACGCAGGCTGCGGGCAACCTGTTCCTTCGCAGAACGATACTGCTTGGATTTCGCGCCCCAGTAGCCTTTCGCCAGTTTCATCACCTTGCGGCGACTCTTATGGGCATTTACAGCCCTCTTAATACGTGCCATAGTTTGTTTCCCTCCTTGCCGAGCTTATTTGTAAGGCAGCAGCTTATGAATCGTACGGGCTTCCGCGGCGTTATCCACGATACCGGGATTCCGCAGGTGGCGGGTCCGCTTGGTGGTCTTCAGGCGCACCTGATGGTTGGCGTTCATCTGCTTATGCTTT
>CADBTC010000292.1 GCA_902797445.1 uncultured Eubacteriales bacterium | reverse complement strand
TTGGCGACAGACAGCTGCCAGTTCCGGAGCGCTTCGTGGCCCTCTACGGGAAGCAGAACCAGGGTCACGTCGTGGTCCGGGCAGAGGGTTTCGGGCAGATCGACCGCCGGTTCGGGGGACGGTCCGTCAGACGTTACTTCCACGGTGACAGGTTCTCCGGTCAGCGTCACTTCATCCGTGGAAGCATCCCGGATGGCCAGGCGGAATACGTAGGTTCCGGCCGTCTGCGGGGAGAAAGACCAGACCAGAGGCGCGCCGGCGTCGCCGTCAATCTGTTCGGCGATGCGGTCTCCTTCCATGCGGCAGATGGACACGGCCCGTCCCGCCGGATCCTCGGCGGTCAGGACAGCTGTTTCCCGCACTTTAATGGATGCGGCGGAGGCTGTGAGACGAGGCTCCGGCTGCGGATCCGCATGTTCCGCGTCCGCCAGCAGATAGGTGCTGAACAGGTCGGACGCAAAGCGGACCTCGTCCTCCGTGACGGCCGCGTCCAGCTTCCGGGCAGTGAGCACGCCGTTTTCTTCATGCAGGCGGATGACGCAGACGTTGGGGTTTCCGGTGGGGTTGCTGATCTGAATCGGGATTGCGTTTCCGCCCAGATCCCCGATCGCCGCCCCTTTGGCCGCGCTGCCGCTTTCATCCACGGAATAGGCATTGACGGAGACATCGAAGACCCAGGCGATCTTCGAGGGGTCAAGGGCGAAGGCGGCATTTCCGTCGCTTACCGCTGCGAGGGCGTCAAGCTCCTGCTGCGTCAGCTCCGTATCGGTCAGCTCCGCCATGGCCAGCGTGCCTGCGGCGTCGGACACAACCGTGTCGGAGGGCAGGATGGATGCGTACTCCTGAGATTCGTTCCAGCTCATGACCAGGAGGGCGCTGTCCTTTACCACCTGTACCGTTTCGCCCGCTCCCGTGCCGCGGGGGCCGAAGTTCCGGTAATCGCGGAGGAGCTGCTTCCAGCGTCCGCTGCCGATGGATCCGCCGTTTCGGAGGGTGAGATCCAGCATGCAGTTATTGGGCTGCAGGTAGGCGGAGGCAACGGGGCCTTCAATATAGAAAGTGATATGGTTTCTCTGCCAGGGATCCGGCTGGAAGAACAGGTTTTCCACCGGGCACTGAACGGTCACCGTGCTGTTTTTGCCGGCGCCCAGTTCGCCCAGCCCTTTGCCGTCGCCGCTGCCGGGCAGGGTGATGTCAGCTCCGTCGACGTAGAGCTCCGTCTCGCTGCCCCAGACGATGTTTCCCTGAAGATCGTCCAGGAAGGTTGCGTTGTAATCGTCAATCCGGATTTCGATGACTTCGCTTCCGATGCCGGCGCCCTCCAGGGGGGTCATCATCAGGAAATTGTTCCCCTGGCCGTCGAGAATATAGCGCAGTCTGAACATATCCAGGGTCGGGACAATCCCGCCCTCGGTGTCAATTTCAGGATTCAGGAAGGAAGCGTCATTCGTTTCGTCGTACAGGATCACGGAGAGGTTCTCCAGCCCGGTCAGGGGCCCGAACTGCTGCTCGGGAGCCCCGCCCAGCGGATACGCGTCCGTCACGCCGTGAATGGCCATCGTCCCATCCCATCCGTTGTACACCAGGCCGCCGGTGATTCCGCCGGTAACCGTCAGCGTTCCGCGGTAGGGATAAGGAGCCGCGCTGCCCTCGGCATAATAGGCCAGGTCGCCGACTGTGCCCCGGACGGTCACGGAAGCGGCGTGTCCGGAGGACGTGTTCTTCAGCAGCAGCTTTTCCGTGTTTCCGGTATAGTCCACAACGCCGTCAGTGACCGTAAGCTCCCGGAGGCTGTCCTCGCCCGCGCAGGTTTCCGCGCAGGTCACGGTCAGATTCAGATTGGGGGCGAGGACCGAGATGGAGAGCGGCATGGCGGAGCAGTTCGCGCTGTTCAGCGCCAGGCTGCCGGCGCAGTCAGATTCGAAGTACAGATACCAGAGGTCTGACTCCACGCTGTTGAGCACCGCCAGGTCCTCACCGGCCGGCACCGCGTTCAGGCATACGTCGTGACAGTATCCCACCAGCTCGTGGGCCGTTGCCGCGGGCATGTCCATGAAGGTCTCGGGTTCTCCGTCGGCGTTGACCGTGACGGACCAGCCGGGGTGATCCCCGTCTTTTTCATACCACAGGGAGTCGAAGGTTCCCGCCCCCTGGAAGTGAAAAGTCGGCATCCAGATCCAGCGTACGCTTTCGGAGGCGGGCGCCGCGGCCCAGGAAGCGTCTTCGCTCAGATAGCGGCAGACCGCGCTGGTTTCGCCGAAGGCGTCCCCGAGGAATTCGGGCAGGACATTCTGCTGGAAGTCGATCCGGACTTTGCCGTCCAGGCCCGCGAATACGCCGGTTCCAATCCGGGTGATCCCCGCATCGATCAGAATCCGCCGGATCTCATAACCCTTCCCCAGCCAGGGAGCGGTTCCGTTCACCGCCAGGGTTCCGGAGCCGGTGATGGAGATCATCTGTTCCCCTTCCTCGTAGCTCCAGTTCCATGAAGGCGTTCCCACCGTCACCGTGCAGGAGACGGTGCGGTCCGGAATGGCGATCAGCGCGCCGTCGTCATCGTAGGTGTATCCCGTCAGCGTCAGGGTATAAATGCCAGGGGCCTCCGCGCACCAGGTTTCCGCCCCGGCGAAGCCGTCGAAGCCGATCGTCGGGACCGCTTGCCCGTCCTCGGTTTCGGTTCTGACCGCGATATGCTCCGCGCCGGTCATGTACGCGCGGAGGGTTTCTTTCTGTCCGACTGCGAGGCTTCCGTCCGCGACGTTCGGGAAGAACAGAGCGGCGCCGGGAAGCGCCTCGCCGGAGCCTTCCCCGATGACGAATTCGAAATACTCCTTGATGGTGGAATGGCTGCTATACCCATCTCCGGAAGGAACCATAACCGTGCCCCAGATCTGCACGTAATAATTTCCGGCCCCGCCCACTGCCGGGAAGGCATACTCCCCATTTTCATTTTCGGCCAGATGACCGATCTGCCGATGCGAGCCGTCGGGAGAGCCGCTGCACAGGAACAGGCTGTAGGAAGTTTCGTATTCCTCCAGGCCCGGAATTTCCGGATCCTCGCCGAACGTCACGGTCAGCCACTGGCCGGGTTCCACCGTCCCGTTCTCCGGCAGGTCTCCGCTGTCCGTCCGGACCGTGTAGTTCAGTTCGGGAACCGGAGGTTCAGGCTCGCAGCAGACAAATGCGTTGGCGGCCCGGTCGTAGGACACGGAAAGCGGAACCTGAACCGGATCAGCCCCGTCCGATCCCTCCAGTTCAAATCCGTTTTCACTCATCCAGAATGCCAGCAGCGTCCAGCGGCGGATTGCGTCTGGGCTTCCGGCGGTATAGCGGTAATAGCTGGAAGATCCGTTTATCCGGACGTAGAGTGTATCCTCACAGGGAACGCTGAATGCCGTTTCGCCCTGTTCCAGCCTGGCTGTGATCCGGTCGGTGTAAAGGTTCGGCTCCTGTCCCGCGTTCAAAATCCAGTCGCCCATCCCGAGACTGTCTTCCGTGCGGACCAGGTAGTTCATGGCCAGGGAATTGCACTGACCGCTGGCAAAGAGAGAGCCGTCATTCTCGTGGTTGAGGCCCATCAGGTCGTCATTCAGGCAGAAGTAATCGTAGCGTTCAGATCCGCTGACAGCCGCGCTGCTGCTGGTGTACGGATCGTCCCAGGTCACGTCCACCAGGTACCAGTTTCCGTCCAGCTCGATGGCGTTCCAGGCGTGGTTTTCCGAATGGCCTGACGAATTGGTCGCGATTCCGGTTACCCGATGCACGGGAATGCCCGCCGCCTCGCAGAGAAGCATATAAGCGCGGGCATAGCTGTTGCAGACGCCCCGGCCGTGAAGCAGCACGCCGTCCGGGCCGTAATATTGAAATTGACCGTCATAATACGCGTTGTGCGTCAGCCAGTCGTGCAGGGACAGCGCTTTGTCCCAGGCGGTTCCGGAAAGACCGGATACGATCTCCGCGATCTTCGCGTACAGGGGGTTGGCAGCGTGATTGCCGCCATCGGCGATCGAGAATGTGCAAAAAATCGTGCCTCCTACCGGGGAGTCATTGCTGTCGTACCGGTTGACGAACAGCGCGTATCTTCCGGGAAGATAGAACGTGTAGGAAAAGGTGCTGTCCTCCGTCTGCTCGGATTTGTAAAGCGTGTCCGCGACATAGCTGCTGCCTTCAAGCAGGCCGACCGTGTAGCTGTACGAAGCGACGCCGGTATCCGTCCCGTTGTTTACCGTGAAGGTATATTCCGTGCACGTCACCGGGGAATCAACGCCCGGCCCGCTTACCGTAGCGCCGCCCTTCCGCGGCGAAGGGAGCGGGATCTGCAGCTGCAGGGTGCGCTCCACCTCCGCGCCGGCAGTCCCGGCCGCAAGCGCCAGAACGGTGATCATCGCGAGAAGAACCAGGATCCATTTTACCGCAGGTTTCATGCTTTTTTCTCCTTTTCCGGAAACAAATAAAGACCCATAGTTTCATAAAACCATCATAGCACAGAAACCTTTTCCGTTCAATAAAAAGAAGGAAACAAATGCGGGGCGGGCGGCCGGAAACTGCGCCTGCGTTTTTCTGCGGCCTTATGACAGAAACGTTAAGAAAAGGTTGCGAAGTTCTTGCAAAAAAGAAAGAAATGGGTATAATAACCTGTGAGGGCACAGGCCTGCGGGAATCGTCCGAAGGCTGTTTCCCGGAGAAAAGGAGGATAAACATCATGTCCAAGAAAATCCTTACCCTGGTTT
Organism: uncultured Eubacteriales bacterium; assembly: GCA_902797445.1. Lineage (GTDB taxonomy): Bacteria > Bacillota > Clostridia > Christensenellales > Aristaeellaceae > Aristaeella. The sequence goes on along the minus strand of CADBTC010000292.1, from coordinate 4,478 downwards.
TGGCGGCCGTCCTGATGATCGGTGTGTCGGTTCCCGCGGTTTCCCACGCATGGTATACCATGTACGTATATACTGAGAACGGCAAAAGCCTGAATGTCCGTTCCGAGCCCCGCGCCGGCGACAACGTCCTGTGGACGATTCCCTTCGGCGAGCGGGTGGATGTGGACTATAATCTGGGCAACGGGTGGACCGCGCTGATGGCGGCGGGTGCGTATGAATCCGTCTATGTGCAGACCCGTTTCCTGGTCAGCGAAAAGCCGACCAGGAAGCCTTCCGGAACTACGCCTTCCGGCAATCCCTCGACCAACGCCTCCACGGCGAAGGAGCTGAACAAGATCTTCCGTTCCTATAAGCGGGTCAATCCGTACCGGATCACGGTGCGGCCGGTCCGGGCCAGCGGTTGGGTAAACCTGCGCTTCGCCCCCAGCAAGGAGACGGAGGTTATGGCCACCTACAAGGCCAACGAACAGGTGACGGTCATCGCCGAACTGGACGGCTGGTACCAGGTGGAGGATCCGAATACGGGGATGGTGGGCTATATGAGCACCCAGTTCGTTGTAAAGTAACCGGAGAAAAGAAGGAGGACTGTTAAGATGAAGAAAATCATTGCCCTGCTGCTGGGACTGACGCTGCTGTTCGGATGCGCTGCGCTGGGGGAGAATGCGGAAAAGGAAACCCTGGGAACTCTGAATGTAAACGGGGAATTTCAGATTAAGGGCCAGATCCCGGAGGGATACCGGCTGTCAATCCTGGATGCCAACAACACCAATATTTACGCGTTGATTTCCACGGAAGCGGCGGACAAACCGCAGATGACCCTGTCCATTGCCTTTAACGATCTTTTTACGGGCGAGGACGGCACCGCCATGCGGCTGAACGATGTGGATGCCGAGGGGATCGAAGCCATCAAGGCCAGCTTCCTCGAACAGGTGCCGGATGCGGTGTTCGAGGATGCGGAGACCGTACTGGGCACCCGGCTGCTGGTGGTCAAAGGGCATGTGGATGAGAATTCCAGCGTGGTGGCGTTCTATTCCGTTTACAAATCCTATGAGATTGAGCTGGTCGCTGATATGGGAATGAATGCCGGGACTGTGGACCTGACGGAAGATCAGGTCCGGACGATCATCGATTTTCTGACGAATCTGGATTTCGTCCCCAACGAGGCTTAAGGAGAATATTTCTCCGAGAGCGGAGCGGCTGAATCGCTGCGCTGCATGAAAAAAGAGAGGCTGCGGAAGATTGCAGTCTCTCTTTTGCTATAGCAAAAACAGGATCAGGAGACAAAGGGCAGGGCGGGCACCGCGTTCAGGCTCAGATCCGCCAGCGCGCCGCGGCGCAGCTGATAATAGGCGGCGGAGCCGATCATGGCGCCGTTGTCCGTGCAAAGGTCGATCCGGGGCAGATACAGGGGAACCCCCAGTTTTTCGCACAGGGCCGTCATCTGCCGTCTCAGCTCCCGGTTGGCGCTGACGCCGCCGGCCAGCGCCAGGGCCGGCTTCCGGCCGGCTTCCAGCTCATCCCGCAGCAGCAGCTCCGTCTTTTCCCGCAGCTGGTCGCATACGGCAAAGCGGAAGCTGGCGGCCAGATCCGCCTTCGGCAGGGGCTCTCCCCGCTGCTCCATGCCATGAACCGCGTTGAGGAAAGCGGTTTTGACCCCGCTGAAGGAGCAGTCATACCGGCCTTCCACCTTTGGGGTGGGCAGCTTCAGGAAATGGGGGTCGCCTTCTTCCGCCAGCTTGTCAATCCGGGGACCGCCGGGATAGGGAAGGCCCAGCACCCGGGCGGCCTTATCAAAGGCTTCCCCTGCCGCGTCGTCCCCCGTCTGTCCCATCAGATGGTATTCCCCGTAGTCCGCTACCCGGACCAGATGGCTGTGCCCCCCGCTCACCACCAGGCACAGAAAGGGCGGTTCCAGATCCGGATAGGTCAGGAAATTGGCGCTCACATGCCCTTCGATATGATGCACCGGGATCAGGGGCTTTCCGGCGGCGAAGGCCAGCCCCTTCATGCAGCTGACGCCCGTCAGCAGCGCGCCCACCAGCCCCGGCCCGTAGGTGACCGCCAGGGCATCCACGTCCTGCAGGGTCATCCCCGCCTTCGCCAGGGCTTCATCGATCACCCGGTCGCAGGCTTCCATGTGGGCCCGGCTGGCGATCTCCGGCACGACGCCTCCGTAGAGCTCATGCAGGTCGATCTGGCTGAAGATGATATTGGACAGGATAACCCGCCCGTTCTCGATGATGGCGGCGGCTGTTTCGTCGCAGCTGGTTTCCAGAGCGAGAATCCGGACTTTATCCTTGGTTTTCAGGGCTTCCGCCTGCTTGCGGGCGGTTTCCAGGTAACTCATGGTTTATCCTTTCGGTGTTTTGCGTTTCTTTTTTCCGTTTTGCCTGCTGCCCCAGCAGCCGGAAGCCTGCGGAAAGGAGCAGCAGCCAACATCCGGCTGCCCCAAGTCCCCATATGCTCAGATCCATAAACAGGGTTTCCGGCATCAGGCGGATCAGCAGGTCTGTCCGGGGATTTAGCAGCCACAGATCGTTTGTAAACGCGAGGCGGTGAAAGACGGTAAAGAAATGGTCAAAGTCAAAGACGGCCCACAGGGCCAGTCCGGCGGCGAGGATGCAGAGCGTCCGCAGGACCCGGAGACCGCCGTCTGCATAGGTCTGCCGGCCTTCTTTTTTCAGGATGAACAGCGTCATAAGGCATATCGCGGACAGGATCCCCGCTGCGTTCCGGACTCGCTCGGCCAGCGCGATCAGCCCCCGGCAGTCCTCCATGTGACGCAGCTCGTAATCATGGAACAGGGGGCGAACCAGCCCCTCCCCGGCAGGCAGGGTGTATTGGAACGAGGCCTTTTCCCCCCGCAGGAAGGCGGCGATATGCTGCCCCATTTCCGGATACAGATCCGCTGAAAGCCCGGTTGTTTCCGGCGGGGCGAAACGGGTGATCTCCCGGGTCATGACCTCGCTGCTTTCCGCCAGAAAGCAGACGATGGCCAGCATTCCGAAGATCAGCAGGGCGGCCGCGGCGATGCCGCCGACAAGGGCAGCGATGCCATTCCATCCGGCCAAGCCTGTTTTCCGGCCTGCGGCAGGTTCGCCGGGGGTTCCGACAGTATTCCTTTCCTCCCGCGTGGCGGCATTTTCTCCGGCGGAGGAGGCAAACGGCTCATCCATTACTGCATTTTCAGGTAGGCGGTCACGAAGCCTTCCAGGTTGCCGTTCATGACGTCGTCAATGTTTCCGGATTCATAGTTGGTCCGGTGATCCTTGACCATGGTGTAGGGCTGGAAGACATAGGAGCGGATCTGGCTGCCCCATTCGATCTTCTTCATCTCGCCTTTGATATCCGCCATCTGCTGTTCCTTTTCCCGCTCCCGCAGTTCCAGCAGCTTGGCTTTCAGCATCTTCATACAGGTGGCCCGGTTCTGAACCTGGTCCCGCTCCGTCTGGCAGGCGACCACGATGGTCACATCGTCCTTCACGTAGGTCATGCGGACGGCGGAGGAGGTCTTGTTGACGTTCTGCCCGCCGGCGCCGCTGGAGTGATAGGTATCCACCCGGACGTATTTCATGTCCACGACGATGTCGCTGTTATCATCCGCCAGCATGGGGGCCACGTCCAGGCTGGAAAAGCTGGTGTGCCGCCGGGCGTTGGCGTCGAAGGGGCTGATGCGCACCAGCCGGTGCACGCCTTTTTCGCCCCGCAGATAGCCGTAGGCATGGTCGCCGCTGACCTCGAAGGTAACGGACTTGATGCCCGCTTCGTCCCCGTCCAGCAGGTCCAGCAGCTTGACCTGGAAGCCCATCTTCTCGCAGTACCGGGTATACATCCGATAGAGCATCTGGGTCCAGTCCTGGGCCTCGGTGCCGCCGGCGCCGGCGTGCAGGGAGAGGATCGCGTCGTTGTCGTCATAGTCCCCGCGCATCAGGGTTTCCAGCTCCAGGGCGTCGGCCTTTTCCTTCAGAGCCTTCAGCGTCTCCCCGGCTTCCGCTACCATGTCCTCGTCGTTCTCTTCCTTCGCCAGCTCCATCATGGTTTCTACGTCGTCGGCGGAGGAGAGAAGCCCCTCATAGTGCTCCAGCCGGTTCTTCAGGTGTCCCAGCCGCTGGTTTACGCTGGTGCTTCGGGCGGTATCGTTCCAGAATTCCGGCTGATTCATTTCCTGAGTCAGCTCTTCGATCTGTTCCTTCATCTGGTCGATGTGCAGGGCCTCCCCCGCGGCCAGAATGCTCTTGCGGATCGCGGAAAGATCCTGTGCGTACTGTTCCAGTTCAATCATGCTTCTTTTCTCCTCTTTTCTGCGGTCGGTGGGGATATCGGTGACTGAACGGGAAGGTTACGGCGCTTCATTGTTATCATTTCGTCCATGACAGTTCTTATACTTCTTTCCGCTGCCGCAGGGGCAGGGATCGTTCCGGCCTACCTTCTGGGAAGGCTTTACCTTCCGGGGCTGCCGGGGGCCGTCCCCCGCGAGG
>CADBTC010000291.1 GCA_902797445.1 uncultured Eubacteriales bacterium | reverse complement strand
GCCTTCCGGACCGCACCCTTTTCCCTGACACATCAGGTGTCAGACCTCCCTATCCTCCATAAAGAGCACAGCTCCTCCTCCCAGAGGGGCTGTGTTCTTTATCTGTACTTCGCGCCGTATCCGTTTACTTTCCCTTTTCCAGGCGCTTGACGGAGCGGGAGAACTTGCGGTAAGATGCAAAGGAAATTTCCCAGCGAGGTGAAGCGGCATGAAGGAACGCGTGTTTACGGGCGTAGGGACGGCGCTGATTACCCCCTTCCGGGACGGGAGAGTGGATGAGGATGCCTTTGTCCGGCTGTTGGAATATCAGATTCGCGAAGGAGTCGCGGCCCTGATTGTGGCGGGGACAACCGGGGAAGGGTCCACCCTCAGCTCCGAGGAGCATGCCCGGCTGGTTGCCCTGGCGGTGGAAACGGTGAAGGGCCGGGTGCCGGTGATTGCCGGGACCGGCAGCAACGATACGGCCGCGGCCATCCGGAAAACGCGGGCGGCCTGTGAGGCGGGAGCGGATGCGGTGCTGCTGGTGACCCCTTATTACAATAAAACCACCCAGCGGGGCCTGATTGCGCATTACCGGGCCATCGCTGACGCCAGCGACAAGCCCTGCATCCTGTACAACGTGCCGTCGCGGACGGGCCTGAATATGCTGCCGGAGACGGTGGCGGCCCTGGCGGACCATCCGCGGATCGCGGCGGTGAAGGAAGCCAGCGGGAATATCAGCCAGGTGGCAAAGATCCGGCGGCTCTGCGGGGACGCAATTGCGCTGTATTCCGGAAATGACGACCAGACACTGCCCATGCTGAGTCTGGGTGCGCTGGGGGTTATTTCTGTGGCCAGCAATGTGCTTCCCAGGGAGATGAGCCAGCTGTGCGCGCTGTGGTTTGAGGGAAAGACCCGGGAGGCCGAACAGATGCAGATCCGGCTCCTGGATGTCATGAACGCGCTCATGTCGGAAACGAACCCCATTCCGGTGAAGGCGGTATGTGCCCGGATGGGATACGGGAAGAATGAGGTGAGGCTGCCGCTGGTGCCCCTGGAAGCGGACAGAGCGGACGCGATCGCGCGCATGACGGAGGAGGCCAGGCTGGGATGAGAATTATACTGATCGGATATGAAGGACATATGGGGCGGGAGGTCCGCATGAGCGCGGAGCGCCGGGCGGACGCGGAAATCGTATGCGGGGTGGATCCGGCGGCGGAAGCCGGCGGTATCTGCGTCCGAAGCTTCTCCGACTGCCGGGCGGAGGCGGATGTGATCATCGATTTCAGCCATCACGCCCTGACTGCGGAATTACTCGCTTTCGCAACAGAAAGAAAGCTCCCCCTTGTGCTGGCGACCACGGGCCAGACGGAGGAAGAGAAAGCGCTGATCATGGAGGCGGGAAAAAAGATTCCGCTCTTCCTGGCGGCCAACTACTCCCTGGGCATCGCGGTGCTGACGGATCTGGTCCGGCAGACGCTGACGCTGTATCCGGACGCGGAGGTGGAGATCGTGGAGCAACACCACGACCGGAAGCTGGATGCCCCCAGCGGGACGGCGCTGGCCCTTTTTAACGCGGTAAAGGAGGTTCGGCCGGAGGCGAAGGCGGTGCCCGGACGGAGCGGCGCGGGCAAACGGCAGCCGGAGGACGTGGGCATTCATGCCATCCGGATGGGGAACACCGTAGGAATTCACGAGGTCATCATCGGAACCCCGAATGAAACCCTGACCCTGCGGCATGAAGCCCACAGCCGGGGCGTATTCGCCGACGGCAGCCTGAAGGCGGCGGCCTTCCTGATGGGGAAGGAGCCGGGACTCTATGATATGAAGGACCTTCTGAAAGGCTGATCCATCACCGAGGATGATCATTGGCTGGGGATCAAAGGCAAAGCGAGGACCCGGAAAAGCCACGTCAGTGAATAAACAAAATACAGATCCGGCCTGCGGATCGGAGAGAGGACGGAAAAAGCATGCGCATCGGTATTTATGGATACGGCAACCTGGGGCGGGGCGTGGAGCTGGCGCTGGAGCATAACCCGGACATGGAACTGGTCGGGATCTTTACCCGCCGGAATCCCGCTCAGGTTCGGACGGCGACCATGGCGGCGGTTCATGGAGCGGACCGGGTTGAGGATTTCGCGGATGATATTGATGTGATGCTGCTGTGCGGCGGCAGTGCCACGGACCTGCCGAAGATGACCCCCCAGATGGCGAGGCTGTTTAACGTGGTGGATTCCTTTGATACCCACGCCCATATTCCGGAGCATTTCGAGCGGGTGAACCGCGCGGCGCTGGAAACGGAGCATACGGCGCTGATCAGCGGCGGATGGGATCCCGGCCTGTTCTCCCTGGCCCGGCTGTATATGAACGCGGCGCTGCCGGCCGGGAAGGACTATACCTTCTGGGGCCGGGGGGTCAGCCAGGGGCACAGCGATGCCATCCGGCGCATTCCCGGGGTAAAGGACGCGAGGCAGTATACCGTGCCGATTGAGGAGGCGGTGAACCGGATCCTGGCCGGGGAGACTCCGGATCTGACGGCGAGACAGAAGCACCTGCGGGAATGCTACGTGGTGGCGGAGGACGGAGCGGACCGGGAGCAGATTGCGCAGGCTATCCGGACCATGCCGGACTATTTTGCGGATTATGATACCTCGGTGACCTTCATTACCGAGGAAGAGATGAACCGGGATCACAGCGGGATGCCCCATGGGGGGCAGGTGATCCGTTCGGGGCGGACCCACGGGGAGCATCGGCATGTCATGTCGTTCTCGCTGAAACTGGATTCCAATCCGGAGTTTACGGGATCCGTGCTGCTGGCCTGCGCCAGGGCGGTGGGAAAGGCCCATGCCCGCGGGCAGAATGGCTGCATCACGCTGTTTGACGTGCCCCCGGC
>CADBTC010000290.1 GCA_902797445.1 uncultured Eubacteriales bacterium | reverse complement strand
GCTGGGAAGCCATGTCAAACAAGGTCAGATCCACGGTGCTGCCGCGGCTGTGGCCGGAATGTTCGGCAATGTAATGCTTAGGAATGATTTCATGCTTATCCAGCTCCGGATAGAAATACCGTTTCATCCGGGTATCCAGCGGATCCTTCGCCCAGCCCACAAAATGGTCCACAGCCTTCTGCGGACGGTAGGCGTCAAAAATCTTCAGGCGCCAGCCCTGGCCCATCGCCTCATCGCTGACCTTACGCAATGCCTCCGCCGCTTCCCGGCTCAGCAGGGCGGCCGGTTCCTCATACCCGTCAATCCGTTCTCCGACGAAGTTAAACGACGAATAATACCGAATATCCAGCAGCACATCCGGGATGGCTTCCCCGATGCTGACAAAGCCGGAAGCGTCATCTGAAAACTGCATATGCATGTCCCTCCTTGCGCGCCAAGCGGGGATCCGATCTGCTCCGCACTTATCCCGTCACCGCAAGCTCGTGATAAACTGCGCCGTCCAGCGTTTTCCACCGGAAGCATCCGTTCTCCAGCATCATGTAGCTATGGGGCGTCCCTTCCTTGGGGATGGAGACGGACCCCGGATTCAGGTACAGATACCCGTCCCCCGCCTCCCAGGCAGGCACATGGGTATGCCCGTGCAGCAGGATATCCCCCCGCCGCAGGGGCGGCAGATGCTTTGTATTGTATACATGACCGTGGGTAACAAAGAGGGAGAGCCCGTCCAGGTAAAGCCAGGCGTAATCCGCCAGAATCGGAAACGCCAGCACCATCTGGTCCACCTCTGTGTCGCAGTTGCCCCGGACGCAGAGGAGGCTTTCCTTTCTTTCATTCAGCAGCGTGATGACCTCCTTCGGAGCGTAGCCCTCCGGCAGGTCGTTCCGCGGCCCGTGGTACAGCAGGTCCCCCAGCAGGATGACCCGGTCCGGTCTTTCCCGATCCCAGGCCTCCATCAGCCGCCGGCAGAAATAAGCCGAACCGTGCACATCCGAAGCAATCAATACTTTCACAGAAAGCCTCTCCTCCGATTCTCTGATTCCTTTTTCCATTCCCGTATCTTTCATGGGTTATTTATCGAAAGCAGCAAAGTCAGCACCTTCCGCGCTTTCGCGGTCGCTCCGGAGCCTCCGCAGCATATCCGCCGGCCAGGAAGATTTATTCTCCCCGCCGCTGCGCTCTGCAGGAGAAGCAAGCGTTCCTTCGCATATTCTTTCTACTCCGCGGTAAAGGAAATGCTCACATTCGCAGAGACGATCAGTTTTGCCGACTGAACGACCGTCCCGCTGTCTTCAGCTTCTTCCGTTACGTCGTCCATTCCTTTGGCACTGGCATATACGTTTCCAACGTTGTTCTGGTAGCTGGACACGCCGCCTTCGGTCACAATCTCGATCCCGGTGATTTTGAGTCCGGAGGCTTCCGCGAGAATTTCCGCCTTCTTTTTCGCGTCCGCGACCGCCTTTTTCATTGCTTCGGTTTTTGCGTGCTCGGTGTCGGACACGGAGAAGGAAATACCGTTCAGGGTATTCGCTCCGGCTGCGAAACAAACGTCTATCAGCGTGCCGACGCTTTCCATGTCCGTAACCCTGATGGCCAGCGTGGAACTGGCGTTATAGGCGGACAGCCGCTCCTGATCGCCGGAGTAGTCATACAGCGGATAGATATTGATAAAGTCCGTATTGATGTTTTCTTCCTTCAAGCCCATGTCAGTCAGTGCGGCTCGGATGGCTGCAATGATTTCGTTCACCTTCTGCTGTGCTTTCAGGACATCCTTATCCCTGCTGTTCACCCCAAGAGAGATCACAGCGGTATCCGCACTGACGCGGACTTCGCCTGTTCCATTGACAGCGATCCTTGTTTCCGCAAGCGCTGAGGCAGCTGACCATACCATCATCCAGGCAGTCAGCAGAGCCATCATTCTTTTCATCATGTTTTTTCTCCTTTCCATGCCACCCTGAATGCAATTTCATTTGCACCTCCATGATTCGCTGCCGACTGCCGGATTTCCTCCTGTCCCTCTGTCCCTGTAATGCCTCCCATTCCGGGAGGAAGGGCCCGTCCGGGCTTTGCCACATGATCCAGATCCAGCCTGTACGCGGAGAACATCCCCTGCCCTTTCCGATCCCGTGCACATGTTCATGCTGCTTAGCGCTGTTATAGACAATCCGGTTCGTTCCGCGTTGCCACTTTCCCCGATTTTTTTCCACTTTTCCCTTTTCCCTTGACTTGCAACTTCGCCGTACGGATTGCCATTTTATAGGAGCTGCCTCAAAATGATCTGAGAAGATCAGAAGGGGCAGCCCCTTTCTGTTCGGAGACAGGGACGGGTACCTGTCTCCTTTTGAGGGACTTGAAAGCAGGCTCAGCCTGTTTTATAATGCATTTTTGAGAAACTGACTGCAAGATCAGGATCTGCGCAGATTCGGAGGAGCGCACGGAATGATATTGAGGTCTCGGCCGAAAAGGAGGACCACCCATATGCACAGGAGCAACGTCAAAGGAACGGAGCCATTTCAGCGCCGCATAGCCATCTTGCTGTGCGCGCTCGTGACGCTTCTTCTCCTTCTGCCGCCCGCAGCCGTCGCAGACTCGAAACCCAGAACCGTCCGGGTCGGATATTACGAAAACGACGTTTTTCAGGAGGGCGCGCGGGAGGGCGCGGTCAAAACCGGATACGCCTACGAGTATTACCGCAAGCTTTCGGAGTACACCGGCTGGAAATATGAATACGTGTACGGCGACTTTTCCCAAGTATACCGGATGCTG
>CADBTC010000289.1 GCA_902797445.1 uncultured Eubacteriales bacterium | reverse complement strand
AGGGCGGAGTCCCGTTTATGGATCAGATCCTTCAGCTCCGCGGCCTCGTCCGGCGTGTCGGCATGCAGGATGATCACGGGGCTTTCGCCGGGATCCGGCTCGTATTCCATTAATTTGTCCACCAGCACGTTCAGCGCCTTTTTCCGGCCCCGAACCCGCTCCACGCTCTGCAGCGTCCCGTCCCGGGCTTCACAGATGACGGGCTTGATATCCAGCATGGCGCCGAAGGCCGCCGCGGTGGGGGAGATGCGGCCGCCCCGCTTCAGATACTTCAGATCATCCACCGTAAACCAGCCGTGGCAGCGGAGCTTATTGTCCTCCAGCCACCGGGCCACCTCCTCGATGGGGGCGCCGCGCCGGTACATCTCGTGCGCCTTGAGGCCCAGAAGCGCCAGCGGCGCGGAGATGCTCAGGGAATCCACGACGATAAATTTCCGCTCCGGATACCTGGCGAGCAGCTGCTGCCGGGCGGCATACACCGCCTGAATCGTGGAGCTCATTTTGCTGGAGAAGGCCAGAAACAGCAGATCCTTTTCCTTCAGAATGGGCTCAAAATAATCCAGATACACGTCCTCGTTCAGGGCGGAGGTCACCGGAATGGCGCCGGCCCGCATCCGGTCGTAATAGCTCTTGTGATTCAGGGTCTGCCCCAGATCGTCGAAATATTCTTTGCCGTCCATGGCGTATGGCATATAAACCACGGGAATATCGTATTTGACCTTCAGGTCGTAGGGCAGATCGCTGTCGCTGTCCATCATAAATACGTAATCCATCTTTCATCCTCCATCTTTTATCCTCCGTCCTTCCGACCGGAGCGGACGGGGGAAACACCTTCCCGACTGCCATTATAAAACACCGCCTCCGAAAAAGCAACCATGCGGGGAAACCGGGAATTGCTTTTTCAGGGAAATGGCATTACAATTTTCATACCGGGCCCGAATCTTCCGGCTCCGAGCATTCTGAAAGGAGCAAAAACAGATGCAGGAAATGATCCAGGTTGACGTGGCGTATGAAAAAGCAGGAGTGCGTCCTCCGGAGCGGCCGGCGACGCTGAATCTGATGATCCTGCCCCATCTGGCGGACATCACCCTGCATCCGGAGAGACCCCTGGTCATCGTGGTCCCCGGCGGCGCGTATCACTACTGCTCCTCCCGGGAGGCGGAGGCTATCGCCCTGAAGTTTCTCGCGGAGGGGATTCACGCGGCGGTGCTTCGCTACAGCTGCGCACCCAGCCGCTATCCCACAGCGGCCCTGGAGCTGGCCTGGGCGGTCCAGTACTGCCGGGCCCACGCCGGGGAATGGCATGTGAAGCAGGATGCCATTACCGTCTGCGGCTTTTCCGCCGGCGGGCATCTGGCGGGCACCGTGGGGACGCTGTGGCAGGATCCGGTCTTTGAGCAGGTGCTGGGGGGCGGCGCCTCCTGGCGGCCGGACAGCCAGATCCTCTGCTATCCGGTGCTGACCATGGGGGCGTTTACCCACGAGGGATCCCGACACGGGCTGCTGGGATCGGCGGAGGAGCCGGACAACCGGCTGGACGTGCTGGAGAGGATGAGCCTGGAAACGCAGGTTTCCGCCCGGACGCCGCCCACCTTCCTCTGGCACACCCAGGAGGACGAATCCGTGCCCGTGGAAAACAGCCTCCTGTATGCCGCGGCCCTGCGGCGCTGCCATGTGCCTTTTGAACTGCACATCTTTGAGAAGGGCTGCCACGGCATCAGCACCTGCCAGGAGATCACCTCCAAGGATCCCGCGCAGGCGGTGCCGGATAATCAGATCTGGGTCAGCCTGGCCGTCCGGTTTGTTCTCCGGCACTGGGGAGAAGCCTGATCCGATTTCCTTTCAGCCAAAGCAGACAGCGGGAGGCGGTCCCAGTGCATCAAAAAACATGCCCCGTGAAGAAAGGCATGTTTTTTTCATGAAAACGGCATCGCCTATGCTTTCAGCCAGTGCAGGGGATGGAGGGCATCCACCGCCTCCCGGACCTGCCCGGCCAGGTCGCTTTTCTCGTTAAACAGCGCGGCGTACCCCTGCAGGCTCAGGGCTTTTTCCCGAAGCATCCGGGCGCCTTCATAGACGAAAATCCGGCTCTTGCCCCGGCCGTTTTTGGCTTCCTGAATCATATTGGCGCCGGCGGAATTGCCGTCCAGGGCGACGAGCACCGACGGACGGCGCTTAAAGATTTCAAAGGCGAAGCTTTTATATACGCCCATGGCGCTGGGTTCGATGGAAACCCGGATTTCCACGCCGGCTTTCCGGAGCTTCTCCGCCTCCTGGGCGGACAGGCGGGCGGGCACAAAGGCAAAGATCCGGAATTTCCCCTGATTCCGCCGCAGCAGGTATTTTTCGTATCCGCTCAGGCTGTGGCCGATGACCAAGAACATCTTTTCCGGATCCCCTTCCGCCAGGATCCGGTCCAGCAGATGGCACAAATCCCCCCGCTGGCGGGTCAGATGCCGGTCGTTATTAAAGGATCCGCCCACCAGGACCAGGGGAATCCTGTCCAGCGGCAGCGGCGCCACCTGATCCGCGAGGTATGCCCCGGCATCCGTCAGGGCGGGCATCTCCGTCATATGCGTTTCGGGCAGGGCCTGGGCCCGGATCTT
>CADBTC010000288.1 GCA_902797445.1 uncultured Eubacteriales bacterium | reverse complement strand
GCATCGGGCCGCCCATGGGGCCAAAGCCTCCGTGCATCGGGCCGCGTCCATAACCATACATCGTTTCAAACCTCCTTCAATCATTCCGGTCATTCCCTCGACCGTGACTATATAATAAGGTCAAAGAAGGTCAAAATACAGGATCAGATGAGAAAAATAAGAGGGGTTATTTTTCCAATGCGCAAAAAGGCGGGGAAACCTCCGAGTCCTCGGTGCACGCGGCGCTATCCTCTGTGCCTGCGCATGTACTCGATCGTCCTGTAGAGCGTTTCGCCCTGAAAAACCTTGTCCAGCTTTCCGGCAAAATCCAGGCCATACCGGTCTCCCAGGCGTTTCAGCTCCCGCGCCAGCTTTTCCTGCTGCCGCTCCCGGAAGTCCGGCATCAGCTCGTCCATCCGCATCTGCCTGCCGTATTCCCCGGTCAGATGATAGATTCCGGCTCCCACCAGGCGGACCGGCCGCTGCGGAACCTGGTCCAGCAGGCGAATGGCTTCCTCATAAATGCGCACCGCGGAACGGGTGGAAGGGATCAGTCTGGACCGGGTGATGCTCTTCATATCCTTGTAGGTGAGTTTCAGCGTAACTCCTTCCCCGTACAGCCCCACCCGCTCCGCACGCCGTTCCACGCTGATGGCCAGCAGCAGAAGCACATCCGACAGCAGGCCAAAGTCCGATACATCCTCCTGGAACGTAAGCTCCCGGCTGATGGACTTGGCGTCCTCCGGCCTGTAGGGGCTCACCTTCCGGTCGTCGATGCCGAAGGCCAGCTGGGTTATCCACTGGCCCTGCTTTCCGAAGATCCGGATGATATCATCCTGGCGCGTCTGAATATCCCGCACCGTGCGGATGCCCATCCGGTTCAGCTTTTCAGCCGTTTTTGCGCCCACCGTATAGAGGACGCGGACATCCCGGTCGATGATCAGACGGATAAAATCCTCCGGTGTCGGAATCTCAAAGTATCCGTTCGGTTTTTTCTCCTCGCTGGCCGTTTTCGCCGCCGTTTTTGAATACGCGACGCCCACGGAGCAGGTCAGCCCCTGCTCCTCCAGCGTCCGCTGCTTGATGCGCCTGGCGAACTCACAGGCGCGCTCCCAGCTGCCGGCGCTCTCCGTCACGTCCAGATAGGCTTCGTCCAGCGCAATGTACTCGTAAGCCGCAGCGTATTCATTCCAGATCTCGTGCAGCGCATTGGAAACCGCACGGTATTTTTCGTAGTTTCCGTGCATATACACGCCGTGCGGGCAGAGCCGGTATGCCTCCTTGATGTTCATCGCGGAGTGAATGCCGAATTTCCGCGCCTCATAGCTGCAGGTGGCGACGACGCCCCGCTCCGAGGGAAGGGAACCGATAATCAGCGGCACGCCCCGGAGGGAGGGGTTGTCCCGAATCTCGACGGAAGCGAAGAACGCGTCCATGTCCACGTGAATGATGATCTGCGCCATGCTCGATTCCCCGTCAGCGTTTCTGCCCGTCCCCGATCCGGATCGGTTCCATGATCTTCGGAACAGAACATTTCATGCCGTATTTCGCGTCCAGATAATCCGCGAACGCCGCGGGATCCCCCGGATTATCCGCAAACATATCCCAGTGTCCGGGTATCACAAGCCCCGGTTTTAATTCCCCGGCCAGATCGGCCGCTTCCTGGAACGTCATGTTTCCGATGCAGTCCCTCCGGTAGCGTCTGCCGTCCCGCCCGTTGATGGGAAGCAGCGCCGCGTCGATCCGTCCGAAGCCCTGCAGCCGGGGCAGCATTCCTTCATACCGCAGGGTATCCCCCGCATGATACACGCGCAGACCGCCCCATTCGATCACATACTGCAGGCAGGGATACCGTCCGTTTTCATCCCTGTGCAGGAATTCGTGCGCCGCGGCGACAGCGTGAATCGTCACATCCCGGATCCGGATGGTTTCCCCGTCGTTCATGCCCCGCGCACGGGCCCCATCGATTCCGTCCGCCAGCACCGCGTCCCTGTGCGCCTCCGGAAAGACAAGCAGGGCGTCCGGGCAGGTCTTCGCCCATACCTTCCAGGCCTCATGATCGATGTGATCCAGATGATCATGGGTTCCCAGAAAGACCTGGACGCCCTCCACCCGATCGGCGGAAATCGGGGGCGGAACCTGCCGGTCCGCCCGCGGGGACGCAAAATAATCCACGCACAGCCGCGTCTCCCCCATCTGCATCATCAAGCCCATCTGCCCCAGCCAGCATAATGTCGCACCGTTCATTTTCCCTTACTCCTTCTTTGTCAAATCCCTTTCTCTGAAAATATACCATGGAACCGCCTGAACGGCAAATTTTTTCGTTTCCAGG
>CADBTC010000287.1 GCA_902797445.1 uncultured Eubacteriales bacterium | reverse complement strand
TGATAGCCGGTGAGGGCGGCGAAGGGGGCGAACTGGGCGGCGCGGTCGTGGAGGCTCATGCGCGGCCGGGTGGGGCTTTGCCAGTGCGGATGGTCGATGATATCCGCGTAGACGATGGCGGGGTCAGGTTCCTTCCCCGTGATTCCCCTGGTCATGGCGGGCACCTCCTTGCTGGGGTTGATCGGCGGCATGCCCGCCGATGAGGCCGTTTCGCATGATGGCGGTCGCGCCTTCCTGCAGGTTCAGGCCCTTCAGGAGGGCGTTTTTTCCGAATTTTTCCTGGAGACGGAGGGCGGCCTGCTGGATTTTCCGCTCCTTTTCGTCGATCTTTTGCTGCTGCGCCCGTTCTTTTTCCAGGGCGTCATAGTCCACGAAGAGGGACAGCTGCTCCGGCGCTTCCTGGGGGATTTCGTCCTCGCCGATCAGGTTGGCGGCCACGACATACATCCTCCGGATCATCAGATCCGGGTCGATGATCCGGTCATACAGGGTCATCATGGCGTCCGCGATTCTCCGGGCGGAGCTGGTCCAGCGGTCGATATGCTCTGTGCCGTGAGCGGGCTCCGGCTGGAGCCGGCCGTAGTAGGGATCCTTTTTGACTTTTCCCCGGTAGATTTCGCCCGTTTTGGCGACCACGAACGCGCCCGGGACGGTGGGCGAGGGGGAGATGCTGGCCCGGTCATAGCCGACGGTCAGCACCACCTGGCGGGTCACGACCCGCTTCCGCAGCAGGTCCAGGGCCAGCTGCTCCGCCATTTCCCGGACGACGATGCGGGCTTTCTCCGCGGGATAGGGCTCCATCAGGACCTGGCCGGAGGAGATGGAGTTGGTTTCGGGGCGGTAGGCTTTGATGGTGCTGATTTCCGTGGGCTCCCAGCCCCAGGCGTGATCGATGAGCAGCTCCGCGTTAATGCCGAGGGCGTCATAGAGCCGGCTTTCATTCTGCTCGCTGAGCCGGGCGATATCGCCCATGGTAAAGCAGCCCAATTTTTCCAGCCGCCGGGCAATGCCGCGCCCCACGCGCCAGAAGTCGGTGAGCGGCCGGTGGCACCACAGGAGCCGCCGATAGCGCATCTCGTCCAGCTCCGCGATGCGGACGCCGTCCTTGTCGGCGGGCACATGCTTGGCGACGATATCCATCGCGACCTTCGCCAGATACAGATTGGTGCCGATGCCGGCGGCCGCGGTGATGCCGGTTTCGCGGAGCACCTCCCGGATCATCGAGATGGCCAGGTCATGGGCGGAGAGGCGATAGGCCTGCAGATAAGAAGTGACATCGAGAAAACATTCGTCGATGGAATAGACGTGGATGTCCTCCGGGCTGATGTACTTGGAATAGATGGAGAAGATTTTTGTGCTGATTTCCTCGTAGAGCCGCATCCGGGGCGGGGCGACGATATAGGTCAGCTCCAGGGCGGGATCCGCGGCCAGCGCGTTGGCGTCGAAGGATTTGGCTTTGAAGTGGTATTTTCCGGCCTCGTCCTTCGGCAGGAGCCCCAGCTTTTTCGCCCGGGCGAAGCGCTGGGCATTGACTTCCTTTACCCGCCGGATGACTTCGAACAGGCGGGCCCGGCCGGAGATGCCGTGGGCCTTCAGGGAAGGGGAGACGGCGAGGCAGATGGTTTTCTCCGTCCGGGACGGATCGGCCACGACCAGGTTGGTGGTCATGGGATCGTATTTCCGGTCGGCCAGTTCGACGCTGGCATAAAAGGACTTGAGGTCGATGCTGATATACGTTTTGGGAAAGGCCAAAATGCCGTTCTCCTTTTCCTTTTTAGATCACGAACTGGCAGACACGGGCAGACACGGGGACGGTTCTTTTGTCTGGTTTCCTTGGCCTGGTCTGGCAAGACAGAAGAACCGTCCCCCGTGTCTTGAAGACAGAAGAACCGTCCCCGTGTCTTGTCTGTCAAGACAGAAGAACCGTCCCCGTGTCTTGCCTTGGCCTGCTGGCAAGACAGAAGAACCGTCCCCGTGTCTTGACCGTCCCCGTGTCTTGCCGTGTCTTGTTTAGATGACGAACTGGTCGAGGTAGCGCTTGGAGAGGCGGAGGGAATCGAGGATGCGCTCCCGGCTGCTTTCGAAGGCGCGGTCCTCCACCTCGATGCAGGCGAAGCCGTCGTAGCCGATATCGGTTAAGGCGGAGACGTAGCGGCCCCAGTCCACATCGCCCAGGCCGGGGAGCTTGGGGCTCATATAGTCCAGGGGATAGGCCATGATGCCCACCTGGTTCAGCTTTTCGGGATAGAGCTTGATATCCTTGAAATGGATGTGGAAGAGCTTATCCTTGAATTCATAGAGGGGCGCGATGTAATCCATCATCTGCCAGACGAAGTGGGAGGGGTCGAAATTCAGCCCGAAGTTATCGTAGGGGAGGATTTCGAACATCTTCCGCCAGATGGCCGGGGTGGTCATCAGGTTCTGGCCGCCGGGCCACTGATCCGGGCCGAAGAGCATGGGGCAGTTTTCGATGGCGACCTTCACGCCCCGGGCGCCGGCGTATTCCAGGATGGGGGTCCAGATTTCCTTCGCCAGAACCAGGTTCTCCTCCACGGTTTTGTACTGGTCGCGGCCGATGAAGGTGGTCACCAGGTTGACGCCCAGCTTCTGGCTGGCGTCGATGACCTTATACAG
>CADBTC010000286.1 GCA_902797445.1 uncultured Eubacteriales bacterium | reverse complement strand
GGGGGAGCGGTATCACAAGTAGAGAGAGGGAGAACAAGAAGCAGAAGCGAACGGTTCAGCCCGGAGAACGGAGCGGCTGAACAGCTGCGCGGATGGAAGGGAAAAACAGGAAAAGGGCGGAACGGGAGGAGGCTCGAAGATGAAAAAGACACTGCGGATGCTGCTGGCCCTGGTACTGGCGCTTGGGCTGCTGCTGGGCGAAGCGGCGCCGGCGTTTGCGGCCGAATGGACGGACGTGAGCGCCATGGCGGATACGCTGGCCAGGAGCAGAAAGAAAAAGAATACGCCGACCCCCGTGCCGAAGGAAACGGCGACCCCCGCGCCGGCGGAGGAGGGCGCGGTTACGCCCACCCCGGTGCCGGAGGGGCCGATTACCGATCCCCAGAGCATTGCGGACTATATCTTTGCGCATGGGGAGCTGCCGGATAACTTCATTACCAAGAAGGAAGCCCAGCGCCTGGGATGGGACAGCAGCCGGAACTATGTGGGGGATGTGGCGCCGGGCAAGAGCATCGGCGGGGACCGGTTTGGCAATTATGAAGGGCTTCTGCCCACGGGGAAGGGAATCACCTACCGGGAAGCGGACTGCTATTATACCGGGAAGAAGCGCAACGCGCATCGGATCATCTATTCCAGCGACGGGCGGGTCTGGTACACGGCGGATCACTACCAGACCTTTACAGAGCTGTTTCCCACGGTGCCCTGAATCTCCGGCAGCCGTTTCAGTGCGCCGGGGAACAAACAGTCTCCGGAAAAACCCGGGGGGCTGCGGAAGGGGGAGGAGATATGCCGGAGCGCCTTCTCCCCCGAACGGAAAAGCGCTCCGGGAAGGAAATACCGATACGGGCGGAAGGAGGGAATGCCGCTTGAAGGAAAGAGATCATAGGGAAAAGGATCAGAAGACGGCGAGGCGCGTGCTCCTGCGCCGGGCGCTGCCGATTTCGGCGTGCCTGGGGCTTTGCCTGCTTCTGACCGGGTGCTATATCGCGCCGGATGATATCAGCAGCGGGGACTACCGCACGGACAGCGGCAATCTGCCCTTCCAGACCCTGGCGCCTACGGCTACGGTGGAGGTGACGCCGGATACGGTGGTGGTGCCGACCCAGAACCTTTTCGGACCGGGGAATACGATTGCTGTCACCGATACCGGCACGGCGGTGACGCCGAATCCTGGACAGCCGGCCTCGCCCGAGGCCACGCCCACGCCCACCATGCCCCCGGGCACCGGGGGATGGAGCGACTGGGGAACGGTGTCGGGGGTGACACCTACGCCGCAGCCGGGGCCGGTGGTTTCCGTTCTGCCGGAAACCTCGCCCCAGAGCAGCACGATTGTTTTTGTGACCCCTACGCCGGGGAGCCAGACGGGGCAGACCCCGGTGGTGACCGCGGCGCCGCGGGAAACCATTCAGACGGTGACCCGTGCGCCGGCGACCCCGACGCCTACACCCAAATCCCTGCAGCGGGGATTCACCGGATCGGAAGAGGTCCGGGAGCTGCAGCGGCGCCTGAAGCAGCTGGGATACTATTCGGGCAGCGCGGACGGGGACTTCGGCCCCGCCACGGAGGCGGCCGTGAAGGCGTTTCAGAAGGCCAACGGGCTGACAGCGGACGGCAAGGCGGGCGAGAAGACGCTGGAGAAGCTGAACAGCAGCAGCGCCATCACCAAAAAGCAGGCCAGTGCCACGCCGACCCCGAAACCGACAAAGAAGCCGACGGCAAAACCCACAACGAAACCTACGGCGAAGCCCACCAGAACGCCGAAGCCGACACCCCGGGTAACAGCCACACCGCGGCCCACGGCTACGCCCAACCTGACCAGGGATTACTACCTGCAGACGGGTTCCCGAGGCGCGAAGGTGCGGACGCTGCAGAACCGGCTGATCCAGCTGGGGTATCTGGGAGGCAAGGCCACGGGTAATTATGACGAAGCCACGGAGGCGGCAGTTCGGGCTTTCCAGAAGCGGACGAAGGGTCTCTGGGAGGACGGGGTCGCTGGTCCGGATACCCTGAACGCCCTGTATTCTGCTTCTGCGGCCCGCGCGTCCGGCATGGCGGCCAGCACCGGGGAAACCCTGGAAAGAGGCAGCGAGGGCGACGCGGTCCGGGCGCTGCAGAAGCGGCTGAAGGAGCTGGGATACCTGAGCGGAACGCCGGACGGCAGCTACGGTATCATTACCGAAGCGGCGGTGATCGCCTTCCAGCAGCGTAACGGCCTGACCGCGGACGGGAAGGCCGGCACGGCCACCCTGGGGCGGATCTACAGCAGCGAAGCCATCAAAAACGGGGGATCCCCCGTCAGCACCGCCGCGGAAAGCTCCGCCAGCACGTCTGCCGGGAACGGACAGGATACGGCGGGCATCTCCTCCAGCGGGTATGTGACGCTGGAACTGGGATCGGAGGGAGAGACCGTCAAAAGGCTGCAGACGGAGCTGAAGCGGCTGGGATATTATAACGGGAGCGTGGACGGGCGGTTTGGGGAAAGCACAAAGGCCGCGGTCATGGCGTATCAGCTGCGCAACAATCTGACCGTGGACGGAAAGGCCGGGCCCGCCACCCAGCGGTCCCTCTACCGCAGCAGCGACCAGGTGGCCTACTCCGCCCTGCGGGTCGGAGAAGAGGGCACGGCGGTGCGGAACCTGCAGTATACGCTCTATGAACTGGGGTATTATACCGGAAGAGTGGACGGGGTCTACGGTCAGACCACAGCCGATGCGGTCCGGGCTTTCCAGATCCAAAACAAGCTGAGCCCGGTGGATGGGGTGGCGGGCAGTGCGACCCTGAGCCGGCTCTATTCCGCCCAGGCGATGCCGGCTTCCGCGGCGGAGGTGGACTATTCCTCCTCCCGGGAGGGTGATCGGGGCGAGCTGGTGACGGAAATCCAGGACTGCCTGGTTCAGATGGGCTATCTGGGCCGGATCACCGGCGTGTATGACGCGGAAACCACGGAGGCCATCCGTACCTTCCAGCGGGAAAACGGGCTGACACCGGATGGGGTGGCCGGGGAACGGACCCTGGAGATTCTCTTCGGCTACTGATGCCGGGAGGAACCGAGCCTTCCGCTTCGGCGGGAAAGGCTGGGAATCCATGGAACCTGGCGGTCCCTCAAGCGAAAAAACGGAAAAAAGAGGGAAAACACGTCTGAAGGTCGAAGATATTCATTTTGGGAGTCGGTCACAGGAGCCGGCTCTCTGAGAAAACAAATGAGGTGAAGAAAAAACATGTCAGAATGCACACATGACTGCTCCACGTGCGGATCGGATTGCGCCAGCCGCACGACGGAGAGCCTGCTGGCACCCCTGAATACCAGCAGCCGGGTGAAAAAGGTCATCGCTGTCGTCAGCGGAAAGGGCGGCGTGGGCAAGAGTCTGGTCACCGGGCTGACGGCGGTGCTGGCCCAGCGTAACGGTTTCCAGACCGCGATCCTGGACGGGGACATCACCGGCCCCAGCATCCCGAAGATGTTTGGGATTCACGATCCGGCCATGGGCAGCGACGAGGGAATCCTGCCGGCGGAAAGCCGCACGGGCATCCGGATGATGAGCGTGAATCTGCTGCTGGAAAACGAGACGGACCCGGTGGTCTGGCGGGGAAGCCTGATCAGCGGAACGGTAAAGCAGTTCTGGACGGACGTGGT
>CADBTC010000285.1 GCA_902797445.1 uncultured Eubacteriales bacterium | reverse complement strand
GGATGTCCGCTTTATCGAGCTGATGCCCGTGGGATACGGAAAAGCCCTGTCCCCGGTGCCAACGGAGGACGTGTGCGCGGCCATCGAGAAAGCCTTCGGCCCCCTTGCCCCGGATCCCGCTCCCCACGGCATGGGGCCCGCGGTTTACGGAAAGCCGGCCGGCTTTCAGGGGAGCATCGGCTTCATCGGCGCGGTCAGCCACGCCTTCTGCGGCGGATGCAATCGGATCCGCGTGACCCCGGAGGGCATCCTGAAGCTCTGCCTGAATCACCGCGAGGGGCTGGACCTCCGCAGCCTCCTGCGCGGCGGCGCCTCCGACGCGGAAATCGGAGAGGCCGTCCGGCAGGCCGTTCTGCGCAAGCCGGAAAACCACGGCTTTGGGGAACAGGTGGAAGACCCGGAATTCCGCCGGATGAATCAGATCGGCGGCTGACCCCTTCCGCTTCCGGAAACCCTTTACAGCAAAAAAAGCCCGGCCAGGCGCACCGGAGTGCGGCCTGAGCCGGGTTTTCTTTTTTTCATGCGCAGCTTCGTTTGGCCCGCCGAAAGCGGTTTGTCAGCCCCGAAGGGGCGCCGAAGCGTCACTGCAACGGGATCCTGCGCATTTGCGCGGAATCAGCCTGCGCGGCAGGCGGATGCTCAGCTGTTCGCGATCAGGTCGATCAGCTTCAGCGTCGTTCTGCAGGAGTTCTCCATGGCCCCCAGGGGCAGGAATTCGCAGCGGGAGTGGAAATTCTCCGCCCCGGTAAAGTAATTGGGGGTCGGGATTCCCCGGGTGGAAAGGAAGGATCCGTCGGTGCCGCCCCGCATGGCGATATCGTGAATCTCGATGCCCAGCTCGTTCATGGCCTGGAACAGGTAATCCACGCACTTCCGGTTCTCCGGGGTGATGGCGTCGTTGATGTTGCCGTAATCGTCCTTCAGCGTCAGCTTCAACTTCGCCTTGGGGTGCCGCTTCCGCATCATTTCCGTGCAGGCCTGCAGGTATTCCTTCTTCGCCAGGAACTTTTCCCGGTTATGGTCCCGGATGTTCAGCTTCACCGTGGTGGTGGCCTGGTTGCCCTGGATGCCCTGAACCCAAATATATCCCTCCGTCTTTTCCGTATGCTCCGGGGTTTCCCCGCGGTCCAGTAGATTGATGAAATCCACCGCGATCAGGATCGGGTTCACCGTATTGTTCTTGGAGGACATGGGATGGGCCGTGACGCCGGTAATCTCCAGCCAGCCGGAGGCGGCGTTAAAGGTCTGATAGACCAGCTCGCCCTGGGCGCAGCAGTCGATGGTATAGGCGAAATCCACCGGGAAGCGGGAAAGATCCATGGATTTGGCGCCGCACAGGCCGATTTCCTCGTCCGGCACGAAGCAGATATACATTTCTCCGTGGGGCAGCTCCGGATGCTCCCTGAGCACCTCCAGGGCCGTGACCACATTGGCCACCGCGGCTTTATCGTCCGCTCCCAGCACGCTGGTGCCGTCGCTGACCACGATGTCCTGCCCGATATACTTCAGAATTTCCGGATGCTCCGCCACCCGGATGTAAATCTGCTTTTCCTCGTTCTGGCAGATATCCCCGCCCTGATAGTTCCGGATGACCCGGGGATGAATATCCGGGCACAGGCCCACGTCCACCGTATCCATATGGGTCACCCAGCCCACCGTGGGCACGGGGCCGTGCCCCTCCGGCAGCCGGGCGGGCAGCCGGCCGATGACGACGGCATGCTCATCCACCGTCACATCCACGGCGCCCAGCTCCTCGATTTCCTTCGCCAGCATCCGGGCCAGGTCCCACTGGCCGGGGGTGCTGGGAATGACTTTTGATTCCGGCTTGCTCTGGGTGGTCACGGATACGTAGCGCAGAAAGCGCTCCAGCAGTTTTTCCTGCAGATTCATCTTTTTTCCCTCTCTCTGACAGCCTGTTTCTGTTTCGTCCCGCCGCTTTTCGGGCGGCTTTCTTCCTGTTTCCAAAAACCCCGGCGGCGCCTTTCTCAGTTCCCCAGATAGGCCTTCCGCACGTTATCGTCCCGCAGGAGGGCCTTTGCCTCCCCGCTCATGGAGATTTTTCCGGTTTCCAGGACGTACGCCCGGTCCGCCACGGACAGGGCCATCTGCGCGTTCTGCTCCACCAGCAGGATCGTCGTCCCCGCCGCGTGCAGCTCCCGGATGATGTCAAAAATCTGCTCCACGAGAATGGGGGCCAGCCCCATGGACGGCTCGTCCAGCATCATGAGCTTGGGCTTGCTCATCAGCGCCCGGGCCATGGCCAGCATCTGCTGCTCGCCACCGGACAGGGTTCCGGCGATCTGCTTTTCCCGCTCCTTGAGCCGGGGGAAACGCTGGAAAGCGTCCTCCACGGAACCGGGAATCTCCGCCGCCGGCCGGGAATACCCGCCCATTTCCAGGTTTTCCCGCACGGTCATCTGCTGAAAAATCCGCCGCCCTTCCGGGCACAGCGCCATCCCGAGGCCCACCATCTTGCTGGCCGGGGTGCTGCCGATGTTCTTCCCCTCGAAAAGCACCTGCCCGCTG
The DNA here is from genome assembly GCA_902797445.1 of uncultured Eubacteriales bacterium. Classification (GTDB taxonomy): domain Bacteria; phylum Bacillota; class Clostridia; order Christensenellales; family Aristaeellaceae; genus Aristaeella. The sequence goes on along the minus strand of CADBTC010000285.1, from coordinate 988 downwards.
CGGGGCCGGAGCAGCCCCGCCACGGTATTGAGGATCGTGGATTTTCCCGCGCCGTTGGCGCCGATCAGGGTGACGATTTCGTGCTCCCGGACCTCGAAGGAAACGCCCTTGATGGCGTGGATCGCGCCGTAAAACACATGAATATCGTTAATTTCCAGCATGCTCATGCCTTCGGCGCCTCCTTTCCGGCTTCCGCCTCCTCTGCCTGATGCTGCTTCCCCAGATAGGCCTCGATGACCACCGGGTTGCGCTGAATCTCCTCCGCGGTGCCCTTGGCGATGATCTTCCCGTAGTTCAGCACGCAGATGCCCTCGCAGATCCCCATAACCAGGTTCATATCGTGCTCGATCAGCATGACCGCGATCTGGAACTGATCCCGGATGCGGATGATATTGTCCATCAGCTCCTGGGTTTCGTGCGGGTTCATGCCCGCGGCCGGCTCATCCAGCAGCAGGAGGCTGGGATTGGTGGCCAGGGCGCGGACGATCTCCAGCCGCCGCTGGGCCCCGTAGGGCAGGCTCCCCGCCAGCATGTCCCCCATGTCCTGCATGCCGAAGATGCTCAGCAGCTCCAGGGCCTTTTCGTGCTGCTCGCGCTCCTTTTTCCAGTATCCCGGCAGCCGCAGGATCCCGGTGAACATGCCGTAGCGAACCTGGTTATGCAGCCCGATGCGCACGTTGTCCTCCACGGTCATGTTGGAAAACAGGCGGATGTTCTGAAACGTGCGGGCGATGCCGTGCCGGCTGGCCGCCACGGTATCCATGCCGTGCATGTCGATCCCGTTGATCATGGCGCTGCCCCGCGTGGGCTCGTACACCTTGGTCAGCAGGTTGAACACGGTGGTTTTCCCCGCCCCATTGGGCCCGATGAGCCCGGCGATTTCCGTTTTGCCGATGATCAGGTTAAAGTCCTCCACCGCCGTCAGGCCCCCGAAGTCGATCCCCAGATGCTTGCACTCCAGGACGGGCATCTTGCCGATATCCCGCTC
>CADBTC010000284.1 GCA_902797445.1 uncultured Eubacteriales bacterium | reverse complement strand
GGCTTTGGCTTCTTCCCGGGTGACCAGCCGGAATCCTTCGAATTTCTCCGCGCCTTCCGCGTGGCTCTGATTCAGCTCGCTTTCCGCGTGCCCGTACAGATCGATCCGGGCCATGGCGTTGCTCTCGTCCGTCAGCCCCGGAGAGGAGAACAGACAGGGATGCAGCGCGGTAAAGGTGTCTTTCTCTCCCGCCGTAATGCCCGTTTCCTCAAACAGTTCCCGCACCGCCGCCTGGCGGATGGCTTCCTCCCGGGTCAGCCCCCGGTCCCCCGGATCAATCAGCCCGGCGGGAACGCTGAGCACAGTCTGCCCAAGCGGATATCGGAATTCTCGGTTCAGAAGCATCCGGTCCTCCCGCCCCTCCGTGTGCCACACGACGCAAATGGACACGGCATCCGGCACCATGCTGCGGAAGGCTGCTTCATCCATGTCCGCCACCAGGTCCGCTCTGGCTCTCCGGGTCGCCTCATAGTAGTGCCGCCCCGGAGCATACTGAAGGTCAAATACCTTCACGAATCGGTTGTCAAGCATCATTTCCACGGGATAATCCAGCATATTCGCATTCCTTCTTTCTTTTCCGCCTCCCGGCTGAGCTCATCATTTAATGCCCAGCCGTGGTGAAAGGCGTGCCCCTCGTTTCCGTTCCGTATCTTTATTTTCGGATGTATTGCGTGTCTGTCCCAAGGCTCTCGCTCACATACCGTTCAGCCGTCATATGGAGATCGTATTTTTCCCGAAGCGCCGCCAGCTTTGCCATCATCGGCGAGGCATGATGCGCGTCGATGGCAGCCTGATCGCGCCAGCTATCGATCAGCAAAATGGTTTCCGGATCATCCAGCGGCTGGAAATACTGATAGCGAAGATTGCCCTCTTCAGCCCGGATATCCGCGGCAATTCCGGATACCTCCATTTCCTGCGCAAAGGCTCTGGCGCTTCCGTCTTTGCCTGTATAGTACAGATTGACCGAAATCATCCTGCCCACTCCTTTCAATATGAGAACCATGCTTCAGTCCGGGTTTACGTTATCTGCGGCCTGTTTCGACGGATTATGTACCGGGTATTTGACCGGATCCTCGTTCTCCGCCCACATCCGCCGCATATGTTCCAACGCTTCCTGATCCACGGGAACATGGCGGAAATAGAATTCCCGGTCCGCTTCCGTGATGCCTCGAATCACCCGGCAGGGGTTGCCGGCAGCAACACTCCAGGCGGGGATGTCCTTCGTGACCACGCTTCCCGCACCGATGACCGTATTGTCTCCGATATGCACCCCGGGAAGGATGACCGAATTGCCGCCGATCCATACATTATGGCCGATGATGACGCTGATGCCATACTCGTACGCGGTATTGCGCGCTGCGGGATGCACCGGATGACCCGCCGTGTAAATCGCTACATTAGGCGCCATCTGGCAGTTATCGCCGATCACTACAGGCGCCACATCAATGATGGTGCAGTTATAGTTGGCGAAGAAATTCTTTCCCACATGAATATGGCTTCCATAGTCGCAGTAGAAGGGCGGATTTACAAACGCTCCGTCCGAGGTGCCAAACAGCTCCTTCACCACTGCTGCGATCCCCGAAAAGTCCGCCCGATCCATAAAATTCAGCTTCTGCAGGATCGTGCGGCACTTCTTTTGTTCTTCAAAGACCTGATCGTCCGAGATATACAGGATCTCCCGATCCCGCCGTTCCAGATTATTCATGCGCTTTTCTCCTCTGATATCATGGCTTTCCCGCCAGATCGGAAAGACTCCGTCCGTCATCGTTCCGTTCTTCCTGATCCGTACGGAACGTCCCGGATGCAGCGTGTGCATTCGTTTCAGGATGCCGCTTCTAACTTACTCTGCAAAGTGCATTCTGTCAATACGGATCAGGCGAATAAGGACGCAGCGCAGAAGGCCCGTAGAATGCAGCAGCCCGGCGCGGCTGACCGCGCCCAGGAATCCGGTGCCGCCTGTCAGTAAAATGCTCTCTTTCATACCAGCCCCCAAAACGGAAGGTTGCAATCCTGATGCTCCAGCTATAGTCGTGCGCGACTACGGATGGTATCATAATCCTGCCAAAAAATAAAACGCAATGGAGAATCCCATCGCAGCGCTTCATAACGAAGCATTTTGATAAAAAATATCTCATCAATCCAAAGCATCTTATTCCCCCGTCCCAATCTCGCTGATCAGCGCGGAGGCAATAATCAAAACCGCTCCGGCCGCGCCCGCCGGGCTTAAGGGTTCGTTCAGCAGCAGCGCGGAAAAAAGCAGGGCGGATACGGGATCGATATAGCTGAATACGGCAATCGTCTGCGCCTTCAGCTTCTCCATGCTTCCAAAGTAAAGTGCATAGGCGATTCCTGTATGCACAATGCCCATGACCGCCGTCAGGCCCAGGGCGGCCGGGCTGAACACAGCCTCCCTGAAGTCGCCGGTCAGCATCACGTACGGGAGCATGGAAATCCCCGCTGAAAGAAGCTCCACCGTCGTCCTCCTGTACGCACCGACACCCGTGGTCCGCTTGTTCAGGATCACCACGCCGCCATAGAGCGCCGCCGCGCCCAGGCCCAGCAGAACCCCCTGCGGATTCGCTTTTCCCGCTCCGCCCCCCGCGGTCACGCCGGAAACCAGCACCATGCCAAGCAGGGCCGCCGCGGCGCATCCTGCCTTCTTCCCCGTCAGCCGTTCCCCGAAAATCCAGGGAGACAGGAGCGTGACCAGAGTGGGCTGCATGTAGTAGCAAAGGGTGGCAATCGCCACCGTGGTATAGTTATACGCCTCAAAAAGCAGAATCCAGTTGGCGCCGATCATAACGCCCGCTCCAATCAGACGGGCCATCAGCCGTGGGGAAAGCTTTTCCCTGATTTCCTTCTTTTCTTTCCCGGAAAAGGCCATCAGAAACAGGCCGCCCAGAATTCCCCTGGCGCAGGACAGCAGTGAGGAGGGCATGGAGATATGCCTTCTGAAAACGCCGATGCTTCCCCAGATCAGCATCGCGGCGATCAGCATCCACAGCGCTTTTCTCTTTCCCGTTCCATCCGTCATTCCCGGCTCCTCCCCCCGCAAAACAAAGCTTTTATCAGACAGGCTGATTCATTGGCATCAATTGTATCTGATTCTTCCACGCCAATCAAGGGCAGGACACGTTTTTTCGCCGCACATATATCGCTGTAGCCGCTCAATCCAGCAGCGAATTTTACATCCCGTTTCCTGCTGCTTTCCCTGGAGCTGGTTCCGGCCGTGGCGGCTTCTCCCGTCCTCAGCATCGGCATTCTTCCCCAAATTTCAAAGAGGAATAAAAAAACAGTTGAAAAACAATTCGGGATTATGGTATACTGAATCGGTTTCGAACACAAACAAACCTGAACAGGAGGAACAAAGCCGCATGCAATACACAAAGGAAGTCGAAGACATGGTATGCGTGGCGAAGGGCCCTAACCACGGTCCCGCGCCGATCCCTGAAGAAGGCAAGTGGGTCCAGGCCAAGGAGATCAAGGACATCTCCGGCTATACCCACGGCATCGGCTGGTGCGCGCCCCAGCAGGGCTGCTGCAAGCTGAGCCTGAACGTGAAAGACGGCGTCATCCAGGAGGCGCTGGTGGAGACCATCGGCTGCTCCGGCATGACCCACTCCGCCGCCATGGCGAGCGAAATCCTGCCCGGCAAGACCATTCTGGAAGCTCTGAACACCGACCTGGTTTGCGATGCCATCAACACCGCCATGCGCGAGCTGTTCCTGCAGATCGTCTATGGCCGCACCCAGTCCGCCTTCTCCGATGACGGTTTGCGCGTTGGCGCCGGTCTGGAGGATCTTGGCAAGGGCCTGCGCTCCATGGTGGGCACCATGTACGGCACCCTGTCCAAGGGCACCCGTTATCTGGAGATGACTGAAGGCTACGTGGTCAAGATGGCGCTGGACAAGGACGACCAGGTATGCGGCTATCAGTTCGTGAGCCTGGGCAAGATGATGGACGCCATCAAGAAGGGCGTGCCCGCTCAGGAAGCCTACGAGAAGAACCTGGGTACCTATGGACGCTTCAAGGCCGAAGACGGCGCTGTGAAGTGGATCGACCCGCGGAAAGAATAAAAGGAGGGGCAGCAAATGGCTCTGTTTGAGAATTACGAAGGACGTATGCCGCAGCTGCAGCCCGTCCTGGACAAGTACGGCTTCAAGAACTTCGACGAGGTAAAGGCTTTCACCAACGGCAAAGGCGTGGACGCCTACTCCATCGTGGAAAGCACCCAGCCCATCTGCTTTGAGAACGTG
>CADBTC010000283.1 GCA_902797445.1 uncultured Eubacteriales bacterium | reverse complement strand
CAACAGGCAAAATCCTGGATGTATACGATATTCTGCAGGGAGATACGGTCCGGATTTCTCCGGAAATGGATTATTATGGAACCCTCGGAAACGAAGCGGGAGACTTCGGCGAAAGGGTGGAGGCTGATCAGTATGCCATTGAATGGGGCAGAATTCTGACCGCCAAAGAAGAGGGGCAGTATCCCCTGTATCTCTATCTTGCGCTCGGCAATAACAGCGTGACGGTTCGGAAACCCATCACCGTTGAAGCGAAAGTGATCACGGGAGCCGTGATTGAGGAAGTCACCGGAGAAGGGCTGAAGCTGGATCAGGGCGACGGCGAATATACGATCTACACGGGCGGGACATATAATCACATCGGAGCCTGGGATATCGTGAACTATGATTCACTGAAGGCGGCGTGGGGCGGTGAACCCGGGTGGTCCATTCAGCCTGTGGAAGGCTCCGAAGATGTCCTGCAGTGGTCCAATGTCAGTCTGGACGGCAAAAGCATCTGGGCATTTGGTTGGAACGACGAACCGGCGATCGCCGGGGATTATGAGAGCGTGCTTACCTGCACATGGCACGGACAAACAGCCTCCGTAAACATCAAGGTGCACGTGATCGATTCCCCCACCGGCGTGCCGGAAGGCATCACCGGGATCGAGAAAGCCTATACCATGAAGGTGGGAGAAACGCTGGATCTGAATCCCCTGATCAATCCCGTCGGATGGACCCCTCCGGAGGGAACTTTTGAATTGGAATTGTCTAACTTGCACTGCATCACCGACGACAAATACATTTATTATAATGACGGGAATCCGTATTTCCGCATTCTTTTCACGAAGGGCAAAGTCGGACCGGTCAGTATCACAGCCCTGAAATCCGGCGAATATGAAATCCGTTTGAGTGCACATGCTGCGAACATCTATGTGGCCCCCTGGATTAAAATCACGGTTCAGAATGCGGACGACACAATCACGGCCACCGCAGCGGAGAGGCAGGACGCGCCGGAAAGCGTCCAACAAACTCAGCAGGATGAGGAGACAAAAACCGAAACGGAAGACGGCCGGGAGACCGTGAAAACAGAGAGCGCGCGCTTCGAGTATGAAGAAGCCTCCGGCGGGATCACGATCAGGAAGATCGTTCCCCGGAAAGAAGAACTTGTGATTCCAGCCACCCTGGACGGCAACAAGGTCGTCAGCATTTCCGATCATGTCATTGACCCGAATGCAAAAGAAGGGACTTCGATCACCTCCCTGGTGATTGAAGAAGGGGTAGAGCGCATAGAAGACACTGCCTTCCGTTTCCAGAAGAATTTAAAGCGCGTATGGCTCCCGGACAGCCTGAAAACCATCGGAAGCAACGCCTTTGAATACTGCGAGGCCCTGACCGAGATTCGGCTTCCGTCCGCGATCCAGGCGAATCAGATTCGTGACGGAGCCTTCCGGAGGACCGGGATCGAGTCGCTGTTTCTTCCGGACGGAACAGATCTGATGAGCCGGGCTCTGAAACAGTATCTGAGCGGAAACCATTCCGAGGTTTGCCTGAGCACATACGCGAAACCTTATGAATACCTGGTCACAGGGGACAAATCGGTTTGGATCATCGGCTATGATGGATCTTCGGATGAGACCTTGTCGGTTCCCCGGGAAATCAACAGGAAACCGGTAAAGGTCATCGGAAGGGAATCTTTTGAAGATCAATCGCAGATCCGAAAGATCATCCTGCCGGAGGGGCTGGAGGAAATCGGCGAGAAGGCCTTTTACGGATGCACCGCCCTGGAAGAGGTGATCATTCCATCCACGGTCACTGACATTGGCTCCAAGGCTTTTGCAAAGGTGGCTGCGGAAACAATTGCCCTGCCGGAAGGCGCGAAGGAAGTGGCGGAGGATTGGTTTACCGGTCCGGAGCGGACGGACAGTACCGGAAAATGGAAGTATCTGATCCTCCCGGACGGCACCGCGGAACTGTCCGAATATGAATACACCGCGACAATGGAATTCCCGTCCAAGGTGGATGGATACACGGTGACGGCCATCCAGCCCAGCGACAGGGGCGGAAGCCGGAGCACTGTCAAAAAAATCATCCTGCCGGACACCCTGAAGGTCATTGAGGCAGAGACCTTCGGCAATATGAAACTGACAGAGGTGACGCTTCCGGAGGGCTTGGAAAGAATCGGAAAGCGGGCATTCTATCAGGTGGAACTGAAGAAGCTGATCCTGCCGGAGAGCCTGATTTTCATCGGGGACGAAGCCTTTGTCAGGCACCAGATTGACGAACTGGTCTTCCCGGCGGGACTGAAGGAAATCGGAAACGCGGCCTTCAACTCCAGGGGCGAACATCCCTCCAAAGTGACGTTTAAGGGATTCGCCACAAAGATCGGAACGGGCGTATTTGGGTATTCCATTATATCTTTTTCCAGCGGCAGCAACGATGATCCCAGCCAATGGCGGGATTTCTACATGACCGGCTCCGGATTGAAGGTGCAAACCATCACCTTGACCTGTTATCCGGACAGCACGGCGGACCAGATTTATCAGAACAATGTGAAGAAAAAGTATCTGGAGTGGGGCGAGGAGAACATCCGGACAGCTCCGGCGGAAAAGGTGCTGCAGGCAGGCCTGTACGGCGAGGATGAGCTGATCTTCAAAATCATCATCCCCGAGGGCGTGGAGGAAATCGCGGAAGGCGCCTTCAAAGGAATGAAAATCCTGACCGAGGTGTCGCTGCCGTCCACGCTGAAAACCATCGGGGTGGGCGTCTTCGAGGATTGCACTGCCTTAACGGGAATCGAACTGCCGGATCGTGTGACAGCAATCCCTTCCAATGCCTTTAAGGGCTGCAGCAGCCTGAGCAAAGTGACTGTCGGGAAGGACGGGCTGCTCCGGATCGGCAACGATGCCTTCCGGGGCTGCAAAGCCCTGACAGATCTGAAGCTGGGCAAACGGCTGACAGAAATCGGTGACTTCGCCTTTGCCAGAACGGGGTTGAAGGAATTGGCGGTCCCGGATACGGTGACCAGGATCGGAAAGAACGCTTTCGCGGCCAGCAGAATCACGTCCCTGACCCTGCCGAGGGGGCTGACAGAGGTTCCGAATGAGATCTGCTTCAATGCGAGAAATCTGAAGACAGTCACTCTCCCCAAGGGCATTACGACAATTGGAAGATACGCTTTTTACAACTGCGACCTCGATAAGCTGACCCTACCGGAAGGCCTGGTATCCATCGAAGAAGGGGCCTTCAAGATGAATGAAGAAGGGGTGAACTATCAGTACTACTGGACCAAAGGGAAAACGCCCTACGCTTCGCTGAAGAGCCTGGAGCTGCCGGCCAGCCTTGAAACCATCGGAAAAGAAGCCTTCGCCTGCCAGGACGCGCTGACGGGGATCTCTTTCGCCAAGGGATCGAAACTCCGGGATATCGACGATGGCGTCTTCGGAAAGTGCATCAATCTGGAGGAGCTGATGCTTCCGGACAGTCTGGAGTACATTGGCGCATATGCCTTCATCAACTGCCTTGGGCTGAAGAAGGCAAATCTGGGCGGCGGCGTCAAATCCATCGGAGATAACGCTTTTGCGAATAACAGCAAAATGACAGATCTGACGGTGCCCGACACGCTGACCAATATGGGGAAAAACCTGCTGGACGGCCACGGAGGCAAGCTGACCGTCACCTGCGGGGCAGACAGCGCCATGGAAGCCTGGTTGCAGATCAACGCACCGGAAATTACCATCAAGCATTCAAAACAGAAATAAGAAACCAGGGCCTGCACAACCCCCAAGCGGGATCGAAGCCCCAGGCTGGAATGACACCGGCCCGAGGCTTCATTCTATAACGAGCCCTTAGTTTCTGGCGCATGAACAAACGCCTGATATCGATGTGCTATCTTTTCACGGTCGCCCCAAAACCCAGGACCAGATTCATGCGCAGGTCTTGGTTGTGGAAACATTTCAATACAACTTTCTGAAATGTTATGATATACTTAGAATCAGTGGAATTTGAAAGCCAAACAAGAGGATATCAGCTGTACGACAAAGCGCGGAAGCTCATCGCGGACCTATACAACCGCGAAAGCCGGGATGAAAATCAGATCTATGTCAATCAGCTTCGGGATACGCTGGACCGAAACGACAGATTGTATGAAGAGCAGAAGCTGGACAGGCTGCGGAAGGCGGAAAGCGAAGCAAAGGTATGGACAAAGGAGGACATTACGGAAAGCGATCTGGAGCACATCCTCTATTCCGCGATTCCCCTGGACCGGCACGGCAACCTGACGCCGGCCAAAAACTCCACGCTGAACAGCCAGTTTGAAGGAAAACGACTGAGCCGGAAACGGCTCAATGATTTGATCCACCGTCGGGCCGGCGTGGAGCGGTTTGACCTGATTACGCTGAATTTCCTCATCTATGCCCAGCAGGTGGACGCCATGCCGAACGCCCAGCGAAGATATACCAATTTCATTGATGACACAAACCGGCTGCTGAACGAATGCCGGATGGGGCCGATTTACGTAACCAATCCATATGAGTGTTTCATCCTGATGTGCATCCTTTCGCTTTCTCCCCTGGAAACCTACGCCGACGTGATGGAAATGAGCTATCACGCGGAAGACACCCCGGATTAAAGCCGATCGAAGCAATGATACGATTTCCGCTATAAAACATCGTTTTACACGGAGGCCGCGATCCGCGGCAGAGTGTATGAAAAAGCACAGGCAAGCGCGCCTGTGCTTTTTTTGTCCGTGTCAGGCAGCGGCAGAGCGAACGGATTCGGCGCCCTGCGTAAAATCCGGATGACAGTTCATCCCCTGCCGCCGATATGATGTGCATGTCAGCGATGACACAATAAATGAAATTGAAAGTGAGGAATCAGCAATGGAAGCTGCGTGGGGACAGGAAAATACAGGATGGGAAAATGGCATGAGCATCGGCAGCAATGGAACTGCGGCGGGAAGAATTCGCCGGGTGGATCGGTTCCGGTCCAATTACGACGTGATCCCCGGCAGAGACATGGCATTCGCATCCCGCGCGGCCGGTCAGGCCGGGACTTATGGGCAGAGCGGATTCACGCCCCCGCAGGCGCGGCGGGTTACCCGGATGGAATCTCAGCCGTCCGGGCAGGGAAACACGATCTGGAATCCCCGGATGTCCGCGCAGCAGAAGGAGCGCTGGAGCGCCCCCTCGGCCGCCCGGCAGGCGATGGCGCGAGCGCCTCAGATCTTTGCGCAGCTGAAGGCCCAGTTGAAGGCACGCCTGACCCACTCGGAGAAAGCCCCCCGCTCCCAGCGGCGCGGCAGGATCAGCAAGCCGGCGGTGCTTCTGACCTGCCTGGCAATCCCGCTTCTGGGCATGGGCCTGGTCGGCGTCATCGGCGCCGGAGAATTCAACCGGCAGCTGCAGTCAATGGGCATGGGATTCATCAGCATTGATGAGGCGCTCTCCTCGATGAGAAGCCTGGCCGGGTATACGGGCCGGAGCATGAACGACTACTTCACCGGCGCGAACGCTTTCATCCTGTTCGCCATCACCCAGCGGGTGCCGCTGCTCATCGCCGGCGCCGGATCCCTGGTATCGGGAATCGTATCGGCAGCCCTGCACCGCAGAAAGGCTGCCGATCAGGCCGATGCGCCGCGGGCGAAAAACGGCTCGGACATGGAGGAGAAAGTGCTCGCCTATCAAAGTTTTTTCAACCGGTAAAAACGGAATGACGGGTTGAAAACGGTCCCCTGTATACTGAAACCGTTCTTCCCCGGGGAAGAGCGCACCTGAGCGCGATAAAGCGCTCCGACAAAAAAATGGAGGTTTTTACATGAAGAAGAGGTTCACAAAACTGCTGTCCATGGTACTGGCGCTCAGCCTTTTCCTGTCCATGGTACCGACATCCTTCGCCGAGGAAGAGGACGAAGGGAGCGGAGAGGCGTCCGCTGTTGTATCCGAAACCCTGCAGGTGGTGGGGATCGCGTCCGAAAAGAAGGATAAGCTGGAAAAATCCGAAACGACCTATTACAAAGAGAAGGTGGATGCGCTCAGCGACGGCAGCCGGGAAAGCGTTACCGTCGAAAAGGATGAGAAAACCCTGGTCTATACGCTCAAGGACGGCGATGCGGACGAAAAGGTGCTGCAGGAATATGAGTATGCCAGCAGCGACGGCGCCGCGCTCTCCCTGCAGACCTATTCAGAAATCCATCTGAAGGAGACCCCGGCGGAAGCGGATCCGGAGAGCCCTTCGGAGAACGCTTCGGAGGGCGTTTCGGAAGATAGCCAGGATCAGGCAGTAAGCAATGAAAGCGCCCCCGAAAGCGGGGAACCGGCTGTCATCGTAAACAGCGGCGACGCGGAAGCATCCGAACCCGAGGTGAATGTGGAATCCGAAACCGAAGAAAACGCGGATCCCGCATCCAACGAGGAGGAAGCGGCTCCGGCCCGGAACGAGGAAAACATCGTCAACGTGGAAGAGGCTGCTGAGGAATATTCTGAGGAAGAGGCTGACACGGAAGACTCCGGGGAAGCATTCGAGGAAGACGCCGAAGTAGAATTCATCGATGAAGGCGAAGAAGATTCCGAAGATGAATTCGTTGAAGAAGATGATGAAAATTCCGAAGATGAATCCATCGAAGAAGGCGAAGAAGATTCCGAAGATGAATTCGTTGAAGAAGACGATGAAAATTCTGAAGAAGAATTCGTCGAAGAAGGCGATGACGATTCCAATGACATCGAAGAGACGGATCCTGATGTCGATGAGGAGGAAGAAGAGAATCTGACCCT
>CADBTC010000282.1 GCA_902797445.1 uncultured Eubacteriales bacterium | reverse complement strand
TGATCTTGAATACATTCCGGACCTCGGCGTGCCCCAGCAGCACCTCGCGGTACTCCGGTGCCAGCAGTCCCTTCATGGCCAGCTCCATATCCTCGATAGCCTTGTAAATGACCGTATACAGGCGGATGTCCACCTTCTGCTTCTCGGCGGTCTCCCGAGCGGACGCGTCCGGCCGGATGTTGAAGCCGATGATGATCGCGTTGAAGGCGGAAGCCAGGTTCACGTCGTCCTTGGTAATGGCGCCGGCGGCGCTGTGCAGCACACGGATCTTGACCTCGTCGCTGGACAGCTTCTCCATGGCCTGCTTGACCGCTTCCACGGAGCCCTGCACATCCGCCTTGATGATCAGATTCAGCGTGGTGACTTTCCCGGCTTCGATGGTAGAGAACAGGTTCTCCATGCTCATCTTGGCCATGGTCGCCTCCCGGCTGGCCCGCAGCTTCTCGCGCCGCTCGTCCGCTACCTGGCGGCCCAGATGGTCGTCGCCCACAGCGATCATCTCGTCCCCGGCGCTGGGCACATCGTCAAAGCCCATGATTTCCACAGGCATGCCAGGACCGGCGCTCTGCACCCGCTCTCCCCGGTCGTTGATCAGGGCGCGGACCTTGCCGGAGGCCATGCCCGCAATAATACTGTCGCCCACCCGCAGGGTCCCGTTCTGCAGCAGCACCGTGGCCAGAGGACCTCTTGCCTTGTCGAGCTTGGCTTCCACGATGACGCCCCGGCCCAGCCGGTTGGGATTGGCCCGCAGCTGCAGCATATCCGCCTGCAGCAGGATCATCTCCAGCAGCTCGTCGACGCCTTCGCCGGTCACGGCGGAAACCGGCACACAGATGGTCTCGCCGCCCCAGTCCTCGCACACCAGACCATACTGGGTCAGGTCCTGCTTGACCCGCTCGGGATTCGCATCCGGCTTGTCCATCTTGTTGATGGCGACGATGATCGGAACCTCGGCCGCCTTTGCGTGGTTGATCGATTCCACGGTCTGGGGCATGACGGAGTCGTCCGCCGCAACCACCAGCACCGCGATATCCGTCGCCTGGGCGCCTCTGGCCCGCATAGCGGTAAAGGCTTCATGCCCGGGCGTATCCAGGAAGGTGATCTGCCGACCGTCCTCCGTGCTGACCGTATAGGCACCGATATGCTGGGTGATGCCGCCGGCTTCGCCCGCGGTCACCCGGCTCTTGCGGATATAATCCAGCAGGCTGGTTTTGCCGTGGTCCACGTGACCCATGATGGTGACCACCGGGGGCCGCTCCACCAGGTTATCCTCGTCGTCCACAAAATCCTCCGCCACCAGGGCAGCCTCCGCGGTCTGTTCCTGCTTCCGCTCCAGCGTGATGTCGAAATCGGAGCAAACCAGCTGAGCGGTGTCAAAGTCGATTTCGCTGTTAATGGTGGCCATATTCCCCAGCATAAACAGCTTCTTGATGATCTCGCCCGCGGGCTTCCCGATCTTTTCCGTCAGATCGCGCACAGTGATGGTATCGCCCGCCATATAGGCGGTCTCGATCTTGATGGGGGCCATCATCTGCTGGGCGCTGGGCTTCTTCGCCCGAGCCCGCTTGCCGCCCCGGATGGGCTCGTCGTCATATCCGTTGAAGCGGCTGTTCTGCTTGCTCTGCTGCTTCTTATTCCGGGTAACATGCTCCGGATCGTGCTGACGCACGTAGTTTTTCTTGTTGGGATCGTAATTTGAGACCCGCTCCTTCGCCGTCTCCATGGGCGGAAGCATATCCGCCGAAGATGGACGGGGACGGCCCTGCCCCTGAGGCCTGCTGCCCTGCTGGGGCCTTCCGCCGGGCGCTCCGCCCGAAGCCGGACGGCCGAATCCGCCCTGAGGCGCCTGTCCGGCCGGACGGCCGTATCCGCCCTGAGGCGGCGCGCCTGCCGGACGCCCATAGGGGCCCTGCTGGCCGCCGTTCGCCGGACGCCCGTAGGGGCCCTGGCGCGGAGGCACCTGCCCATTTGCCGGACGGCCGTATCCGCCCTGAGGCGCCTGTCCGGCCGGACGGCCAAAATTGCTCTGGCGCTGGACGCCGGGCTGCGGGGGCCGGATCACATTGGGCGCCAGCCCAACGGGCTTGGCGGGCTGCTTCGGCGCATCCCCCGGCCGGCTGATGATCTGCCCGATGGCCGGCCGCTTGGGCTGCTCAGGCTTCTTTTGCTCCGGCTTTTTCCCTTCCGGCTTTTTCAGAAGCTCCGTCCGGACGGCAGGCTGTTCCGCCCGTGGCGCGCTCTGGGCGGCCTGGGGCTTCTCTGCAGCTTTCTCAGCAGCTTTCTCGGAGAGTTTTTCAGGCTGCCGGGGCTCCGCCTGTTCCTTCCGGATTTCCGGCTTCTGGGCCGCTTCCTGCTGTTCGGCCGCCGGAATCGCCGGCTTCTGGTCCAAAGGTTTCTGCTCCGCGGGCTTCTGCTCTGCAGGCTTCTGTTCCGCAGGCTTCTGTTCCGCGGGCTTTTCCGTCTGGGCGGGCTTTCCGGTTTCAGGCGCCTGGACGGGGGCGGGCGCTGCCGTTTCCTGGCTTACAGGCTGCGCAGCGGCGGCTTTCCCGGCCGCGGGCATGGCATCCGCTTTAGGCGTGCCGGCGGCAGACTGCTTCTGCGACTCCTGCTGCTCCGCCTTCATGCGGTCTTCTCTCATGGCCGCTTCCATCTGGGCCTTCTCTTCTTCATCCAGCATGGTGAACGCTCTGGAGTGGCTGGACTGCAGGCGCATCTGCTCTTCCCGCTTCCGCTGGGCGGCAGCCTCTTCCTTCCGGCGGGTAATCGCCGCGTCCATGCGCTTGAGCTCTTCCAGCATCGAATCCGCGTTCTTCCGGGCCCGGACCGCCTTCGCCAGAATTTCAGCCGACTGTTCCGTCAGTTCCCTGGCGGCGCTCACTAAGTTTCCGTTTGCCATTCGCCCTGTGTCCCCCTCGCCGTCTCCGGCATCGATCGTTAAAAAATTATTCCCGCTCCGCGGACCCCTTCGTTTCCAGGCTGCGAAGCATAGGTTCCGTAAATCCGCCCTTTATGACCGCCATGGCCTTTCCGGGCTTCCCCGTGCTCTCCCAGAGCAGGCCCGGACGGATCCGGACCACGGGAATGTTCTCCCTTGCGCCGGCCGCTTCATACCGTTCCCGGGCATTTTCGGAGATGTCCCCATCCAGGATCAGCAGTCCGGCCTCCCCCGTCCGCAGGGCTTTCAGACAGGCGTCCTCTCCGAAGACCGCCTGTCCCGCCCGCAGGCAGAGACCCATCTGCCCTCTGAGCTTTTTTTCATCCATGGCCTGCTTCCTTCAGGGCCGCCAGCTCAGCGCCGAGCGCGTCCATGACCTCCACCGTCAGGCTGACCTGCAGCTGGCGCTCCAGCTGATGCTGTTTCAGCGCCCGCGCCAGGCATTCTCCTTCCCGGCATACATACGCGCCGCGCCCGGGTTTTTTCCCCCCGGGATCCAGGCTGACCTCTCCCTCCGGTGAACGGACCACCCGGATCAGGCTTTTCTTTTCCTTCATTTCCCGGCAGCCCACGCACATTCGCAGAGGAATCTTCTTTGTTTTCATGCGTTCCTTCTTACATGGTGTCGTCGTCCCCCAGGACGCTGTCATCATAGTTCATGGTGAAGCTGTCATAGGTGGGCGTCTCCAGCTGCACGTAATCCACCAGCTGTCCGTTCTCATCCATCATATCGTTGAGCTCCGCCATCTGGCTCTGGCTCTTGATATCAATCTTCCATCCCGTCAGCTTGGCGGCCAGGCGCGCGTTCTGTCCTTCCTTGCCGATGGCCAGGCTCAGCTGATTATCCGGCACGATGACCCGGAAGGCTTTTTCGTCCTTCGCCTGGTATACGCTCAGCACATGGGCCGGGTTCAGGGCGTTGGCCACGAATTCCGCCGGATTGCTGCTCCATTTGATGATGTCAATCTTTTCGCCCTTCAGCTCCTGTACCACGCGCTCCACGCGGCCGCCCCGCTGGCCCACGCAGGCGCCCACCGGGTCGATCATCAGGTCCTGGCTGTGGACGGCGATCTTGGTACGGCTGCCCGCCTCCCGGGCGATATTCTTGATCGTCACGATGCCGCCCGCAATCTCGGGCACTTCCATTTCAAACAGCCTCTTGACCAGGTTGGGATGCGTCCGGCTGACGTAAACCTGGGGCGTATAGTTGATCGTGCCGCTTGAGCGCTGAACCTCCAGCACGTATACCTTGATGTGGTCGTCGTCATGCAGGATTTCCCCGGGGATCATCTGATCCTGATTCAGCACGCCTTCCGTCCGGCCCAGATCCACGTAGACCACGTGAGGCTCAATCCGCTGGACGATCCCGGTCATGATCTCGTTCTCTTTTTCGGAATACTCATCGTAGATCTTGCCGCGCTCCACTTCCCGGATGCTCTGGATGATCACCTGCTTCGCCGTCTGGGCCGCCACCCGCAGGAAGCCCTTCGGGGTCACGTCCACCTCCGCGATGTCGCCCATTTTGTAGGTGGGATTCAGCTTCTGAGCTTCCTCCAGGGTAATCTGGTTGGTGGGCATTTCCACTTCTTCCACGATGGTCTTCCTCGCGAATACGGAAATGGCGCCGGTGTCCCGGTTGACATGTACGTCCAGCATGTTGGGCACCGCCTCATTCCGGGGCGAATTCTTCTTATAGGCGGCCTTCAGCGCCTCCTCGATCATGGTAAACAGCCGGCCCTCATCGATTTCCTTTTCCTTGGCCAGCAGCTTGACGGCCTCAACCACTTCAGATTTCATGCTTCAGTCTCTCGCTTTCTCTTGTCCCCGGTTTCCCGCGGGTTCTGCTTTGTACCTTTTCTTCCGGATCTCCCCGGATTATTCCCCAAGATCCACCTCTTCGATGCCTTCCATATCCACCACAGGCTTCACCAGCGCCGCCTCTTTCCGGGAAATCTGCTTCGGACCGTCGCCGGTATCCAGCACCAGATTATCCCGGTCATAGTCCGCCAGCGTACCGGTAATCTGTTTCATCCCGTCCATGGGCTTGAACAGCCGGACCTCCACCTCGGCGCCGATGTTCCGCTCGAAGTCCCGGTCCGTCTTCAGGGGACGGTCGATCCCCGGGCTGGAGACCTCCATGAAGTCATACTCGAAGTTTTCCACCAGCGGCAGCACTGCCCGATGGTACTTCTCGCAGTCGTCCAGGGTGATTCCCTCCGGCCGGTCGATATAAATCCGCAGGTACAGCCCGGTGGGCTCCCTGTCCAGGGCGACCTCCACCAGCTCAAAACCCATTTCATCCGCCACCCGCTGGCATTTCGGGGTGATCGCCGCCGTACGGTCCGCTTTCGCCATGCCGGCTCCTTTCCGTCCCTTCCTCAGGCATAAAGAAAAGAGCGGAAAACACAGCCCTCTGCATCCGGCACGGAGAAACAGGCCGAATCCGCCGACCTCATCCGCCGATACAGGCTGTTTCCACTCTTTACGTTAAACCCTTCTTTCAAGGCAATGATGCCGCTTTATTCCGCCGTGCTTCATCCGGAAACACAGCAATCGAAGTATATCACAGTTTACGGGGCTTGACAAGCCTTTCAGTGGGGATTTTTCAGGGGTTTCCGGCCGTTCCGGCCGTGTATGCACCATCGTTTTTCCCAATTGTTACAGGTTTATGTTTAACTCCTTACATTTTCCGGAACACCGGAATCTCATCCAGAGGCGCCGGCACGATGATCCTCCGCCCGCCTTCGGTTTGTTCGCCGGTGTTCACGTTTTCCCAGGTGCCGGCGGGCAGATACACCTCCCGCTCAAACTGGTTCAGGCGCAGGATCGGCGCCACCAGATAGCGGCTTCCGAACATGTACTGGTCCTCCGTCTCCCAGCAGACCGGATCCTCCGGGAATTCATAGAACATGGCGCGGATCAGGGGCGACCCGTTCTCATGCGCCTCCCTGTACAGATCCCGGATGTAGTCATGCAGGCCGATCCGGACATCGTAGTATTTTTTCATGATCCGGAAGTTCTCTTCCCCGTAGCTCCACAGCTCGTTGGGCTGGCCGGTATGCAGGTATCCGCCGCCCCAGTCCCGGTCATCCAGCGGGGGAATATTGAAGGGGCCCCTGTCGCCGTGCATCCGCAGCACCGCGCTGTATACCGCGAACTGGTACCAGCGGATCAGCAGCTGCTGAAAGTCCGGGTCGTTCACATCATCCGTCATGAAGCCGCCGATGTCTGTGGTCCACCAGGGAATGCCCGCCAGGCCCATGTTCAGGCCGGCCTGCAGCTGTTCCTGGAAGCTCTCGAGAGTGCTGGGCACGTCCCCGCTCCAGATGACGTTGCCGTATTTCTGGCTCCCGGCCCATCCGCAGCGCAGCAGGTTCACGACCGGCTTCCCCGTTCTGGCCATCTCGTCATAGAAAATCCGGCTGTACATCTGAGGATACAGATTGCTGCAGCTGAGGGCAGGCCCGGCAAAATACCGATAATTGTCAAAATCGTACACGCCGTAGTCCGGCTCGCTGTTGTCCAGCCAGAACGCGTCGATCCCCAGGTCCGCGTAGTTCCGTTTGCAGACCTCCCATACATACGCCCGGGTCTCCGGGTTGAAGGGATCGATCTCCACGCAGTCCCCCTGATAGTCATAGGTCTGGGCGGCGCCCCGCTCCGTGCGGATCAGCAGCCCCCGCTCCATCATGGGGCCGAAATTTTCGCTGCGCCGGTCCACGCTGGGCCATACGGATACAATGACCCGGATGCCCATCCGGTGCAGCTCCTCCACCATAGCCTTCGGATCCGGCCAGTAGGTTTTGTCGAACTTCCAGTCACCCTGTACCGTCCAGTGAAAGAAGTCGATGACGATCTGATCGATTTTGATGCCGGCTTTCCGGTATGCCCGCGCTACCGAAAGAACCTCCTCCTGCGTCCGGTACCGCAGCTTGCACTGCCAAAGCCCCATCCGATCCTCCGGAAACATGGGCGCCCGCCCGGTAACGGCGGTATACTTTCGCAGGATGTCCTTCGGATTTTCCCCGGCGGTGATCCAGATATCCATCTCCCGGGTAGATTCGGCGGTCCATTCCGTGTAATTCCGGCCGAAGATGACCCGCCCCACCGCGGGATTGTTCCACAGCATTCCGTATCCCAGACTGCTCATCAGGAAGGGAACGGAAATCTGGCTGTTCCGCTGGGCCAGCTCCAGCACGGTCCCCTTCAGGTTCAGGAAAGGCTGCTGATACTGCCCCATGCCGTAGAAGCGTTCATCCTCCCGGGCGTCGTACTTCACGGTCAGCCGGTATTCGCTGCCGCCGATTCGCCCCTTCCATTCCCGGTTCACGATCTTCAGGCACCGGCTCCGGGGCACCAGCGTTCCCCCGTAGTTCCGGTAATACTCGCGGAGGATCATCTGCCCGTCCCGGTAAAAGGTCATGACGCCGGCCTGGTTCACATCCACCCGGATTCTTCCGTTTTCCACGGAGGCATGCGGAACCTTT
>CADBTC010000281.1 GCA_902797445.1 uncultured Eubacteriales bacterium | reverse complement strand
GCCGCGCATAAACCCGCCGTACAGGCTGAAGCAGCCTCTTCCGGAGCGGGGACAGCCGGTTTTCAGCCCGGTTTTTCCGGGAATGACGTGGTTCGGGGATTTATATGGGGCGAGATTCTGAACCGGAAACGGGCATAGGGAAGCCCTGAATGCATGTAGAAATCCAATTGTTTGAAAAGAAGGTTCTGTCCGAAAACGGACAGGGCTGATGAAAGGACCGGTCAAAAAAGGCAGCGCGGGAATCCCGCGCCGCTTTTTTGATCCTGTTTTACTTTCTGACAATCTTCTATCTTAATGGCGTATGCTGAAATGGGCCGCAGGCCGTACAAAAACCATGTTACTGCGCATCCGCCGGCCGCAGCTGATACGGGTCTGTCTTCGTTCCGCTGCCTCCGGCGATTTCCACCTTTTTCGGATCCAGATGGATCACCGGGCGGGCGCCCTCGTTCAGGGTAATGCAGGCGATATGCCCGATGCTGCCGTCCTGCTTGGTGCAGCGGGTATGGTTTTTCTGGTTCTTCGCCGTGTCCTTCAGCCAGTAGCAGGTATGCATCCCCACCGCCACCCGGTAAACAAACACATCCGTAACCCGGATGGCATATTCCGTGGCCCAGGCCTTCCGCGCCGTGTTCTTTGTGTTCTTTCCCAGCCCCCAGGCCTTGTTGTTCAGCTCCTCGGCAGTCAGCAGGGTCACCAGGGTGCCGTCCTCATTTTCCCGGATGCTCCCCTGCTCCGCCGGGGAAAAGGCATCCGCAAGGAACTCCTGATTCAGGTACTTTCCCAGCTGGGTGTTGGGAAAGTACCCCTTGATCTTCACATACTCCTTCATATCCGGATGCATGGCCATGGCGAACAGCACGTATTCGCTCAGCAGGAAGACCTGTTCATCATCCCCGGTCAGCACCCGCCACAGAATAGGGGACGGATCCACCTTTGGGGGATTGTCCAGCAGCTTGTTCCGGCTCCAGGTCCAGGCCATCTCCTCGGGCTCTCCGCCGTCGATCCACTGGGGATAGCTCCCAAAGGTCACATAAGTGTATCCGGTCTCCGCGCTGTATCCCGGCAGCGAGACCTCCGCCGAAGCGGTCACAGCCAGCATCAGCAGAATGCCCGCCAGCATTCCGGCCAGTCTTCTTTTACGCATGCTTACATCCTCCCCGCTGTATATCCTTTTCCGTCCGCTGCACCACAATCGGTCTTTTCTCGTTTTGCTTCCCCTGCCCGCCTGCTCTCCGGGAAAACAGGCCCTCTTTGCCTGTCTGTGCTGTTTACAGGCTGATCTCTCCCCGTCGGATGGCCTGCAGCAGCTCCTTCAGATCCGCGACCCGCTCCTGAAGCTCGCGGCCGTAATCCGTATCCCGGATGTAGACCCGGGAGGGATAGGTCGCAAACTCAAAGGGCTGGGAGTGGATATCCCGTCCGGTTTCCCTCGCGTCCTTCAGGGTGGTAAAGGGCTGATGGGACATAAGCCTCATCCCGTGGCTGTTGGCGATCAGCGTATAGCCGGCGATACCGGTGGTCTTCTGATACGCCCGGCAGAAACCGCCGTCGATGACAATCAGCCTGCCGCCGGCCTTCAGCGGGCTCTCTCCGCGGATGACCCGAATGGGTGTGTGCCCGTTGATGATCCGGCCGTTTTCCCCGCTAAGCCCGAAGGCCGCCAGAATCCGCCGGCAGACCGCTTCATCGTTATAGCAGACGTAGTAATCGTTCCGCGGCTCCTTCCACGCGGCCTCATCGGCGATAAAATAGCGGGCGAAGGTTTTCAGCTGCCGGCCGCAGACAGGGGAGTCCGCCCCACCCCACAGGTACCACATAAAGTCCAGCGCCTTCCAGTCCCTGGAGAAAAATGCCCGGCGGGCCATTTGATCGGCATAATCCATGAGGCGCTTTCCTTCCAGCGTTTCCCCGCCCATACGCTTGGGCAGGAAGGATCCGTCAGCCCGCAGGGGAACGCATCCGTGAAACAGCAGATTGTCGTTGCAGGAAAGATACATGCTCCCCCGGCGATACAGGAAGCGTGCATGCTCCTGCAGCCGCTGGCTGTGGGTAAAGGTATGGCGGAAGCGCTTCACCAGAGCTTCCTCCTCCTCCGTCAGGGCATAGGGATCCGCCGGATTGACCTCCGTCAGCGGCAGAGGCCTGACGGCCCAGGTCTCCCCCTCGATGGTGATTTCCCCCTTCTCCCGGTCAATCCGGTGCAGCAGCAGCCGATCCTCCATACCGAAATCCGGATTCCGCCGGATGACCTGGCCTTCCAGCTTAAACATCAGCAGGGTCACCGTGTGCAGCATCGCCTGATCAAGGGGCATATCGGGGTATGCCTTGCTGGCGTAATCGGAAAGGAGCCGCAGGGGGATGCCGTATCCCCGCTCCAGAATATCCGTATTGTGATAAGCCAGGCAGTTGCGGACGGCGCCCGCGATGCAGACCTCGCTGCCCGCCGCGGCCCCCATCCACAGGATGTCATGGTTTCCCCACTGGATATCCACGTCGTGGTGTTTCATCAGGATATCCATGACGCTGTCCGCCCGGGGACCCCGGTCATAGATATCGCCCACCACATGGAGCCGGTCCACCGCCAGATTTTTGATCAGCTGCGCCAGGGCGATCATAAATCCGTCGCTCCCGTCGCTTTCGATCAGGGCGTTAAGAATAGACTCATGATAGCGGCGTCGGTTATCGTTCTGCTCCGCGGCCGTTTCGCTCTCCTCATTCTGATAGTGCATCAGCTCGTCCAGCAGGAAGGCCCATTCCGAAGGCATCCGGGAGCGCACCGTTTTGCGGGTATATTTGGAGGAAAGCATCCGGGCCAGATACACCATGTATTCCGTCTGACGGTGAATCCACCCGGGTTCCAGCGTCCCCTCCTCCCGGCGATGGCGAAGGATGGTCTCCGGATAATAGATCAGGGTGCAGAGGGCATCCACCTCGCTGCCGGTCAGCTGATCTCCCAGCCACAGCTGCACCTTTTCCCGGATGACTCCGGAGCAATTGTTCATAATATGCGTGAAGGCTTCAAACTCCCCGTGGATATCGCTCATAAAGTGCTCCGTCCCCCGGGGCAGGCTGAGCCTGGCGCTCAGACGGGCAATCTCCGTAATCAGCTCCTCCCGGGAGGAAAACTGTTCCCCCAGCAGGGCCAGGTATTTCCGCCTTGCCGCAGATTGATCCCGCTCTTCGCTCATGCTCTCCGCTCCTTTTCCAGCCTTTTGCGCTTCTGCGCGTCTTCTCCGTCTTTCCGGAGAATGTACCGGATACCTGTATCCGTTTTCCCGCAGCCTTAGCGTCTGCAATGCTGCCATACTGTATTCAGCATCCATCCCAGGGTTTTGGGATTACTTCGCCGCGTATTCCTCCCATAAAAGCCCGAACAGGTCCCGGCTCAGCATACAGATCCGGTCCCGCTTCGCGTTCACATTGCACCCGTTGGTCACCAGAGCGAACACAAACCGGGTCTCCGGGTCAAAATACAGGCTGCACAGCACCCCGTTGGCCAGACCCTGATGCCCGTAAACCATTTTTCCATCCATCAGATTCCGGACCCGCTCCACGTTCAGCCCATAGGGTGAGTCCGCGGTAATATTTCCCTTTCCCTGCTGGGAGGAGAACATCTCCCGCACCGTGTCCGCCGAAAGAATCTGCTGTCCGTCGAATTTTCCCAGGTCGCACAGCATGATGCCGACCCGGCATAAATCCTCGCCCCGCATCCACAGCCCGCCGTAGGAATCCCGGAAATCCTGCTCCGGATCCGGCTCCGCCCGATAGGGCTGTTTCAGCCGGTAGGATCGGGTGATGTGCGCGCCGCCGCTGGCCTTATAGGTGGTCACGATCCGCTCCGGATGTGAAAGCAGGGAAGGGTCATAAGCGGCCTCGATGCCCAGCGGGTCAAACAGCAGTTCTTTGACCGCCGCGGTCAGCCGCTGCCCGGTGACCGCCTCAATCAGGCAGCCTACCATTCCCGCGCCGTAATTGGAATACTTATAGGCCTCCCCGGGCTTTTTCTTCAAAAAACCGGTTTTCATCCGATTGTTTTCCGGATTGAGCACCTGGGACAGCTTCGCGTTTTTCCCGTAAGCTTCGGAGTTATCCCGGATCGCCGCCGTATGGGTCATCAGCATCCGGCAGGTCAGCCCGATCTCCGGATACCGGGGGCTGGCCGCTTCATAGGGCGGATCCCCCAGATAGTGGCCGATGTTCTCGTCCAGATCCAGTTTTCCCTCCTCCGCCAGGATCATGGCTGCCGCACCGGTCACCAGCTTGGATACGGACGCCAGCTTGAAGTAGGTATCCGGCGTCACCGCTTCCTCCGCCCGCTTGTCCGCGTAGCCGTAGCATCGGCTGTAGACGATCTCTCCGTCTTTGGCCGCAACCACCATTCCCCCGACCGTTTTCCGCTTCCGGAAAACCGCGTCCACCTCCGCGTCCGACAGCGCAAAGGCCGCCCTGGGCCAGCAGCAGGTCAGGACCGCCATCACCGCCAGAAGCAAAGCTGCTCCCCTTATGATTTTTCGCCTCTTCATCTACGTTCCCCGTACGTTTCGTCTTTCCTCGCGGAAAGAACCGCCCCCTATGATTTCCAGGCGCCCGCCTTATCTGCTCTCCCCGTAAAAATCCAGAATCTCCCGCCACCAGGGGAAGACCACCCCATCCGGGGACCGATAGATTTCATGCTTCGATCCGGGAACAATCTTCCGCTGGCAATTCGGCAGGCGCTGAGCGAGCATCTCCTGCTCCTCCGGCCGGACCTGGTTGTCGTCCTCCGCCGTATACAGCCTCACAGGAATCTTCACCCGCTCCGGCCGGCCGGGCGCCAGGATCTGTTCCGTCACCTTCAGCGCCTCCAGGGTCCAGCTGTAGGAGGGGCCGTTATGCTGATACAGGGGATCCCTCACCCGCAGGTCGTTATACCAGTCGAACCGCTCCTTTCCGGAGGCGCAGGATTCCTCAAACACCTCCGGCCCCGTCCAGGGCTTGCTGATAAACGCGCGGCTGCGGCCCTGTCCTATTGCCTTCTCCACAACGCACAGGGCTTCGGCCACACCCTTTGGCACCCCGCCCCGCAAAGGCGCGATCATCGGTGCGCAGAGCACCGCCTTTTCGAACACCATCGGATATTCTTCCATAAATAGGGTGCTGACCGCGCCGCCCATGGAATGGCAGAACAGGAACCAGGGCTTCGGCATGTCGCAGAGCACCTGATCGCACACAATCTTCAGATCCTCCACGTACTCCCCGAACCGGTCCACATGAACCAGGGTAGGGTCTTTCACCCGCTCATCCCGCCAGGACCGGCCGTGCCCCCGCTGGTCATACACCAGCACGCTGTATCCGTTTTGAAGCAGGCTGTATGTCAGCTCACTGAACTTGACAGCTCCCTCCGTAAACCCGTGAACGATGGTCACGGTGCCCTTCGCCCCGTCCTGATCGTACCGGTCGACAACAATCTTCCGGCCCCCGACCCCCTGCAGCGTCCGGTCCGTCCGGCGCTTTTCCAGCTCCGGTAGCACTACGTTCTGCATGGTATCGGCGTATCCCTCGCTCATAATCATTCCATCCGGATTGAATCGTTCCGCCATCTTCGCGCTTCCCTCTTTCTTTCGTCCGCCCGTCTCTTCCCACGGAGCGTTTCTGCCCTTTATTTTACCTTTTCCGGAAAGAGAAAGCAATCCGAAATCTCTTCTTCTTTTTCCCGGTTGACAGCGACGCCTTGAATATGGTATAAATGCCTCCGGAATCCCAGCCGGCCCATTGGCCATGGATCTTGAAGCCGACCCCGTGAGATCGGCAAGATTGCAGGACGGGAGGATGATCCGATGCGTACATTTTTGAGACAGGATGACCGTTCCGGCCGTCATATTGTTTCCTTTCCCGGCTTTTGCGATGTGCATGTGCATTTTCGCGAGCCGGGTTTTTCTTATAAGGAGACGATCCTTTCCGGCAGCCGGGCCGCGGCCCGGGGAGGCTATACGGACGTATGCGCCATGCCGAATCTGAATCCGGTTCCGGACACCCCGGCGCATCTGGCCCAGGAGGAAGCGCTGATCCGGGAAGCCCGGGAAGTCTGCCGGGTGCATCCTTACGGCGCGCTGACCATGGGGGAGAAAGGCCAGCAGCCTGCGGATCTGGCCGGAATGGCGGATCGGGTCATCGCCTTTTCCGACGACGGCAAGGGGGTCCAGAGCGAAAGCATGATGCGCTCCCTGATGGAAGAAGCCCATCGGCTGGGAAAAATCGTGACCGCCCACTGCGAGGATGAATCCCTGCTTCGCGGCGGGTATATCCACGACGGGGAATACGCGCGCCTTCACGGCCACAGGGGCATCTGTTCCGAAAGCGAATGGGGGCCCATCGCCCGGGACGTGCGCATGGCGAAGGAAACCGGATGCGCGTATCACGTCTGTCACGTCAGCTGCCGGGAAAGCGTGGACATCATCCGAAAAGCCCGGGCGGAAGGCGCGGATGTAACCTGCGAAACCGGTCCCCACTACCTGCTGATGAACGATATGGATCTGCAGGAGGATGGCCGGTTCCGCATGAATCCCCCCATCCGGAGCAAAGCGGATCAGGAAGCGCTGATCGAAGGACTGCTGGACGGAACGATCGGCATGATCGCCACCGACCACGCCCCGCACAGCGCGGAGGAAAAGAGCAGGGGACTTTCCGGCAGCGCCTTTGGCATCGTGGGGCTGGAAACCGCCTTTCCGGTCCTGTATACCGGGCTGGTTAAAAAGGGGATCCTGAGCCTGGAGGCACTGATAGATAAAATGACCCGGGCCCCCCGGGAACGGTTTAGCATCCCGCAGCCGGATGGAGACTTTTGCGAATGGGATCTGGACGCGGAATATGAAATCGACCCGGCGGCATTTCTGTCCATGGGAAAGGCGACGCCCTTCGCGGGATGGAAGGTCTTCGGGCGCTGCCTGCGGACGGTCTGCGGCGGAAAGGACAGCTGGCGGGCCGCGGAAGCGGAAGAAACCCTGTAGGGCGGCCCTGCGCCTCCGGCCGGACCGCCGGTTGGAAGCGAATCAGTCAAGCCCTGTGAAAAAAACAAAGCGCTCCGGTCGGATCGCCGGAGCAAAACCTGGAAAGGGGTGTGACAGCCGTTCATGAAACAGGTCAAAATGACGGTCACGGAAAACAGCCTCCTGGCGCGGGATGTGTACCGCCTGCGCCTGGCAGGAGACGCCTCCGGCATCGAAAGACCCGGGCAGTTCGTAAACCTCCTGCTGGAGGGTTTCTTCCTCCGGCGGCCCATTTCCGTTTTTGACTGGACGGAGGATTCCCTGACCCTGATTTATAAAACCGTGGGGCAGGGGACGGCGCACATGAGCCGCCTTTCTCCCGGTGCAGAGCTGGATCTGCTGACCGGACTGGGAAACGGGTACGACACAGGCCTGTCCGGGGATAAGCCCCTGCTGCTGGGCGGAGGCGTGGGGGTGCCGCCCCTGTATGCCCTGGCGAAAAAGCTGAGAGAAGAAGGAAAACAGGTCCGGGCGGTGCTGGGTTTCCGAACCGCGGCTGACGCCTTCGGCATAACGGATTTTGAGGCCCTGGGATGCGAAACCGCTGTCACAACCGAGGACGGCAGCCTGGGACGGCGGGGATTCGTTACCGATGCCCTTCCGGATGCGTACAGCTTCTTCTATGCCTGCGGCCCCCTGCCCATGCTCCGGGCCATCTGGCGAACCTGCAAGCCCTCCGGCCAGCTGAGCCTGGAGGAGCGGATGGGCTGCGGCTTCGGCGCATGCATGGGCTGCAGCATCCAGACCCTGTCCGGCCCGAAACGCATCTGCCGGGAAGGACCGGTATTCCGGAAGGAGGAACTGCCGTGGACCGTCTGAAAGTAAACCTTTGCGGAATTCCCCTGGACAATCCCCTGATTCCTGCCAGCGGCACCTTCGGCTTCGGATATGAGTTCGCTGAGCTGTATGATATCAACTGCCTGGGGACCTTCTCCTTTAAAGGAACCACCCGGGAACCCCGCTTCGGCAATCCGACGCCCCGTATCGCGGAATGCCCCGCAGGCATGATCAACGCCGTCGGGCTGCAGAATCCCGGGGTCGAAAAGGTGATTTCCGAGGAGCTTCCCCGGCTGAAGAAGGTCTTCCACAAGCCGGTCATGGCCAATGTCAGCGGCTTCAGCGTCCGGGAATACGCAGAAACCTGCGCGCTTCTGGACCGGGAGCCCCAGGTAGGATGGCTGGAGGTCAATATCTCCTGTCCCAACGTTCACGGGGGCGGCATGAGCTTCGGCACGGATCCCGCCTCTGCCGCTGAAGTCACCCGGGCGGTCAAGAAGGTTGCCTCCAAGCCGGTCATCATGAAGCTGAGCCCCAACGTAACGGATATCGCCAGCATGGCGAAAGCCTGCGAGGACGCGGGTGCAGACGGCATCAGCCTGATCAATACCCTGCAGGGCATGCGGATCAGTCTCCGGACCCGGAAACCCATTCTCGCCAATACCATGGGGGGCGTCAGCGGCCCCTGCATTTTCCCCGTGGCCCTGCGGATGGTCTATCAGGTCTGCCGGGCCGTTCGGATCCCCGTCATCGGCATGGGAGGCATCTCCTCCGCCGAGGATGTGCTGGAAATGATGATGGCCGGCGCCGCGGCGGTGGAAATCGGAGCCGCCAATCTGCGAGACCCCCTGGCCTGTCTGAAGATACTGGAAAACCTGCCGGGAGCCATGGACACATACGGCATCGGTAGTCTGGAGGAACTGCGGAGGGCTTCGGCACAAGGACAGACCTGACGCGGTTTTCAGATTTCATCCCGAACCTGAAATGATAGAAGGAGGATTTCTCATGGGAAAGGACGTTATCATCGCCTGCGATTTTTCTTCGGCGGAGCAAACCTTCGCTTTCCTGGACCGGTTTTCCGGTGAATCCCGGAAGCCCTTCGTCAAGATCGGCATGGAGCTGTATTATGCGGAGGGTCCGGCCATCGTGCGGGAAATCAAGCGCCGGGGGCACCCGATTTTTCTGGATCTGAAGCTGCACGATATTCCCAACACGGTGAAAAAAACCATGGCCGTGCTGCGGGATCTGGACGTGGATATCACCAATCTGCATGCCGCTGGCACCCGGGCCATGATGGAAGCGGCGCTGGAGGGGCTGACCCGGCCCGACGGCACCCGGCCGCTGCTCATCGCCGTCACCCAGCTGACCAGCACCGATCAGGCGGCGATGGAGCGGGATCTGCTCATCGAAAAGCCCCTGGATCAGGTGGTCATGCACTACGCCGATACCGCCCGGCTGGCCGGGCTGGACGGGGTGGTCTGCTCTCCCCTGGAGGCTGCCCGGGTTCACGAGGTATGCGGGAAAAACTTTCTGACCGTAACTCCGGGCGTCCGCTTCGCTGACGGCATGGGGAAGGATGACCAGAAGCGGGTTATGACCCCTGCGGATGCGGGAAAGGCCGGCAGCGATTACATCGTGGTAGGCCGCCCCATTACCGGGACCGAAGACCCGGTAGCCGCCTGGAAGCGCTGCCTGCGGGAGTTTCTGGGATCGGCAGAATAACCAGGAGCCAGCGGTCTGGTCAGGAACTCAGGCTTTCCGACCGCAGCCTGGCGGAAAACCAAAGCGATGTGTGCGTTCCGTGGGAGCGAAAACAGATTGGAACAGGAGGAACATACAGAAATGGAAATGGAAAACATTCAGCGGCTCATCGCCCGGGATCTTCTGAAAATCAAGGCGGTCTTTTTCCGGCCTGAGGAGCCCTTTACCTGGGCCAGCGGGATCCTTTCCCCCGTCTACTGCGATAACAGGCTGACCCTGACGGACGTGGCGGTGCGGACGGATGTGGAGCAGTCCCTCGCCGAGGTTGTACGGGCGGAATATCCGGATGTTCAGGTGCTGATGGGAACCTCCACCGCCGGTATCGCGCATGCGGCCATCACCGGCCATCTGATGGGCCTGCCCATGGGGTATGTCCGCTCCGGTGCGAAGGACCACGGGCGGCAGAACCAGATCGAAGGCCGCCTGGAACCCGGTCAGAAGGTGGTCGTCATCGAGGACCTGATTTCCACCGGCGGCAGTGTGCTGGAGGTGGTTCAGGTGCTGCGGGATGCAGGCGCAGAGGTCCTGGGAATCGCCAGCATCTTTACCTACGGCATGCAGAAGGGAATTGACCGGCTCGCGGCAGCAAACGTCAAAAACGTCAGCCTGACGAATTTCGATATCATTGCTGAGGAAGCCGCAGCAGCCGGATATATTCAGCCGAAGGATATTCAGCGCCTTATCGCCTTCCGGAACAATCCATCAGATACTGGATGGATGAAGTAATCCAGCTGGCCGGAAGTCCGATCCGCGTGTCTGGCCGGTCAGTACATGAAAATACCTGACAGAGGAGACATCTCTTGCCAACGGCTGCGTCCGCAGGCGTGGCTGCAAAATAGTCATCCGTGGCCAGAAATTCAGAAAAGAAACGCCATTTAGTGAGGAGAAGAAGTCCATGAGAAGCATCATCGACATTCCCGATCTTTCCCTTCCGGAACTGGACGCCCTGATGGATACAGCCGAGGATATCATCAGGCGCCCAGGGGATTATGCGGAAGTTTGCCGGCATAAAAAGCTGGCCACCCTGTTCTTTGAGCCCAGCACCCGAACCCGCCTGAGTTTCGAAGCCGCCATGTACGAGCTGGGAGGCAATGTCATCAGCGTCGCGGGAGCAGATGCCAGCTCGGTGGCCAAGGGGGAGAGCGTAGCTGATACGGTCAAAACCGTCTCCTGCTATGCGGATATTATTGCCATGCGGCATCCCAAGGAAGGTGCGGCCCGAGTGGCCGCGATGAATGCCACCGTTCCTGTCATCAATGCCGGGGACGGGGGACATGCCCATCCCACCCAGACGCTGGCGGACCTTCTGACCATCCGGCGGGAGAAAGGGGGCTTTTCCGGCCTGACGGTAGGCATGTGCGGAGACCTGAAATTCGGGCGCACGGTGCATTCCCTGCTGAGCGCCCTTTGCCGCTATGAGAATATGCGCTTTGTTCTGATCAGCCCGGAGGAATTGAAAGTTCCCAGCTATGTCAAAAGCGAGTGCCTGAAACGAAACAGTCTCCCTTATACCCAGGTCACAGATCTGGAAAGCGTCATCGGGGACCTGGATATCCTCTATATGACCCGGGTACAGCGGGAACGCTTCTTTAACGAAGAAGACTATGTACGCCTGAAGGACAGCTACATTCTGACCCCGGACAAGCTGAGAAAAGCAAAAGCGGATCTTTGCATCATGCATCCCCTGCCCCGGGTGAACGAAATCTCCGTCGCCGTGGACACGGATCCCCGTGCCTGCTATTTTAAACAGGTGCTGAACGGGAAGTTCATGCGGGAAGCCCTGATTCTGAAACTGCTGAAGGAGGCTGGTACCCTATGACAGTGGATTCTATCCAGAACGGAACGGTCATTGACCATATCGCCGCCGGAGGCGGCATGAAGCTGTACCATCTGCTGGGTCTGGAAAAAGCGGATGTGCCGGTAGCGATCATGATGAACGTAAATTCCCACCGGCTGGGCCGAAAAGATATCATCAAAATTGACGGAGAGCTGGCCCTGGATTTCGACGTCATCGGTTACGTGGATCCTGACGCCACCGTTAATGTGATTCGGAATGGGACGCTGCTGGAAAAGAAGCAGATGGTATTGCCGGAGCGGCTGAAAAATGTGCTTCGATGCAAAAACCCGCGCTGTATTTCCGGATCTGAGCAGGAGCTGCCCCAGCTCTTCGTCCTCACGGACCAAAGCACGAAGGAATATCGCTGCTACTGGTGCGAAACCCGGGCTGCAAAGCTCTGATTTCCATAAGGGTGGGTTTGACCCACCTTTTTTTTCTTCTTTTTTTCGTTTTAAGGGAACTAACATTACAAAATTGCGAAAAAAATTTGACATTAGTGGGAAGGTGTGTTAGAGTATCCCACGAAAGAAAGGTTCGCTGCCTTCCGTTCCGGGCGGCTTTTAGATAGATGGGTTCCGACAGCTTGCCGAGGGAGAATCCTCCCCCGGAACAGGCCGATTTTTGCAATGACCTTTTTCGGTCCGGCCGGAGGTGTGAATTTTTTGAGTAAACAGATCAGAATTACCCATTTTTATCATAGCGGCTTCTCCGTGGAAGCGGAGGACCTGCTGTTCGTTTTTGACTATTGGCGGGGCGAGCGGCATGAGCTCAGCGGAAATACGGAGCTGCGTCCCGAAGAGCTGAAAAAATACCGTGCAGTATACGTGTTTATCTCTCATGAGCACATGGATCATATGGATCCCATCGTATTCACATGGAAGAATGATGCCAATGTTTCCTATTTTGTTTCCTCGGATATGCCTGTAGGAACCCGGGGAAAGCGCATGGCCCCGGGAGATACATTGCAGCTGGAAGAGGATATTTCAGTTACCGCTTTTGATTCCACCGATTTGGGGGTTTCCTTCCTGCTGAAGTGGCACGGCATTCATATCTTCCATGCCGGAGATCTGAATTTCTGGCACTGGCGTGATGAATCCACAGTGCAGGAGATTGAGGAGGCGGAACGGGAATTTCAAAAAGCTGTCAAGCCTCTGGAAAAAGAAAGCATCGATGTAGCGTTTTTCCCGGTGGACCCCCGGCAGGGCACCCTGTTTGAAGCCGGCGCAGATTATTTTATCCTCGCAGTCAAGCCCCGGCTCATGATTCCCATGCATTATTTTCACCGGACGGAAGTCATTGCCGAATATGCCCGGGTGGCCAGCTGCAGAACCACGGAAGTGCTGGCCATGCCCGGCATTCGGGACAGTATCCTCATCACCTTTGACGAACATGGATATTTGAATATCTCTTTTCCGAAAGACGAGCCTGCGGACGACCCGGAGGAGGAAGCGCTGGAAAACATTGAGGGGGATAATCCTTTCTTCGAATCGGATCTTCCCCTGTCACAATTGGCAGAAAATAAGGAACAAACCTCCGATTTCCCCGAGGCGCAGGATCCTTTATCCACATAATATCCACATGTTACAAAAGTTTATCCACAGGCCATGTGAAAAACCTGGAGGCCTTGATTTTAAAAGGTTTCCAGGTTTCAAATTTGTTAACTCCCTGATTTTTCAAGGCCTCCAGCCTGTGGATAATTTTTTGGGCTGTTTTCTTCCCGAATGATCGGGGAAGCCGTCTTTCTCTGAAATCGGATGATGAATACACAGCAACGGAATTTTCATAAACAATAAATAGACCGGAAAATTTCCGTAACCATATTGACTTTTTCGGTTGTTTGTTTTACCCTTTTCCTGTGCTAGGGGAGCGTATGCTGAGATTGTAAGAAATTACAGACCCTCAATACCTGATCCGGTTAATGCCGGCGTAGGGAAGCGAGTTTATTCATCTGTTGTTTCGGAATCCGGCACGGCGGGCCTCCCCCG
>CADBTC010000280.1 GCA_902797445.1 uncultured Eubacteriales bacterium | reverse complement strand
CGCCACAGGCCAGATGTCGTTCAGCTGCCAGATGATCGAACCCATGCAGCGTCCGCGATTGCGCCGCCAGTGTTCCACGCCGTAGCGGATAGCCTCTGCCTGCAGGAGCTGGCTGGCATAGAGGAGGTCATCGAAGGAATTGGGGTATTTATAGGTCTGGGCGAGGTAGGCGAGAATCTTTCCGTTGGCGGCGCCGTTGCGCTGATGCCGTTCCATGATGCGGGAGAAGATGTTGCGGTCGCCCGGTTCGGTGAAGGATTCCACCGTCTTGAGGCAGGGGAAGGACTGGAAGCCGAACTCGCTGGCATACCGGAAGAAGAATTTGCGGTACTCGGTGAAAGGCTTCTCGCCGTGCCACACGTCCCAGTAATGCACATCCCCGCGGTTGTAATCGTTTGGATGATCAAAGTCGCCGCCCGAGGAGGGAGACGCGGGCCACCAGAAGGTGTCCGGCGCATGCTCTTTCACAATGCGGGGAAGCAGATACTCAAACATCTTCACATAGTCGGAGACAGAGCGGTAATTTTTCGGACCGTAGCGGTCGTCTCCGCGCACAAGGCTTTCCCTGGCATAGCCCATGAACATTTCCATCTCGTTGTTCCCGCAGATGAGGGCCAGGGAGGCGTGATGCCGCAGACGCCTGACGTTCTGCTCGGTCTCCACGCGGATGGAGGCCTCAAAGTCCTCCGTCAGGTCGTAGAAAGCGCAGGCATACATCAGGTCCTGCCAGACCAGCAGGCCCAGCTCGTCGCAGATATCATAGAAGAAATCGTCCGGATAATATCCGCCGCCCCAGATGCGAACGGTGTTCATGTTGGCGAGAACCGCGTCCTCCAGCAGGCGGCGGGTACGCTCCGGGGTGACGCGGGCAAGAATGTTATCCTCGGGGATATAGTCCGCGCCCATGGCGAAGATTTTATGGCCGTTGACGATATGGCAGAATTCCTCGCCCCACTGATCCTTTTCGCGGCTGATGGACAGCGTGCGCAGGCCGATGCGGCGCACCCAGGTATCCAGGACAGCGCCGTCCGCCAGCGCGCGGACTTCCACGGTGTACAGGGGCTGATCCCCATATCCGTGGGGCCACCAAAGCTGGGGATCATCAATGATGACTTCGGCGGAAGCCGCGTCCATTACGCCGGTGGTCAGCACGGTTCCGTCCGGAGCGGTAACGATGGCCTGCCATGAGGCACTGCCTTCCATTTCCGGCGTGATGCTCAGCGTCACGCGGCCCTCCTCATGCCTTTGGGCGATCCGTGCCGATTCCACGCGCGCCGTATCCCAGCAGCGCAGATAAATGGGCCGCCATACGCCCGCGTCGGGCAGCCGGGGACCCCAGTCCCAGCCGAACATGCAATGCGCCTTGCGCAGATGCCGGAAGCCGGGGGTCGCGTCGGTGGACTCCCAGCCGGGAGCCTGCGCCTGCTTCTCCGCGCAGAATTCGACGGGGCTGCGGAAGATGATGCGCAGCTCGTTTTCGCCCGCGCGAAGCAGGGGCTTCACATCCCATTCCCAGGTGATGTGCATGTTGTCCGCGTGACCGATGTTCACGCCGTTGACCGTCACATCCGCCAGCGTATCCAGGCCCTCGCAGATCAGCTCCACATGGGCAAGCGTCAGGGTCTCCTCCTCCAGCCGGAAGGTGCATACATACTCCCAGTCCTTCTTCATCAGCTCGAAGAAGGCAAACTCGTTATCCCGATAAAAGGGATCGGGCATCGTGCCGTCGGCGATGAGATCGGCATATACGCTGCCGGGAATATGCGCCGTGTGCCAGGAATCGCTGCCGCATTCGTGCATGCGCCAGGACGCGTCCGCCAGGTTCATCTGTTTCTTCATTTGCAAAAAGCTCCTTTCCTCCGACGCCGTTATCCGTTATAGACTTCCTCCATGGACGCTTCCCCGTTGGAATCGTTCACCGTCACTTCGAAGGTGAATGCGTTCCTGGTATCAAATGTCACATTCCACATACGGGTGGCCGCGTCAAATTCCACGAACGTATAATAATTCAGCAGCGTTTCCGAGGTCACCCGCCGGCCGTCCGCCCAGGGATCGCTGGCCAGCAGGCAGGCTTCCGCCCGCCTGCGCACATCCGTCGTCCGCAGGCGGGCTGTCCCGGTGGCGTCACCGCTGGGGCGCACCACCCAGCCCGCCGCACCGCGAAGGCTGATCAGCAGCCAGTCCCCTTCCATCCGGATAATCGGGCAGGTCTCTCCCCTTCCCAGCAGGCCCACCTTTTTGGCGTCGGTCGCCTGCCAGGCATATACGGGGGTGGATTCCTCCGTCTTCAGATACGCCGGATCCAGCACAAGATAATCCTCCAGCGCATATCCGCTTAATCCCGAGTCCACCGCGTCCGACAGATAGCATTCGCACCATCCGTTCCCCAGGGACATGGCTGCCACATGGGCGCCGTAGTTCAGCTTCTTCACGGCTTTCGCGTTCGCGTTCTGCGTCGGGCGAATGGATATGCTTTTGCTGATCACCACCGCGTCATATCCCATCTGTCCCGGTCCCATCGGTCGGATGATTTCCCCCAGCGCCGACGTGCTGAGGATGCAAAGGATCAGCGCCAAGCAAAGTGCCAGTTTCTTTTTCATGGTTCTCACGGACCTCCTCATTACATGTCCTTTCGGATGCTTTCCGGGATGCCTCTCCGCCATTTTCCCCTTCGGTAGGCAGCAATGCTGATCACTGTAGCGGACAGCCAGCTGACCAGCAGGGAGGAGAAGATGGCCACCGGCTGCCCGTTGGGCCATTCCGCCGTTTTGGTCATGGCTGCGATCAGATACGCCAGGGGCACCCGGATAATGACGGTGGAAATAATACTGATCCACATGGGCAGCGTCGTCTCCCCCGCCCCGCGCATGGTTCCCTGCAGCACCTGGCTGACCGAGAAGGCCAGATAGCCCAGGGCGAGCCATCTCAGTCCCATGACGCCCAGCTCCAGCACGGCCTCCGTCTCCGTAAACAGGCCGATCAGCGTCCGGCCGAACAGCAGGATGGCCGCCACCAGGACGCCCGCGCTCACCAGGGCGATTTTCAGTAGATCACGAGTCCCTTTTGTCAATCGTTCTCCTTTTCCCGCTCCGATGTTCTGACCGATATAGGTGGTCGCCGCCGTCCCGAAGGTGAAATTCGGCAGCATGCAGAAGCCGTCCACCCGCATGATCGCCACATTCGCCGCGATCATCGCCTCCCCCATGGAGTTGGTCAGGCTCTGAACCACGATGGCGGAAAGGGAGAAAATCGCCTGGGTCAGCCCCGCCGGCATGCCCAGCCTGCAAAGCTTGATCGTCAGCGCCTTATCCGGCTTTAGGGTTTCCCTGTTCAGCTCCAGCGTATCCTTCATCCGAAGGATCCGGATCACGCACAGCGTACCAGACAGCGCCTGGGCAAGGATTGTCGCCAGCGCGACCCCGGCGATGCCCATATTCCGAACCAGCAGCAGATCCAGCAGGATGTTCAGCAGGCACGCCGCCACCAGGTAGACCAGGGGATAAAAGCTGTCCCCCATGCCCCGCAGCACCCCAGCCAGGATATTATATGCGGAATTGCCGATATACCCGAGAAAGATGATCTGCAGATAGATCGTCGCGCCCCGCTCCACCGCTTCCGGCGGATGAATCATATGGATCATCGCGCCGGAAAAGAAATACCCGACCACCGTCATCAGCACGCCGCTGGACAGAATCAGGAAGAAGGAGCTGCCCACGACCCTTCCCAGCAGATTCCGGTCCTTGGCGCCGAAATACTGGGCCGAGAGGATTCCCGCGCCGGTGGAAATACCCATCAGCAGCGTCAGCAGCAGCGTGAAAATCGGCCCCGCGGTCCCGACCGCCGCGAGGGCCGTATCCCCGATATATTTTCCGACGATGATGGAGTCAACGGTGTTGTACAGCTGTTGGGCCAGATTTCCGACAAGCAGCGGAACGGAAAACCGCAGCAGGACACTCATCGGCGTTCCCACCGTCATATCCTGCGTGCCAAACATCTGCCGGATTTGGTCTTTGATCATGTCAGTTTCTCCTAAAACGCAGGGGACAAAGAAACACAGGGACGGTTCTCCGTGCGCGCTGCCAGTCAGCACAGAGAACCGTCCCCTGTGCACGCGATGTGTATCAGATGCTCTTCAGGAATGCGGCAATCTTTTCGTCCTTGCAGTTCGGATAGAACAGCTCGGCAAAGTGTGCCCCGCTGATCGTGCTCTTGACAAAATCCCGGTCCAGATCCGCCAGGATGTCGATCAGGGGCCGATAGGTCAGGGCCTTCACCCCGTCCAGGATCTTCTTGTTCCGCTGTTCGGGCTCAACACGCTCCTTGGGATAGCCGTTCCCATGACCGAATCCGAAGAGCTGCTGGAAGATCATCTCCAGCTTCAGCTCCGCACCCCATCCGAAGTCCTTCGCGAAGGGCAGCGCCACGCAGTTCCCGTCATTGATCTGGGCAAACATATATCCGTCGGAAGGATCCACCAGATGGCCGCAGAGCACGCCCGGGAAGCTGTTGCAGGCCAGCATGGCGCCCTCGCCCGTGCCGCAGCCGGTCACCACATAATCCGCGGCGCCGGTGTTCAGCAGGAGGGAGGCCAGCAGTCCGCACTTGACGTAGGTCAGCTGGCATTCGTCCTCCGCGGTGTACATGCCGTAATTGTCCACAGTATGGCCCATAGGCTCCACAACCTTCCGCAGGGTCGCTTCGATCATGCTGTTCTTCGCCGCCTGGCTGTTCTCGTTAATGAGTGCAATACGCATACTGAATGATCTTCCTTTCTCTTTTTCATGCTGAAGGAGCGCCGCGTTTTCAAAGCCGGATCCAGTTTCCGGCAAAGCCCGCAGGCTCCTTCCATACAGCCCAAGTCTATCATAAAAAGCATCTGCCCGCAAGAGAAATGCGGATCGCTCAGGCCCGGGGATAGACGAAAATGTCCTCATTTTCCGCGTTGGCCGCCAGATAATCGGCATACTCTTTTGCGAACCATTTCGCCATGCCCAGGTTATGCATCAGATAGTGCCCGCAGTTTTCGGGCGCCACCCCCGGCACCTCCTCCCAGCCCGCCACGGACTGGAACGCGCTGAGCATCAGCGGATAAATCTCCCGCGGCGCGCGATTGCCCTTCAGGATCAGATAGAACCCCGTCAGGCAGCCCATGGGGCCCCAGTAGATCACCTCGTCCTTCCAATTCGGATCGCTGCGCAGGTAGGTCGCAATGATGTGCTCCAGCGAATGCATGGCCCCCGCATCGACGACCGGCTCCCGGTTCGGCCGTTTGAGCCTGATGTCATATGTGGTCACGCAACTGCCGCCCACCTGATCCACCCGGCTGATATAAATCCCGGGCACAAGACGCATATGATCCACCGTAAAGCTTGGGATCAGTTCCATTTTTTCTTCCTCCCTGAGAATCATTCCATGTCTGTTTGATCGCTTCCGGCCCGTCAAAAGTCCCGGACCGCGAGAAAACCGTAGGCCCCCTCGGCGTTCCGCACAGCGCGGAGGATGGCCTCGCTGACCGTCTCAGCCGCCAGAATGCCGACCAGGTCCTGATCCGCCTCCACCTCTCCCACGGAGGCCGCGTAGATGCTGTCCCCGTCCGCGGAGGTATGCACGGGCCGGATGGCCCTGGCGTATCCGTCGTGCGCCATGCCGGCGATCTTGCACAGCTGGGCCTTGTCGAAGCGGGCGTTGGTCAGCACGACGCCGAGGGTCGTGTTCCCGGTGAATTTGTTCTCCACCGGGGCATAGCTCCGCCGCATGTACTCGGAGGTGCTGCAAAGTCCTGTTTTCTCCTTGTTGAGCATCCCGGCGATCTGTGCACCGGTTTTCCAGTCGTATACATCACCCAGGGCGTTCACCGCCACCACAGCTCCGACCTTCAGTT
>CADBTC010000279.1 GCA_902797445.1 uncultured Eubacteriales bacterium | reverse complement strand
GTCCGCTTCGTATTCGTCGAGCATGCCGCGGATGCCGGTTTCGGACAGGCTCATGTCGATGTTGAAGTCCGCGGCGATGTTCCAGGGACTGTTGACCTTGTGCGCTTCCTCCGGACGCAGCTTGCGCTTCAGATTCCGTACATCCGTCACGCCTGCCAGGATCACGGACTGGAAGGCGGGAACGTCCCGGGCCTCTCGTTCCAGGTACTGCAGTCGCAGCTGTGCGAGGAAGTCCAGAAAGACCTGATTGTTTGTGGCGCTGTCCACTTCGTCGATCAGGAGGACAACGGGCTTATCGGAATCCTTGCACCATCGTTTGAAAACCCGGAACAGGTCGTCCATTTTGACGCAGCGGGTGTCTTGGGAAATGATCTTTTCAAAAGCTTCGATGTATTTTCCCGGCATGGAAACATCGTTGAATTCAACCGCATCCAAGACGATCTGCGCTAAAGTCCGGGTAAACTCGCCCTCAGTTTCAAATCCTGCGGTACCAATGCTTTGGAAATCGAGACTGATGACAGTATAATCATTGGAAAGATACTCTGTCAGCGCGGCCAGGGTCGTAGTCTTGCCATACTGCCTGGCGCGGTTGATGGCAAAATACTTCCCGGCGTCGACCATGACCTTGATCTGTGCAAGCCGCTGGGTCAGATCGACCATATAGTGCTTCTTCGGATTGCAGATTCCCGTCGTGTTGAATGTCTTCACCGGTTCAACGCCACCTTTCCCTGCTGAGGTATAATCCTATTGTACCGTAAAACAGCACACATTGCAAGAGAAAAAGTGGGGTCTATACGGAATGATTCCTATAGGAGCCGCTTTTGTTTTTGGATGGGCAGGTGCACCCAGTCTGGAAGATCGCATTTCATGGAATAAACGTGGAGCTTTCGTTTACAGGATGATATATCACTGGCAACTAAAGGAACGGGACAAGCACCTTCACCCTCACAGGCCGGCAGAAAATGGGGTGACCGGTTCGCGTTAGAATTGTTCTGTGGCAGAGGCTCAACCTGCCCCCATCCTTTCCGCAATCTGCTTATAGGTCACCAGCGTTACATTGCCGTGAGCGGCGGCAGTATCCATGCAGCCCTTCGTAAAGCCGGACTTGGAGAACAAATAGCAGTGCACATTCTTATACGGGAACAGCGCACTGCGGTCGATGAGCGTCTCCAGAACGCCGAGGTCCACCTTCTCATTGGTCCACTTGCACTCGGCGAACAGGGCGGTGCTCTTGTCCTGCTCGCCCATGAGGTCGATCTCGGCCTGACACCTGTGAACGGGATCGTTTCCCCACCAGCGGCCCAGCGACGCAAACTCCACGGGGCAGTCGCCGTCCAGCATCAGCTTCCAAAGATACTGCCGGCAGATCTCCTCGAATACCTTTCCCATATACTCGGAGAGGTATGGCTCGATGCGTTTATAGACGAGATCCGCCGCGCCCCGCGCGATCAGGGAGGCGTTCTCCGGTACGAACCGATACCAGAAGCGGAACATGTTGTCGTCGATGGAGTAGATCGACTTCTTGGAGGCTTTTTCACCGTAGGGCGTTTCCTTACGGACGATCCCCAGCGACACGAGGCTTTTGAGATACGCGGCACAGACATTCGTGTCTTCACCCACCTTGTCGGAAATCTCCGACATCCGGGACGCGCCGGCAGCGATGGCGGTGATGATGGCCGTATAGATCGCCGGCTCCCGGACCTCCTGCTTCAGGAGATTCGTCGGCTCCTCATAGAGGAATGAGGTGGGGTTCAGGTAGGTATTTTTGATGTTTTCCTCGATGCTGAAGCGGTCGTCGATCTGCAGGAGATACTGCGGCGTGCCGCCTGCGATGCCGTAGGCAAGCGCCTTGTCCTCGATGGAGAAGCCCGCGAAATGCCGGCAGGCTTCCGCAAAGTCGAACGGCAGCAGCTTGATCTGCGCCGTTCTGCGGCCGTAGAGCGGGGCTTTGTAGGCAAGCACATGGTCCTCCATATAGGACATGGAGGAGCCGCAGAGGATCAGCATCAGCCTGGAGCGATCCTTGTGTTGATCGATCAGCATCTGCAGGGTGGAGGCCAGGCTCTTGGAGGCACGGGCCACATAGGGGTATTCGTCAATGGCCAGGATGATGCGTTCCTGCTCTGCAAGGCGGAAGACCGTCTCCAATGCGGCCTGAAAAGACAGGAAGGAGGTTTCAGCATGGATCCCGCTGGTGAACTCCAGGATGCTCTTGCTGAAATTCTCCAGATTCTGCTGGGCGTTGCTCTCAACGCCCATGAAATAGATCGCTCTCTTGTCTTCCAGAAAACGGTTCAGAAGCGCCGTCTTGCCGATACGGCGACGGCCATAAAGCACGACGAACTCAAATCTGCCGGAAGCATACAGCTTTTCCAGCGCGTTCAGCTCCCGATCTCTGCCGATAAACACATCAATCGCCTCCATCTGATGGGACTGGTTACAGTATAGCACATAGCCTAAATTTAGTCAAGTACGATTTGGTCATGTATACTTGACCTAATCGTACTTGACTAAAATCCTCGCCGGTCCCGTCACCCGACCTGCCCCACCTCTTTGACTGCAGCCCTCCGCTAAGCCTCCCGACCGCACGCTGCAGCCTTAAAGAGCTGCAGGTCTCTGCTGAATTTGTGCAGAATTGCGCAGTGTGACCGCTGCTTTTTTTGTGCGTCTATTTCGAAATGGACGCTTGCTATTTCGGGAAAGCGTGGTATAATCTGTGTCACGACCTTGTTGGAGGAGGGATCTGATTTGTTGGGACGAAAAACCTGTGATGCACGACGGACGTGGAAGAACACGAGGCGTTCACGGCCTGTCTCTCCCGGCGGCTGCCAGCTTGGCAGCCGCTGTTCTGTCGGAAGCGGGAGACTTCGTCCTTTTTTGCCATTAGTCTGTGATAGAATGAATTGTGGTATAATGTGGATACCGATATTTGCAAGGAGGATCGAATGATGGACGGATGCAGGACGGAGGCATGTACCTACCGGTTGGAGAATGCCGATCTTTCCGCGTTCCGACGATATCTGGAGCTGCAGGAGAAGTCGATCCACACGATGACGAAGTATCTGCGGGATGTGGCAGGGTTTATCGGGTTTCTGCCGGACGGCAGGAGCGTCACAAAGGCGCTGGTGATCCGGTATAAGGAGGAACTGCGGTCGAAATACGCCAT
The DNA here is from genome assembly GCA_902797445.1 of uncultured Eubacteriales bacterium. GTDB lineage: Bacteria > Bacillota > Clostridia > Christensenellales > Aristaeellaceae > Aristaeella. The sequence continues at coordinate 477 of CADBTC010000279.1, read as the reverse complement.
CCGAAGCGTGAATTCCATGCTGGCGTCTCTCAACGCGTTCTTCGCGTTCCTGGGCTGGCATGACTGCCGGGTCCGGACCCTGCGGCTGCAGCGGGAGGTGTACTGCCCCGCCCAGCGGGAGCTGTCCCGGGAGGAGTACGGCCGTCTGGTGCGCACGGCCCAGCGCCGGGGAGACGAGCGCCTGAGCCTGATCCTGCAGACGATCTGCGGGACGGGGATCCGCATCAGCGAGCTGGCCTACATCACCGCGGAGGCGGTGCGGCAGGGCGAGGCGGAGGTCCGGTGCAAAAACAAGACCCGGACGGTGTTCATCGTCCGGGCGCTGCAGCAGAAGCTGCTGGCATACATAAAGAAGCAGGGGATCCAGAACGGGAGCGTGTTTGTCAACGCCCAGGGCCGGCCCATGAGCCGCACCACGGTCTGGCGGGAAATGAAAAGCCTGTGCCGGCAGGCACAGGTGGATCCCCGGAAGGTGTT
>CADBTC010000278.1 GCA_902797445.1 uncultured Eubacteriales bacterium | reverse complement strand
TCATCCAGCTCCGGATACTCCGGATGGGCGTAGTTGCCGATCCGGGCCAGGGACACGGCGGCATCCTCCTCCCCGGCAAAATGCAGGTACTGCTCAATCTGATGGCTGCCGATATCGCAGAGAATGCCGCCGTATTTTTCCTTCTCAAAGAACCAGGCCGGCCGGCCCTTAGCGCCCAGGCGATGGGGCCCGAAGCCCGTCACGCTGATCACCTTGCCGATCTCCCCGGCATCCACCAGGTATCCGGCCAGAATTGCACCCTCCACGTGCAGCCGCTCCGAATAATAAACCATGTATTTCTTTCCGGTCTGCGCCACCGTTTCCTTCGCCCGGTTCAGCTGCGCCATCGTGGTGAAGGGCGCCTTGTCCGTGAAGTAATCCTTCCCGTGTTCCATGACCTTCACGCCGAAGGGGCCCCGCTCCGAGGTCACCGCCGCGGCCGCGACCATCCGCGTATCCCTGTCCTGCAGCACCTGGTCCTCGCTCTCGGCGGGGGTGGCCTGCGGATAGGCCTTCAGGAAGCGCGCTACCTTTTCCGGATCCGGATCCCACACATATTTCAGCGTCGCGCCGGCCTCGGTCAGCGCGTTGCACATACCGTAGATATGCCCATGGTCCAGCCTGGCAGCGGAAAAGACAAACTCTCCCGGCTTCACCACTTCCTTCTTCGCCCCCACCGGCGCGTAATTCATGCCGTCTGCCGCGTTCATTTTCATCACGATTGCTCCTTATTTTCTTCTCGTCTCCGTAATCGCTGCCGAAGGTAATCTCTCCGCCGCCCAGTTCCATCTCCGATCTGGTCTTCTCGTTATTTGACCGCAGGCCGCATGCAGCGGCGCGCGTTCCGCATCCGTTAGATTTTTCCCTTCTCCCGCAGGATTTCTTCCACATATCCGATGCATTCGCTGATCATCGCGTTGCAGTGCGTCATCTTGACTTCCCCCTTTTCCGCACTGACCTTCAGCAGCTCTTTGCAATGGATCAGCCCGTCATGCTTTTCTCTCACGCGCCTGAAAAGCTCGCTGCCCGCCTGCGCTTCGTCGATGCCAGCCAGCCCGAGGGCCATGAGTCCCCCCGTGACCGCGCCGCACACGGATCCGATCTGCATCCCGCCGCGGAAGTAGGTAGCCGCTTTCATCGCGGCCTCTTCGTCATATCCTGCATCCCCCGCAAACACCGACACCACCGACTGACAGCAGTTGTAAACCGGCCGGCCCTCAGGGGTAAACTGCTTCCGGCGCTCCATCGCCAGCTCCGTATATTTGCTCATGCTCCTGTCCTTTCTCCGTTCAGAAATCGCTGAATTTCGCCGATCCTGCGTTCGGCTTCGGCCGCACCGATCTGATAGACCCGCTCAAGCTCGTCGGGATTTTTCTCCGTATGGCCAATCCGGAGCGCTTCCGGTGGGCGAATGATCAGGGATTGGCCCGACATTTCCCGTCGATCCATTTCATCCATCTGGCGGTTATACATCTCATGCCGATGCATCATCGCTTCCGCGATTGCGGGATGCATTCGCAAAGCCATCCGGAGAACCGGGCCGAACCGGGCCGGGTGTTTTCGGTATCCCTTCGGCTGCGTCAGAATGATGACCTGACGGTCATACCCCAGCTTCTCCATATAGGCATAGGGCACCGCATCGGCAATTCCGCCGTCCAGCAGCATGTACCCGCCGACGGAAACGGGTCTCGAAACCATCGGCATGGAAGCGGAAGCCTGAAACCACTTCATGTCCTCCTCCCCGCCGTCCCTGCATTCATGGTAAACGCATTTCCCGCTGCGCACATCCGTAGCGCCCACATAAAAGCGAAGCGGATTCTCCCGGAACGACCGTCGGTCAAAAAGGTCCAGCACATCCGGCAGTTCCCGGTAGCAGAAATCCGCACCGTACAGATCGCCTGTCTTTAAAAGCGATCGGATGCTGCAGTAACGTGGATCTGCGCAGTACCGCTTGTTATAGCGGATGGGGCGGCCGATCTGGCGCGATTTAAAATTGCATCCAAAGACAGCGCCAGCAGAGATGCCCGCCGCCCCGTCGAAGGAGAGACCATGCTTCATCAGGACATCAATCACTCCGCAGGTGAACATGCCCCGCATTGCTCCGCCTTCCATAATCAACGCCGTTTTCATGCCCGATCCCACCGCTCAGAATCCTTTCCCTGTTTTTTATCCTTTCCTGCCCTTCGGATACCGCGTTTCGTTTGCCTGATGCATGCTCTCCTTGGGATTATCCTGCGCTGAATAACAGCATAAAGCGGGGGCCGGTCGCAAGGCGTTCCTGTTCATCCTGTCTTCCACCCGATTGAGCGTATCAAAGAAGCGCATGGTTGCCACAGCCGGACCCATGAGGGGCAGGCCGAAGATGTTCCATCCGAACATGTGCCACCATGACGTATACGGCTTCGGTATGCCCAGGTCGGCCGCTTTCGCTTTCAATTCCTCCGCGATTCCCGCCATCCAGATCAAAGGATAGATGAACAGCGTAGGAATCCCAATCAGATACGCCTTCCAGTATGGCATCACCTTATGACCGAGGATGTATTCCAGTTCATCCTGCAAACCAAGCCGCATGTAAACAAGAAAGAACAATCCCGCCGTAAAAAAATCGATAAACCCCAGAAAGAAGCCGGGGCGGTGTGTATGTTCAAACTTCATCGTTGCGTTTTCTCCGTCGAACCGTACCGGCTCCTTTCGCATCATCTGCTGCCGCATACCCCCTGATCCGGAACCTCCCGTACCGGAGGATGCGCTTGGGATCGCTCAAAGATCCTTCTCCATTCTGATGCAGCGGAAGGTTTCGCCTTCCACGGCTTCGCCGCGGACTTCATATAGCATCTGTTCATAGAACGCGACCTTGTTCTCCCTGCTCTCGACAACGGCCCTGCTGTATCCAAGTTCCTCGGCCCATTTTTCGCATGCGTTGACCACCATGGTTCCGATCCCCATGCGCCTGTATTCCGGCAGCACAACCACCCGTCCGATCATCACGCTGTGAGCATCCAAGGGGTACATCCGCGCCGTGGCGATCGGAAAACCGTTATCGGTCACGACAATGTACTTCGTATCCGGGGTGTCATGTTCATCGAATTCCTGGCGAAGGGGAATCTGATGCTTCTTCGCCATGGCCTGGATGCGGACATAATAGGCTCCCGCCTGCTGCCAGGTTTCCGAGGCCCGGATAATGGAAAAGCCGGGAAGCTCCCTGATCTCCGCTATATCCGATTCGAAGAGCTGATCATCGTTGAGTTTGACGCTTTCCTCTTCGCGGTCAAATTCATGCATCCCGTGGGCAGCCGGGAAGGACATGGCAATCCCTGTGAAGGATCGTCCGTACCGATCCGTTATGCGGACAATTCTGTCCTGATACTGAGACAGCCGCATCCTCTCACTCCTTCATCCTTCGTTTTCCTGCAGCATGCCATCGCATCCGGCTGCCCGGAGGATATATTAACCGGGGATATCTCTGGGCACAGAATACCCGGATTCTTCCCGCAGGATTTAGCATTCTCCGTCCGGGTGAAGGAATCCTGCAGCCGGTTATTTTTCGTCACCGTCCGCCCGCATTCTCCTGCCCGGACCGCCGCCTGAACTGCTTGTCATCCGCGCAAATCAAAACCTCACTTTCAGATATGGCTGCAGACAAGGCCCTCTGTCTGCATCTTTTTTATTCCGTCCAAAGACTTTATCTGTCATTTCCGCAGATTATGGGATATAATGTGCAGGATCTAACCGCCCGCAATGAAAGCGTGCGGAACCCCCTGACCCGGGATGTAGAAACGAAAGAGGTGCGCATATGAAAAAATTCGGATGGACTGTATGGGGAATCGTCGGACTCGTTTTTGCTCCCATCGGCCTGATTTTTCTGCCGATCGGGCTGCTGGCGGGCTATTCTGATTCGTTCCGCGTTTCCGACGATCTGACCATGTTCAAGTCTGTTTTCATTGCCATGGGGACACTGTTTCTTCTGCTCGGTCTGGGCTTTCTTGCCCATGATCTGCTTCGCAGGTATCGTCTGCGTCAGGCTTACAACAGCGGCAATTATGTGGACGCCAGGATCGTATCAGTCGAAAAGGTTCGCAATGTCAAAGTAAATGGCAGGCATCCCTTCGTGATTGAATGCTCCTATACCGATGCTTACGGAAAGGAGCATCGGTATACAAGCCGGTATCTTTATTCGAGGCCGCAGGCAGATCTGATTGGCAAAACAATTCCCGTTTATGTTGACAGGATGAATGAAAGCATCGGCTTTGTGGATGTGGATTCCATTTTGTAAAAAAACGGCGGATACAGCTGCAGGTCCGCGTTCGTTGTACCGCAGCTTCCGCCGTTTCATTGCTTGGGGAAATCAGGATCAGCCGTTGAAAAAAGAAGGATGAATCTCACAGATTGGCAAAGATGCGCATGGCCTTTTCC
>CADBTC010000277.1 GCA_902797445.1 uncultured Eubacteriales bacterium | reverse complement strand
TTACAGCAATTCTCATTTGTATCCTTTCCGGTGAAGATCCGTCACGATTTCTTCCCAGATGTATTTTGCCGCGAAATCGGATCCCGAAGGCGAAGCGTGCGCCACGTCTTCAGCATACAGTTCCAGATCCGGCCGGCTTTTTTTGTAGCTCCACCAGTTTTCGCCGACGGGCGCCCGCAGCGCACCGATTGCATCCGCAACCCTTTTATGGGCTTCAACCATTTCTTCCTGCTTTTCCGGCTCTTCTTTTCTGGACCAGCATTCGTAAATAATCGGCGTACTGCCGGCTTTGCGAATCATCTCATTCAAAGAAACTGCGGCATTCAGGAACCTTTCCTCTGGACCGAACGGATGCGCATGCTCCTGGAGGACAACGTAATCATATCCGCCGTAAAGGATATTAAAGCGAACCTCCGGCTCCTCCGCATGCTGGGACAGGTACCATCCCCCATGGGCAATCATGGTGACACGGCAGTTGAAGCCTTCATCCTCCGCCCGCTGTTTGACCATTATCGGCATATCGTTGTAATAGGTATGGCTGTTTCCGATAAACAGGATGCTCAGATCCTTTTTCTTCGCCATTCTTCCATCCTCCCCTAATCAGAATGCTGTCGTAATGGGACATCTTTCGTTTTCCTCGCGTGATCCTGATGATGTCTGCCATAACATTCTATTCCACTCTTTCAATGATCAGCTCTGCCGATCCGTCCTCGAGAGAATTGTATTCGTCATAGTGAATATGATCTCCCGGCGTACCGTCCGCAAGCTCCTGAAGCTGTCGGGCCAGGGAAAGCAGACCTTCCCTATTCGCGGAAATCGTTACTTCTTTATTGTCAGCATTTACGGAAATCCTGTACCCGTCTGCCCATTCGATCTTCATATCTTTGCCTCAAAAAACATCCGGATATATCACAATATACTCATCTATGCTATTCTTCCAATCTGATAATGTAATATCAATATAGTACTGATAAAACCTTTTGTTTTTGCTTGATCCAGCCTTATGACAATTTCTCCTGCACGAAGGAGATGGTGGTTTCCGATTCGCCGGTCAGCAGGCCGTCGTCCGTCAGCAGTGGAGTATCCAGAATCGATTTGATGGTCACGGCCACGCTGGCGCAGGAAGCGATGGTTTTCTTGGAATCCGGGCTGTAAAGGCGGTAATCGTCCCCTTCCGTCCGAATGATATCTTCCATCTTGTAGATCAGGGGCAGGAATCGGGCGTCCATTCGGGCCAGCAGGTTATAGAACATGTACGTCCTTCTCCGGATGGCTTCGCACTGCAGGGATGCAGTATTCATCTCCTCTGTCATACGGATGGCCTCTTCCTGGTGGCTCAGGGCTTCCTTCAGTTTTTTGGAAGCGGCGCTGTCCACCACAAATCCCATCACCAGCAAGGCTGGACCTGCCACAAGCCCTCCCAGCACAGCCATGCCCCCAGCCATGCCGAGCCCTCCGGATGCCAGGGATCCGCCCCCGAAGAAAGCCAGCGTGGCATTGGTCGCCGCGGCCCCGTGCAGCGTTGCGATCGCCGTTCCCGTGGAAGCAGATGCCAGGGCATGGGCTGCGCCTAAGGCGCCGAACGCCGTAAGCGCGCCGCCCGCCCCGCCGGCTGCGACACCGCCCGCGACATTGGCCGCGAAGTTCACCATGTTTTTCAGCTCCACAAATTCCTTTTCATCGATGTGGAACTTCTTCAGCTCCTCCAGCCCTTCAGACTCCGTAAAATCCACATTCTTGATCTGAGTGAAGGCATTCAGAAAGTTGCTGACAGAGCTGTTCAGCACAAACATTTTCTCTTCGCCCAGCACGCGCAGGGCTTTTCCGCAGGCTTCCCGCTGTCTGTTCAGCCGGTTCGTCGCTTCGTCCACGCTGCTCTGCGCCTGTTTATTGATATTGTCCGCTTTTGAATTGTCGATGCCGGCCTTGACACCCTTCCCGATGCCGAGCCCGCCGGTCACAGCCGCGATTCCGATAAACATGAGTGGTAATGGCATGTTCTTCTCTCCTTACAGCGTAATCAGGTCTTTCACACTTTCGAATATGACGTTTTTCCGGTCCGCGATTTCGTTGACCATGCTCTCAATCGTCAGGAACGGCCGGTCGGTCCGCTTGATCCAGTTTACCTCGTCCTCCAGATCCATGAGGGCCAGGAAGCTGCTTTCCATCTCGAGGAAGATGGTCTTGTCGATGTTGAGCTTCCGGGCGATATACTTCAGGAGCTTCCGTTCCCTTTCGTCGTAATGCGCATCGCTGTAGGCGATCGTCATCAGATCCCACAGGAGAACCTTCGGCGTCACAATGGCATTCTGCGCATTGGCACCTTCCCGGATCGCATTTTCCACCCCGTCCAGCACGACATCATAATAATCGTCCGGATCCGTGCTCTTCTGCAGTTGGGTCTGGCAGGA
>CADBTC010000276.1 GCA_902797445.1 uncultured Eubacteriales bacterium | reverse complement strand
GGACATCATCGCCGCCATCTCCCTCTACCGGCCGGGCCCCATGGAATCCATTCCCCGGTATATCGCCGGCAAGCAGAACCCGGCGAGCGTGCAGTATAAAACGGAAAAACTGCGCCCCATCCTGGACGTGACCTACGGGTGCATGGTGTACCAGGAACAGGTCATGCAGATCGTGCGCGACCTGGCGGGCTACAGCTACGGCCGCAGCGACCTGGTGCGCCGGGCGATGGCGAAAAAGAAGCACAAGGTCATGGACGCGGAGCGGGAAATCTTCGTCCACGGCCTCACGGACGACGAGGGGCAGGTGAAGGTGCCTGGCTGCATCCGCAACGGGGTGCCGGAGAACGTCGCCAACGAGATCTACGACGAGATGATCTCCTTCGCCTCCTATGCCTTCAACAAATCCCATGCCGCGGCTTACAGCGTCGTCGCCATGCAGACCGCCTGGCTGAAGCGGTATTATCCCGTCCAGTTCATGGCGGCCATGCTCAACAGCGTCTACGGCAACACGGGCAAAATCGCGGGCTACATCCAGTACTGCCGGGGCCGGGGCATCCCGGTCCTGTCCCCGGATATCAACCGCAGCCGCTGGTCCTTTACGGTCTGCCGGGATGCCGGCGGCCAGGACGCGATCCTCTTCGGCCTGGGGGCGGTCAAGGGCGTGGGCGAAAACGCGGTCCGCTCCATCGAGCGGGAACGGACGGAGAAGGGCCCCTATCGGGATCTGTTCGATTTCTGCCGGCGGATCGATACCATGGAGGTCAACAAGCGGGTGGTCGAAAACCTGATCCGCGCGGGCGCCTTCGACGGCATGGGGGCGAACCGGCCCCAGATGCTGATGGTATACGACCCGGCCCTGGACGCCAACCAGAGCGTCCGGAAGAAGAACGTGGCCGGCCAGGTGAGCCTCTTCGACATGATGATGGACGAGGACAGCGGCGATGACCCGGCCCTCACCGGGCTGGCCGATGCGGGCCTGCGCTACCCCCCCGTGCCGGACTGCGAGCCTCGGATCCGGCTGGCGATGGAAAAGGAAGCCACCGGCGTCTATATGAGCGGCCATCCCCTGGACGAATGGGCGGAAAAGCTGAAAACCCTCAGCTTCCATACCACGGACCTGGCAGAGATGGAGGAGGCCCCGGACCGGGGTCAGAGCCGGGACGGACAGGGCGTTGCCATCGGCGGGATCCTGACGGCGATAAAAGGAAAGGCCACCAAAAAGGGGGACTACATGGCCTTCGTGACCCTGGAGGATCTAACCGGGGAAATCGAATGCCTGGTCTTCCCGAAGGTGTTTGAGCGCTATCAGCCCCTGCTGCAGGAGGACGCGGCCGTGGTGATCACGGGCCGGCTCAGCGTCCGGGAGGAGGAAGCCCCGAAGCTCCTGGCGGAAAAGATCGTTCCGCTGACCGACTGGAAGGGCGACGACCGCCCGGGGGCGGAAAGGGAGCCGGCGCCGCGCCGGAATCAGGCGAGGCAGAAAACCCCGGCGGAGCGGGCCGAGGAGGCGGATCGGAAGCTGTTCCTGCGGCTCAGCCGGGCGGACATGGACCGGGCGACGGCGCTGCTGGGCCTCTTCCCCGGGGAAACACCGGTCTATCTGCATTTCCCAGAGGACAAAACCACCCTGCTCACCCCGCCGGAAAACTGGTGCAGCGGGGACGACCCCTGCCTCTTTAAGCTCCGGCAGGAGCTGGGGGAGGCCAATGTGGTGCTGAAAATGAAGGGCTGATCCGCGGCGCGGAAACCGAAGAACTGGCGGCGGGCAGAATGCGAAGGGATGATCCGCGGCACCGAAAGCGAAGGAAAAAAGAGGACGTCGGAAAGCAAAGGGAAAACCCCGGCGCCGGAGAAAAAAACATCATCCGAATCCCCGCGCGCAAACCGCGCGGGGATATGTGGATACGCGGAAGAAGGACAGAAAAATGATTGCCTTGGAAAATGTCACCAAAACCTACGGCCAGCATATCGCCCTGAAGGACGTCTCCCTGCGGGTGGAGCGGGGGCAGATCGCGGGCCTGCTGGGCCGGAACGGGGCGGGGAAGACAACGGCCCTGAACCTGCTGACGGGCTACTTCCCCCCGGACGCGGGAAAGGTGACGGTGGATGGCATGGACATGCTCGAAAAACCCCGGGAATGCAAGCGGCGCATCGGCTATCTGCCGGAGCGCCCGCCCCTGTATGACGAAATGACGGTCCGGGATTACCTGGGCTTCGTCAGCGACCTGCGGGAGGTGGCCCCCGGGGACCGGAAGCGCCACGTGGGCGAAATTCTGGAGGTCTGCGACCTGGGCGAAACGGCGGACCGGATCATCGGGAATCTGAGCAAGGGCACCCGCCAGCGGGTGGGAATCGCTCAGGCCCTCTGCGGCAGCCCGGAGGTGCTGATCCTGGATGAGCCCACGGTGGGCCTGGATCCGAAGCAAGTGGTGGAAATCCGCTCCCTGATCCGGCGCCTGGGCGAGGGGCGTACCATCCTCTTTTCCAGCCACATCATCAGCGAGGTGCAGCAGCTGTGCACCCACGCCCTGATCCTCCACGAGGGCCGGCTCATCCGCGCCTTCGACCTGCGGGAAGGACCCATGGGGGAGAACGGAACCCTCCGGCTCCGGCTCAGCGTCCGGGGAAAGGAAAGCGAGCTGCTGCCGGCCATCCGGTCCATTCCCTGCGTCCGGCAGGCCGAGCGGCTGGAGCGCACGGACCCGGACACGGCGGAGATCCGGATCGTCGGGGCCCGCCAGGACGACCGGGGCCTGCTGACGGACCAGCTGTTCCGCCTCCTGGCGGCCCTGGACGCGCCCATCCGGCGCCTGCAGCCGGAGCGGGACGACCTGGAGTCCGTCTTCCTCGAAGCAACATCGGGAACATAAAAAAGAACCCGGAGCGTTTTTGATATGCTCCGGGTTTTTTCATAAAACTTACAGATCCCTGACCTGCAGGTCGGGGCACTTTTCCAGCGCTTCGCCGGGCCCGACGACGCAGACCGCACCCTTCTCGGCGAAGGACTCCAGCAGGTCCGCGATGGCCTCCAGGTCCTCGGGGACGGTATTCAGGATCTTCTTCCGGATCTCGTCGGCCATCTCCCGGGTGTAGCCGGTAAACAGGCGGGAATCCGCCAGCCCGCCCTTCTCCCGGGGGCTGATGAGGGGATTCAGGTCGTTGAGGGTGGAGATGATGTATTTGTCCAGATCCTCTCCGCCCCGGGCGAAATCCCGCAGGAAGTCCGCCGCGCCGGCATCAACGCCCAGGGTCCGGCCCGGGGTGGGATCCCGATAGGAATAGGAGAAGAGGTTGCCGTACCGGTCCGCCTGGAAGCCGCAGCCGTAGGCCCCGCCCAGCACGCGGACCTGATTCCACAGATAGGAGTAGGTCAGGATATTGGCGGCCAGGAACAGCTGGGGCATGAAGGCCTTTCCGGACTCCTTCAGATGCCAGCCCCGGGCGGCGAAGCCCACCTGGGCGGGCACGCGGTATCCCTGCCGCATCGCGGTGGGAACGTCGTACCGGGCGGCCTCGGGGCCCGCCTCGCCCTCGGGTATTTCATCCAGGAAGGGCGTCCAGTCGGAAAGCGCCGCGTCCGCGGTCATGCTCAGGGTCATCCGCGCCCGCACCGTGATTTCGTTCTTCAGCTTTTCCGCCGTCCGCAGCAGGTGGGGCAGCTTTTCCTCGGGGTTCTGGGCAAATTCATGCAGATACCGGACGCCCGCGTCGCCCTCCAGGACGTTGCGCAGGGCCATCTCCGAGGAGTAGTGGGACAATACGCTGCGGATCCCGATGACGTGCCCGGCGCCGACGATCCGCATCCGGCTCATCATCTCCAGCTGCTGCACGATTTCGATGATCTTCTCGGTGTCGAAGAAAAGCGTGGTTTTCAGCACTTCCGCCAGCAGGCTCAGCCCGCGGGCGGTGTTCTCCTTCAGGGTGCTGATAAAGCCGGTCAGGCAGGGCACGCAGGTCTCCGGATCCGCCGGATTGGGCCGGACCGAGGCGGCCACGCCCAGGCGGCCCGTATAGCGCTTGATCTCCTGCTGCAGGGAGAGGGCGTCATGCTTCTCGGTCGACAGCTTGCCCAGCATGGCGCAGATCAGGCTCACGTCCTGCATCTCCTCCATGTCCAGCGCCGAAAGGTTGAAGTAGACCCGCATATGCTCGATGCCCCCGCAGGGAATCGGATGATGGTACAGCGTGACGCCGCCCACCTCCCGGATCTCCGTTTCCGGCCAGGCGGCGGGGATATCCGCGTCCTCCTTTTTCAGCATGGGCAGGGTGGCCAGGGCCTCCGGCGAATCCGGGGTCTCCTGCCAGGCGTGCAGCGATTCGATCATCTTCGCGTTGGCGGCCCGATCCTGCTCCGTCCAGGCGGAGGTGATCTTTTCCAGCCGGGCTTCCTCCTCCCGCCGGGTTTCCTCTCCCAGCGTTTTGGAGGGCTTCAGCCGCAGGACGCACAGCCCTTCCTTTCCCCGCAGCAGCTCCAGGGCCAGATCCTGCATCTCCCCGCCTTCCAGCATGCGCCGGACCCCCGCGACGTCCCGGTCGTTTTCCAGCGCGAAAAGGGGATCCCCGCCGTAGAGCCAGGAGCCCATGACCCGGACGGCCCGCTCGATGCCCTGGGGTTCGTCGTCCTCCTTCAGGGCGAACGCGACCCGGTTCAGGGAGGCCTCCACCGCCAGCAGATCCAGCCCTTCCTGCTCCAGCCGGTCCGCGAAGGCGGCGATGGTGTCCATGATCTCTTTTTCCTTCCCGTCGGTGACGTTTTCGGCGTGCAGGCTCACGACGGTCTGCAGCGCGGAATCATCCACGGACAGGGAGAAATCCTGCGCCAGCCCCTTTTCCAGAATCAGCCGCTTCAGGGGGGATTCGTTGGTGCCGGTCAGCACGTCCCCCAGGACGTTGGCGGCCAGGCTCCGCGTCTTGTCCTTCCAGGACCCGAAGATCCGGCTCAGATACAGGTGGCCCCGGTTCGCGGGATCCTCCTCCTGGCCCAGCTCGTAGAAAACCTCCCGGTCGGAGCTGACCGGGGTCTGGAAGGCGAAGGCGGGCAGATCCGTCTCCGGCTCGTAGCGGTCCAGATAGGAGGCGATCAGGGGCAGCATCCGGTCCATGGGCACCTCGCCGTCCAGATAGATCCAGGCGTTGGAGGGGTGATAGTGGCGCCGGTAGGTTTCGCAATATTTTTCGTAGGTCAGGGTCGGAATGTCCTTCGGCTCCCCGCCGGAATTGCGCCCGTATCCGGTGTCCGGATAGAGCTGACGGGCCATGGCGGTTTCGCCGACGTCCCGCACGTCGCTCATGGCGCCCTTCATTTCGTTCAGCACGACGCCGGAATAAACCAGCCCGCCCTCTTCGCCGGGCTCGATGCGCCAGCCCTCCTGGCGGAAGACGCGCTCATCCGTCAGCATCCGGGGGCAGAACACCGCGTCCAGATACACCTCCGTCAGGTTCAGCAGATCCTGATCGTTCCGGCTGCCCACGGGATACATGGTCATATCCGGGAACGTCATGGCGTTGAGGAAGGTATTCATGGAGCCCTTCAGCAGCTCCACGAAGGGCTCCCGCACCGGGTATTTGGCCGATCCGCACAGCACGGAGTG
>CADBTC010000275.1 GCA_902797445.1 uncultured Eubacteriales bacterium | reverse complement strand
GCCGACGATCAGCAGGATCATATGCAGGTTGATCACGCCCTGGGCGACGGACACAAAGGCGTTCTTGCCGGTCGGCACGATCGGGCTTTCCGCGCGGGTCAGCGCCGCCACGATGCGGCCGTTGTAGTATATATCGCAATAGATCAGGATCGCCAGCATCAGGAAGGTCAGCGCGAGCATGGGGATGTTCGCCTTTTTCCTGTGCGGGAAGGAGTTAAGGAAGCAGACCAGCCCCAGCGCGGAAAACAGCATCGTGCAGAATTCGGACAGGCCCATATGCGGGCCGTTGATCAGCGCGGTGGTATTAGAAATCGAACTGAGGTTGAAGGAATAATACATGAAAGCCACAACCAGCACTAGCATCGGAATGATCTGCGGCTTCCGCTTCAGGGCGACCAGGCGCTTCCTGATGAATTCATGACCCTTGGAAGGCTGCTGTGCCATGATTACTTCCCCTCCTTCCGGATCGCGTTGGTGGTTTTGGGATCAAAGAAGAGCTTCCGCGTAAAGTGGATCGGCACGATATCGCCGTTTTTATAGTTGGCCCAACTGCGGAACTTGGCCGTGATCCGGGTATTCTCTCCCATTTTGCCATGCACCAGGGTATTCATGCCCAGGTTTTCATTGGTGCTGACCCTGAGCGTCAGGTCTCCGCCTTCCGCGATATACTCCGGCCGGACGCCCATGATCACTTCCTCGCGGTTCCAGGGCGCGAGCATCGCGCGCTCCTCAGCCGTCAGCTCCAGGTCAAAGCCGTCGCCCTTGATCCTGCCATCCTCAAATACGGCCTTCAGCATGTTCATGGGCGGCAGGCCGATGAAGGTCGCGACAAAGGTATTATTGGGGCTGTCGTACAGCTCCAGCGGGGTACCGATCTGCTGCACATGGCCCATGGACATACAGACGATGCGGTTGGCCAGGGTCAGCGCTTCCGTCTGGTCGTGCGTGACGTACAGGATGGTCGCGTTCAGCCGTTTATGCAGCAGCAGAATATCGCGGCGGGTGGCACTGCGCAGCTTCGCGTCCAGGTTGGACAGCGGCTCGTCGAACAGGAACACCTTGGGGTTGCGAACGATGGCGCGGCCCATGGCCACGCGCTGACGCTGACCGCCGGACAGCTGGGAGGGCTTTTTGTTCAGTTGCGCGGTCAGGTCCAGGATCTCCGCGGCGGCCAGCACCTTCTTATGAATGACATTGGGGTTCTCCTTGCGCAGCGTCAGGGAGAAGTCCATGTTTTCATAGATCGTCATATGGCCGTACAGCGCGTAATTCTGGAACACCATGGCCATGTCGCGGTCCTTCGCGGGCGCCTGGGTGATGTCCTTGCCGTCCAGCAGCAGGTTGCCGCGGGAAATGTCTTCCAGGCCCGCCACCATGCGCAGGGTCGTGGATTTTCCGCAGCCGGAGGGGCCGACCAGAACGATCAGCTCGCCATCCTTGACGTCCAGGTTAAAGTCATAGACTGCCTGAACGTTGTTGTCATAAATCTTATCCAGATGCTGCAGTTGAAGCTCAGCCATGTGTTTTCCCCCTTAGCCCTGCAAAGAAGCAAGATGCGCGGACAGCGCACGGCTCTTATTCAGATTGATGATGGCGCCTGCAAACAGGCAGACGGCTGAGATCACCAAATAAATGACCATCCTGATAAACTGGGCGTCCCCCATGACCACAGCGTTGTTGACCACCGCCTGGTGCGCGTTCATGGGGATGATAAAAATGCGTACGATTTGCCCCACACCGAGCGCCATCATCACCCAGGAATAGGAGACCTGATAGTTCTTCACGCCTTCCGAGCACAGGAAGGTGGCCAGCAGGAACACCAGGTTATAGATAATGGAAGCGCCGATCAGGATCGTGTAATAATAGGTATCGACATCCGATTTATAAAGGCTGATAAAGAAGAGCACATCAAACACGATGGCCAGCAGGGCAAGCCGGGAGGAAGTGGTGTTCTTGGTAAAACGCATGCGGTCCAGCTGAATGGCGCGATCCTCACTCATGCTGATACCTCCTTTCCAGTGGCGAGAAGCTCTTTTTCGCCCTGCATCACTCTCTTCTTCCAGATATAATTCACAATCAGAAGCACTGCTGCCACAATCGCCAGCCCGCACACCAAGTAATGGATATCGAACCAGAAGGTCGAATCCGTATAGGTGCCGCGGCGCCCAAGGCGCTTGAGCAGCTCCGCGAAGTCCACCGTGCCCAGATACTGCGCCTTGAAGGCGGTGGCCTGGGTATGGCACCAGACCGCCATGCCCACTTCAGCCGCTACATTCAGCCCGGTCGCGATCAGGTTGCTGGTATAGTATTTCCGGCGGACATGCGTATTCGTAAGGAACAGGAAGCAGGCCAGAATGATCATGCCGATGGAAAACCGCAGCAGAAGGCGGTTAAAGGGCTGCATGTCATAATAGATCCTGGCGCCCGCGACCTTCGCATTGTCCAGCTTATCAGGTTGGACCATGGAATACAGGGTATCATATAGATCCGTCATCATGCCCAGCGCGTACACAAAGAACAGCGCTCCGACAATCAAGGCGCAGAAGCACACGATCCGCTGAAACTTTACCTGCTTTTTGTACATATCGATTCAGCCCTTTCAGAGAGGCTTACCCGCCTCCTCCTGAGAGGAGGCAGGTAAGCCGGTGCCAACATTCCGACGAACGGAACAGGGATGAGGGAAACACTGAATGAATCAGCGATTCCTTAGTTGAGGGAGGTGTAATAATCGTACAGACGGGTCCAGGCGTCGTTGCAGATTTCGGTGTACACGTAGCCGCTCCAGTCATTCTCGGCCACATCCGCCTGCTCCTGCGCGGTCATGCCGTTGGCCAGACCGTTCACCACGATATCGTCAAAGAGGTTGAAGTCGTTGCTGAAGTTGGAGGCTAGGTCGCTCAGGTTGTTCTTGTCAGTGATTTCCGAAGCATAGAACGGGAGCACGGTGGGCACGGAGGTGTACCAGCGGTTCTCGGTGATCGCCAGCTCGGGATGCTTGATGGTGCCCTGCGCGATGGCGGCGGACAGCTTCGCGGCGCCTTCCTTGCCGATTTCATGTGTGCACTGATATTCGAAAGCCTGGCTCTTCACGAAGGACAGGGTGGAACCCAGGTAACGGCGGGCGAAGTTGGTGTAGTTGCCGCCGGCGAGATCCCAGAGTTCCTGAGCGGTCGCGTCCGCGATCACGGGCATTTCCTTGCCGTTGAAGTTGAAGGTTTCGTAGCTGCCGTCTTCCTTCGTCTTGATGAAGGCGTCCGGGCCGTAGCTCATCAGGAGCTGGCCCTTCTCGG
>CADBTC010000274.1 GCA_902797445.1 uncultured Eubacteriales bacterium | reverse complement strand
TTCCCGGAAAAGCTGATTCCCCTGATGATCGCCAATGCCCTGAACGACAAGCCCCTGCCGGTTTACGGGGAGGGGAAGAACGTACGGGACTGGCTGTATGTGGAGGATCACTGCCGGGCCATCGACCTGATTATTCACAAGGGCCGGGAGGGTCAGGTTTACAATGTGGGCGGCCACAATGAGATGGCCAATATCGACATTGTGAAACTGATCTGCCGGGAGCTGGGCAAGCCGGAGAGCCTCATTACCTACGTCACGGACCGGAAGGGGCATGACATGCGCTACGCCATCGATCCCACGAAGATCCACCGGGAACTGGGCTGGCTGCCGGAGACGAAATTCGAGGATGGGATCAAAAAGACCATCCGCTGGTATCTGGAGCATCGGGACTGGTGGGAGGAAATCATCAGCGGCGAATATCAGCACTATTACGAGAAAATGTATGGAAATCGGTAAATTCATAGAGGTGAGGGTATGTCGAACAAGAAGGAATCCGGCCTGGGAGAGGTTGTTAAATTCCTGATCGCCGGGGGCATCTGCTTCGGGATCAAGCTGGTTTGCTCGGTGGCGCTCAAGTTCAGTTTCGGGCAGGATACCTGGCTCTCCGTGCTGCTGGCGGAGCTGGTGGCCATCGCGGCCAACTATATCCTCAGCGTCCTGTGGATCTGGCCCGGGACGGGGGAAAACGGCCCCCTGACCAAGATCGGTTTCCTGGTCACAAGCCTGATCGGCCTGGCCTGGAACGAGCTGCTGATGCTGCTGCTGGGCAGTGTTCTCGGGGAGAAGCAGGTGCTGTTCTCCGTCATGGGGAAGGACATCACCATGTATATGGTGAACGTCGGGATCACCACAGCGATCGTCATGTTCTGGAACTTCTTTACGAAGCGGGCAGTGCTGAGATCAAACCTGCTGAATCAATGGGTGAAGAAGCGGGAGCGCAGATAAGGGCGGACAGAGAGGCCCCGCGGGGGCACGGGCAGACAGGATTCCGAAGACTGACCGGGGGAGCAGAGCCTCCCGCCGGGCGGCTGCGGATTGGATTTTGAAAAGCGCTATAAGCGAGGAGAGAGAAGCATGAAAGGCATTATTCTGGCGGGCGGAGCCGGAACCCGGCTGTATCCCCTGACGATGGTCACCAGCAAGCAGCTGCTGCCGGTGTATGACAAGCCGATGATCTTTTACCCGCTGTCCACGCTGATGCTGGCGGGGATCCGGGAGATCCTGATTATCTCCACTCCCACGGATACCCCCCGGTTTAAGGAACTGCTGGGGGACGGGAGCAAGTTCGGCCTTTCCCTGCAGTATACGGTGCAGCCGTCCCCGGACGGGCTGGCCCAGGCCTTCCTGCTGGGGGAGGAGTTTATCGGGGAGGAGCCCTGCGCCATGGTGCTGGGGGATAACATCTTCTACGGCAACGGCTTCGGGAAGTCCCTGCGCGAGGCGGCGGCCAACGCGGAAGCCGGCCGGGCAACCATTTTCGGATACTATGTGACGGATCCGGAACGCTTCGGCATCGTGGAATTCGACGAGAGCGGGCGCGTGGTCTCCGTGGAGGAAAAGCCGAAGCATCCCAAGAGCAATTACTGCATTACCGGGCTGTATTTCTATCCCCGGGGGGTCAGCGCGCTGGCGCATGCGGTGCAGCCCTCGGCCCGGGGAGAGCTGGAGATCACCACGCTCAACGACCTGTATCTGCAGCAGGGCCTGCTGGATGTGCAGCTGCTGGGCCGGGGCTATGCCTGGCTGGATACGGGGACGATGGACAGCCTGGTGGACGCGGCGGATTTTGTGCGCATGATCCAGAAACGGCAGAGCGTCGTTATCTCTGCGCCGGAAGAAATCGCCTATAAAAACGGCTGGATCGACAAGGCGCATCTGCTGGCGTCCGCTGCGCGATACGGAAAGAGCCCCTATGGGGCGCATCTGTCCGCGGTCGCGGAGGGGAAGTTGCGCTACTGACCGGACGCGGGAATGCGCGGATGGAACAGGGACGGAGCGGGAACAGAAAGGATACGCGGGTGGAGATTACAACCTTTGATTTCGAGGAGCATGGGGACGAGCGGGGGATTCTGATCTCCCTGGAAGAAAACAAAAACATCCCCTTCACGCTGCGGCGGTGCTACTTCATGTATAACACGCAGCCGGGGGTCAGCCGGGGGTTCCATGCCCATAAGACCCTGCGGCAGGTGCTGATCTGCGTCCGGGGACAGTGCAGGATCATCCTGGACAACGGACGGGAGAAGGCGGAGGTGCTGCTGGACCGGCCCAACAAGGGGCTGTATCTGTCCTCCAACATCTGGCGGGTGATGACGGACTTTTCCGAGGACGCGGTGCTGATGGTGCTGGCGGATCAGCTGTATGACGAGGCGGACTATATCCGCAATTACGACGATTTTCTGGCCTGGGTCCGGGAAACCGGGGAGGAGGCATGAAGCACATGCGGGTACCCTATACGGATTTCGGGAAAATGCACGATCCCCTGCGGGGGCAGCTGGATGCTGCCTGGAAGCGGGTCATGGATCGGGAATGGTTTATCGGCGGGGAGGAAGACGCGGCCTTTGAGCGGGAATTCGCGGCCTACTGCGGCGTGAAGTACTGCGTAGGCGTGGGCAACGGGCTGGACGCGCTGCGGCTGATCCTGCTGGCGGCCGGCATCGGCCCGGGGGACGAGGTGCTGGTGCCCGCCAATACCTATATTGCCAGCGCGCTGGGCATCTCCTACGCGGGAGCGGTGCCCGTGCTGGTGGATCCGGATCCGGAGACGGCGCTGATCACCCCGGAGGAGGCGGAAAAACATCTGTCGCCCCGGACGAAGGGCATCATGGTGGTGCATCTTTACGGCCGGGTAGCCGAGATGGAGGGCTTCCGGCGCCTGGCAGAGGCGCGGGGGCTGTTCCTGCTGGAGGACGCGGCGCAGGCCCACGGCGCCGTGCGGAACGGACGGAAAGCGGGCACCTTCAGCGAGGCCGCGGGCTTTTCCTTCTATCCGGGAAAGAACCTGGGGGCGCTGGGGGACGCGGGCGCGGTGGTGACCGACGATCCGGAGCTGGCCCGGAAGGTCCGGATGCTGAGCAATTACGGATCGGAGCAGAAATATCATCACGAGGTCCAGGGGGTCAACTCCCGGCTGGACGAGCTGCAGGCGGCGCTGCTGCGGGTCAAGCTGCCCTGTCTGGACGCCTGGACGGCGGAGCGCCGGAGACTGGCGGCCATCTATGAAAGCGAAATCCGGAATCCGCGGATCCGGCTGCTGAAAAAGGATCCGGGGAACGGGTATCATATTTTTCCGGTGCTGGCGGAGGACCGGGACGGGCTGCGGGCGGAGCTGGAGGCGGAAGGCGTCCAGACCCTGAGCCACTATCCCATTCCGATTCACCTGCAGAAGGCCTATCGGGAGCTGGGCCATAAGCGGGGGGACTTCCCTGCGGCGGAAATGCTGTCGGAAACGGAGCTGAGCCTGCCCCTGTATCCCGGAATGACGGAGGAGCAAATTCTGCATGTGGTCAGCGTCGTGAACCGGCATTAAAACGGGGGAGGTGGCCGGATTGAAAATCTCCTTCCTCGTAACCTATTATCAGCAAAAGAAATACATTGCCCAGAGCATGGAGAGCCTGCTGGCCCTGGAAAAGCCCGGGGAATGGGAAATTCTGATCGGGGATGACGGCTCCACCGACGGGAGCATCGAGCTGGAAAAAGAATACGTCCGCAGGGATCCGGAGCATATCCGGCTGTTTGTCATGCCCCGGGATCCGGATAAAACCTATACCGCCGTGGAGCGGGCGGGGGCCAACCGGCTGAACCTGGTCCGGCAGGCCGCCGGCGACTATTACTGCATCATCGACGGGGACGATTTTTATTCGGAAACGGATTTTCTGCCGGAGGCGGTCCGGGTGCTGGAGGCGCAGCCCCAGGTGACGGTGGTGGCATTCGATACCTGGACCTGGCGGGAAGGGGAGCCGAAGCGGGCGAAAAAGGCGGGCAGCCATACGCCGGTGCCGGAGAAGCGGGAAATGTATCTTCGGTGGCATTATACCCATGCCGGAGCCTGCGTTTACCGGCGAAGCATCCACACCCCGGAGAACCTGGCCCTGCTGGAAAAGCTGAATTTTTTTGATGACAACGAAATCATTCTGAACGCGCTGGCGGCGGGGGAAATGGTCCGCATTCACCGGCCGGTTTACGCCTATCGGCAGGAGGATACGAGCCTCTACCACAGCATCAGCCCCTCCGAGCGGGCGGCCCTGAACGTGGCGGGGATGGGAACCGCACTGGGGACGATGGGCGAAAAATGGCGAAAGGACCTGACGGCCCGGTACGCCACGGCGGTGATCATGGCCTGGCTGCTGCGGAAAAGGCTGCGGGCGGATATCCGGCCGAACCGGTTTGAAACCTATCTGAGCATTTGCCGCCGGGCGGATTTTGAGGAAGGAATCCAGCTGCTGAACTGGCCGGATCTGGACGCCGGGGGGCGGAAGCGGATCCGGAGGTTTGTGGCCGGGGCCTGCCTGGCGAGCCCGCCCCGGGTGCTCTATGCCCTGACCCAGGTCCATGGGGGAGGGGAAAAGACGTGAACAGGCAAATCAGCCGGGGGGTCATGCTCTCCGTGGTGGCACAGGGGACGGCGCTGCTGGTCAATCTGGTTTACACGCCTCTGATGATCCGGATCCTGGGCCAGAGCGAATACGGGCTGTACCAGCTGGTGCAGTCCGTGGTGAATTACCTGAACCTGATGAACTTCGGCTTCAGCGGCGCTTATATCAGCTTTTATTCCCGGGAGAAGGCCCGGGGCAGCGAGGAGGGCATCGCCCGGCTCAACGGGATGTTCCTGCGGGTGTTCCTGTTCATCGCCCTGCTGTGCGTCATCGCCGGGGCGGTGATGCTGCAGAATATCCATCTGCTGGGGGACCGGCTGACGGAAGCGGACTATGCCACGGCGAGGATCCTGATGACGCTGCTGGTGGCCAACCTGGCGGTGTCCTTTCCCAATACGGCCTTCACCGTCTATATCGCGGCGAATGAGCGGTTCGTGTTCAAACAGTCGGTCACCATTCTGCTCAACGTCCTGATCCCCGTGCTGAGCCTGCCGCTGCTGTATATGGGAAAGGGGTCCGTGGGGGTCGTCAGCGTGACGCTGGGGCTGTCCGTGCTGCGGCTGGGGCTGAACATGACCTACGCGCTGAAAAAGCTGGGGATGCGCTTCCGGTTCGGACGCTTTGACCGGGCGCTTTTCTCCAGCCTGTTTGCCTTTACCTTTTTCATTTTTCTGAGCGACGTGGTGGACCAGCTGAATACCAACGTGGATAAGTTCCTGCTGGGGCGCATGATGGGCACGGGGGCGGTCGCGGTTTACAGCGTGGCCTTTGAGCTGAAAACCTATTATACCTTCTGCTCCTGGGTGGTGCCGGAGATGTTTATCCCGGAGGCCAACCGCATCGTCGTGGAGGGGGCGGACCCGGGGCGGATGACCGAAATTTTCACCCGGATCGGCCGGTATAACAACACGATCTTGCTGCTGGTGCTGACGGGATTTATCCTGCTGGGGAAGCCCTTCATCGCCCTGTGGGCGGGGGAGGGATACGAAACCTCCTATCCGGCGGCCGTGATCCTGATGCTGGCCTCCTATATTCCCTCGGTCCAGACCCTGGGGGTCACGCTCCAGAATGCCCGGAATATGCACCGGCCCCGTTCGGTCATTTACTTCCTGGTGGCCTGCGCCAATGTGGGGGTCAGCGTGCTGCTGATCCGGCGGTGGGGCGTGACGGGTACCAGTCTGGGCACCCTTCTGGCGGTCCTGGCGGGACATGGGATCTTCATGAACCTGTATTATCATTTCCGGATCGGGCTGAATGTGGTGACCTTCTGGAAAACCCTGCTGCGCTGGACGATTCCGGCGGCAGGGCTTTGCGCGGCCTGCTGGCTGCTGATCCGGACGGTTTCGGTGCGCAGCTGGGGCACGCTGCTGGCGCTGGCGGCGGGATACGCGATCCTGTATATGATCCTTTTGTGGCTGATCGGGCTGCGGAAAGAGGAGAAAGCCTGGGTACGGTCGAGCGTGGGGAGGATGCGGTCCTTTCTCCGGCACAGAACCTGAGCGAACAGGAGACAGAGCCACCTCTACAGCAGGACGGTCATGGCGATGCCGGCCAGGATCAGGGCGGTTCCCAGCAGCTTGCGCTTCGTGATTTTTTCGTGGAAAATCAGGACATCGAAGGCGAAAACGAAGATATAGCTGGAGGTTTCCAGCAGGGTGCCGGAGGAAACGTCCACCACACGGTAAGCGATGACCGTCATCAGCGTGGCGAGAAAAAAGATGGCGTAGGCAGAGATGACCCGCAGGTTCAGATACTCCCGATACCAGGGCTCATAATGAAGCATGGCCGCTTTTTTGAGCAATACCTGGGAGACGGCGCTGATCAGGGTGCTGACCACGATCAGGGCGGAATAGAGAAAGACCTTATTCATGTCCATCCTCCTTTCCGCCGGAGGCGCTGTCCTTTTCGTCGGAGGCGAAGAGCAGGACGCCGCAGATGATGACCGCGGCCCCGGCGATCCGGGCCGGGGTCAGGGTTTCGCCAAAGAGGGCCCATCCCCAGAACAGCCCCCAGATGACCACCACCGCCTTATGGGCGAAGGCCTGGGACAGGGGCATAACCTTCAGCACCTTCTGCCATCCCAGGGCATAGACGCCCAGACACACAAAGATCAGCCCGAAACCGATCAGAAACGAAAGGCTCATGGGCTCCGCGCCGCCGATCTTTTTGCTGATCACCGTGGTCAGCGAATAGATCAGGAACAACCCATGCATCATCAGCATGACCAGCGCCTTCCTTTTTTTCATGACCGCGCACCTCCTGTTCCGGGGCACATTCTACAATACCGGCGTCTTTTCTGTCAACGGTTCGGAGGTTGACAGAAAACGCCATTCCCGGTAAACTTGATAAGATGCCGGGCCGCGATGGGGGCCGGCGAAAGGAGCAGGATGAAGAAGATTGTAAACAGGCGGAGCCTGATTTGCGCTGCGGTACTGGTACTGGCCGCGCTTGCGCTGGCCGCGGGGCTGGAGTGGGTGATGCAGCGGACGCTGCCCCCGGTGTTCACGGATGCGGAGGTGGACATCTCTTCGGATCCTGCCCTGATGGAACGGGGGACCACCTATCTCCATTCCTCCGGCCGCCCCGCCCTGGTGGAGGAGTGGCATAAAACCCGCTTTGCGGC
>CADBTC010000273.1 GCA_902797445.1 uncultured Eubacteriales bacterium | reverse complement strand
GCTGGCCACTTCAAAGGCGGTTCCATCCCCGCCGACAGAGACCACGCAGCGAACTTCCGGGTCGCTCCGCAGGGAGGCCGCCAGCTCCGTGGCGTGGTGCGGCTTCTCCGTCACCAGCACCCGGAATGGAACCTGGCGTTCCTGAAGAAGGGCTTCCAGCTTCGCCATGGTGTCCCGGGCAAAACCCGTGCCGGCGATGGGGTTTAGAATAAAGGCGTCATACATTGGATACAGAACCTCCTTCTGACCGGCATCATAACGAAAAATGCGAAGCTCGTCAACAGACCAGGGGCAAAAGGTTGGTTAAATCTTAATAAACTCAAGCAGGGATATGCCGTGAGTCGGCAGCGTGAAGCGATGGCGCAGTGCGCTTTTGCATACCGGCATGATCCGGGGGGCTTCGCAGTATTCCAGGCCGGAGCGCGCAACGATGGCCGTCCGTTGGCCTTCATTGGGATAGTCAGGGCAGCCCTGACGCACCCATTCTGCGTATGCGTTGGAATGCTCCGCGTCAATGCGCAGGTGGCGCATCTGAACCCGCCCTTCAATGGGCAGATTGCAGATGCTCAGGTCAATCTCAAAGGTTTCCTTCCGGTCCCAGTCGTCGTGGTGGCAGTAAAGGAGCACCTGCAGCTTATCCTCGCCGTCCATGACCGCCCAGCCGTCGACCTCCGGGCCTTCCGCGGTGCCGTTCAGGTCGAGGAATGACAGGGGATCCAGATCGCGGGAGGAGGTCAGTGCCACCCGCCGGGTTCCGAGCCGTGCCAGCAGTTTGAACAGATTGAACACCGCCTTGTCGATGCCCTGGGTTGAGAAGGTCCGTGTCCCCTCAAAGCAGCGCTCCGCCTCGAACATGAAGGCCCAGGCCAGCGGACGGATGTCCATCTTCAACCGATCTGCCAGATCGTACAGGTTCTTATAGGCGGACATCACATAGGAGGCATAGTATTCCGTGTTGCGGAAATTCAGATTAAAGTTGTCAAAGCGTCCGCCGGCCGCCCAGCCGTCCGGATCCGCCTCCGACAGTACGCATTCCAGAGCATCATATCCGAATTCCCGAATGATGCCGGCCTGGGTTTCCACATTTGCCAGCAGCTCCTGCACGGAGGGTATCTGCTTCTTCGCCAGGGTGTCAAAGCAGTAGCCGCCGCCCTTGGTGTGAAAGGTGGTAAAGTCGATGCGGGTCCCTTTTTCACCGGAATAATGGTTGATGCCGCTGCGAATATGATCCAGAAAATGACGCAGGAACAGGCTGGCGCGGCCGTCCGGTTCCCGCATGCCGCAGGTGGCGGGGCCGCCGAAGCGCGCATCCGGCATGGCGGCATGCACGGCCGCCTCTGTGTAGTCATACAGCTTACAGAACTCGTCCGCGGTGCCGCGCCAGTAGAAAATGTCCGGCTCGTTCCACATTTCGAAGTACCAGGTCTTCAGCTCCTTTTCGCCGTATCGCTCCTTCAGGTGGCTGACCAGATGGTATATCAACTGATACCACCTGTCGTAATCCCTGGGAGGCATGGCCCAGCCGACGCGCTGGTATTCGCTGAAGCCGTAGGCTGACTGGTAGCATTGACCGTTTTCCGCGTCCCTGGGATCGGCCAGATCCCGGGGCATGAAGCCAAGCTCAAAAAAGGGCTTGCAGTTGCTGCGAAGCCAGATATCCACCATCTTATCGATGGTTTCATAGTTATAGATGGGATTTCCCTCTTCGTCCTCGATGTAGACATTGGTGGAGCCCCATTTGTAGAAGCCGTGCAGGATGCCGGTGCACAGCATATGATGCGTACGTATGTAGCAGGGCTTTTCCAGCCTGCCGAGCTTTTCGATCAGGGCCATGCCGCCGGGCGAATGGGTGTAGTTACACTCGTCGTAACCCACGTAATTCCAGGTATGGGGGAGTACGCCGCACCATTGGGAAGCGTCCACCCGGACCGCAACCTGTTCTGACATTCTTCGTTCCTCCTGGTCAGGATGGTCATGCCGCCATTCCTATGACGGCAGATGGACAGGGTATCCAGCGGAAATCCCCGCCTGTCCAGGCGTTTGGGGCTTCCCGCGGGGGGGCAGCCTATAGGGGATCGGATGGGGCGAATAACATTCGGTATTCCCGGGAAGACATGCCCTTTTCCTCCCGGAAGACCCGGTTGAAGCTGGAAATGCTCTGGAAGCCGGAATGCATCGCGACTTCCGTCAGCGACATATCCGGATCCGAAAGGAGTTCCGTGGCTTTTTCCAGCCGCACGGTATTGAGCCACCTGTTATAATTCATCCCCGTGATGCTGTGAAAGATCCGGGAGAAGTAATCCTTATTGACGCCGGCCAGTTTGGCCATGGCGCTCTGGGACAGATCGTCCGCTGTCAGATTGTTTTTGATATAATCCGTGACCAGGATCATACGGTGCGTGGCGGTATCTCGGCTGCACCGGCTGCCGTTACTGCATGCCCTGCCCCAACGGGGTGGATATCCCCGGCATCTTTTCCGTGTGGAACAACGTATCGCTGTATGACACCGATCCCAAATCCAACGGGAACCTTCGCCAGATCAGGGAGAAGGGAAACGGCGCCGACCGCTGCGTTGGCTGCGGCGCGTGTGAGGCGGCCTGTCCCCAGCATCTGAGCATCATCGAAATGCTGCAGACCGCCTGGACGGAGCTGAACGCGGACTGACGGTCAGGGAAGATCGAAGACCGTGCGGCCGATGCCGATCAGGGAGGTTACCGTCCGGACGAAACGTTTCTTTTTATAGGTCGCCAGTTTATTCAGCATCCGGCCCCGGAACACCAGCGCCATGGTATTGCCGCCGTCCAGGTTGAGGGCTTCCTGTACCCCCCGTTCCTTCATCATTTCCGCCACCCGCTGCAGCATGGTGCCTTTACTTTCCTTCATCCGGCCCTGCACGGAAAGGAGCAGGTAATGTCCCGGTTCAATCATTCCCAGCGCCTGCCGGGGCTCCGTGTCCCGATACCAGGTATAAACCAGCTCGTTGATTTCCCCGCCGCGCAGCAGCCAGGGACCGAAACTGAAAACGTTTACTGCGCCTTTTTCCAGCAAATCCTCCGCGGTCAGCTCGCTGCATGCGTACACCTCCAGCCGCCCGTCCGGATACTGGGCCATCATGTCCAGATTGGGCAGATAATGCCCCCCCGTCCGGTTGGTTTCCCGGCTGAGAATCTGTCCGTTTCGGATGATAATGCCTACGGTCCGGCGGTCGGCCATCCTGTCGGCGAAGAAGTCATCCGTGAATCCCAGCACGAATTGCGATTCTGTCGCAATTACATGGGGATACTGGAATTTTTTCCCGGGCCGGTCGGGATCGGTCAGAACGGTCTGAAAGGCTTCCGTGCCCCGGGTCCTTATATCCGTTTCAAACCAGATCAGGGGAATGGAGACATCCACCTGACGCTGCACCTTCACCTGCAGATCCCGGCTGAGATAAACCCAGAGACCGCCTTCGTCGTCCTCATGAACAAACTCTTCGCCCTCTGCAAGAAAGCCCTGCGCATCAAGATCGGGCCACTCGGGCGGCGCGGGCGTCGGCGCGGAAGGGGACAGAGGCGGAAGGGTTGCATAGGGCACCGGGATGGCCTCTTCAGAAAAAAGAATCTTCCAGGTGGGCCCGTCCACATTACCGTGGACGGGCAGTTTGTTTCGCTCCTGGAAGGCCCGCACGGCCGCGGCGGTTTCCTCGGTATATCTGGCGGTGATGCCGCCGGAGGGGATATAGCGCAGCGCCTGAAGCCGCTTTTTGATTTCCCGGACATCGGGGCCCTTATCACCCACCGTATACAGGACGGAGACCTCCGTTTCCGGCTCCGCCGTCGAAGCGGCCGCGAGGGAGATCCAGGAATAAGCGGGCGGCAGGGCGCCCGCGGGCTGCGCCGCGTTGATCCCTCCCGCTGTCAGCAGGAAAATCAGGGCCAGGGTGAATCCTTTTTTTGCAAGGCTGTTCATGTGCTGTTTCATCCCTCCAGACGCTTATTATTTCGCCTTCGGGTCTTCCCATTCCTGTCTGAAGGGCACACAAAAACGGGGGACCCTGCCGCAGCAGCCCTGGCTGATATGACCGGAGAAACGCATGCGCCAAGCCAGCGCGGGTCCCCGGCACCTCGGAAAAGAATCGAAAAAAAGGCCGCTCCCGCCGGTGGGAGCGGCCCCAGTATGGGTATGCTGCAGGGTCAGTTTGTCAGTCTTGCGTACCATGCGTCCGTCAGGGGGAGAAACAGGAATCGAACCGGATCGCTCTGGGCCAGGGTTTCTGCCGCGGTGCCCGGGAAACCGTAAATATACTGGACGGAGCTGTCCTGGAAGGGGTTGCCCGAGATGGACTGGATGCTCCTGGGGATCAGCACCGCCTGCGCCGCGATGCCGTTGAAGGCATCCGCTTCGATGACGGTCAGCCCGGCGGGAAGGAAGAAATCCGG
>CADBTC010000272.1 GCA_902797445.1 uncultured Eubacteriales bacterium | reverse complement strand
GATCGTTGTCAAAGCGGTAAAAGCAGTTGCAGTTTCCCCAGTTCCCGCTATTCCGCGTCAGCCTCGCGATGTTGCTCCAGCTTCCCGGATGTACGGTATCGGGTTCCCTGCTGCAGGTCCAGGCATCCTGGATTGCACACTGAGCATTATAGGTCACGACGGCCGGATCCAGCGTAACAGGAAAAACCGCGGTTTCCAGCCATGCATCCGGAAGGGTGTATGTCAGGCGGAAGGAAGCGTGTTTGTTTGCCGTTTTTGCCTCTTCTTCCACTTCTTGCGCCTTTTTCTCTTCTTCCGCTTTTTCCGCTGTTTCCTTTTCTTCCGTTTCTTCCTCTTTTTCCTGTCCGTATTGGATGGTATATCGGACAGGCTGCTGTTCCTTTCCCGCTTTGCTTTCCGTACAGAAAGGTGCCGGAAGGATATATACCGTTTCGTCCGCTTCGTTCACAAGGGACAGGCCGCGTTCGTCTTCCTTCAGATACAGGCCCTCGCAGTCAAAGGAGAAGGTCACCGGACGGACGGATTCCCTTGTCTCAAATACAAACTGGTCCTTGAAGCTTGTACCGGAAAGCACACATGTCAGATCGGTGCCGGGAAAGATCCCGGGATATACAGCCCTGGATCCGACTCTGAGCAGTTCATCCGCCAGATCCTCCGCCATGGCTTCCCGGGCTTTTTGCTGTGTTTCGGTCGTATGTTGTTCTTTCAGGTGTCCATACAAATCTTCTTTTGCGTTTCTGACGGCAGTTTCCCTGTCTGCTTCCGAGTACTCCACAGCTTTCGGTTCAACCTGATCCGCCCCTTCGATGCGCCAGGACAGGCGGTAGCCTTTGGCATGGGTAATGGAGATGATGTTGCGAAGCAGCTCCATTCTCATATCACCGTTGGCTTTGTTTCGCAGCCCGCCTTCGCAGGGAATGAGTGTATTGTCTATAGAATCGTAAAGTTCCGTGGCTGGGTTCAGAAAATGAATCTGAGATCCAAAGCTCATCCGGAGATGGGTGTATGGGGAGACTTGAAAGGATTTGCTCCAGGGCGTGCGGAGCTTCATTTCCTCTGACGAAAACACATCCGTCATATCGATTCTGTTGGCTGCTCGCATTCTTTGTCTTCTCCTTTCTGATTATGAAATAAGTCTTCTTTCGATGTATCAGCAGTCAAAGCTGCATTTAGGTTCCATCTTTCAAAAAAGAATCTGATCCCCAAACTTTTCTCTCATATCGCCGTTGGCTTTGTTTCGCATTTACTGTGCCGGCGTCCCTGCGACGAATCCCATCGGCACCCAGTTTCCGCTGATTTCGTTATCCTGAAGATGCGCACAGACTCCGCCCTTGCACAGCAGCGGCCACAGGTCACGCAGCTGATCCCACATCGGGGATTCAATCAGCAGATACCCGGCACTCACATTCTCTTCCGCCGTCATCCCGCTCATTGCCGCAAAAGCCATCATGGTCGCATGCAATACATAGGGCGGAGAATCCTCTGTCAGTCCCATGGCTATGACCATGCCGATATCAGCATCCGCGTCCTCCCCGGTCATCTGCAGGGTCAGCACCACATTATCCCCAAAGGTGTATACGCGCTGTTCGTCCATCACCGTCATATAGGTCAGTTCGAAATCAGTCAGCTGGCTCATCCGCTCTTCGAATACTCCGGCGGTAACTCCGCTGTTTTCTATTTTTTCTATATATGCGTCCTCTGGAAGCAAAATCGTCTCCTTCTGCTCCGGAATGGCCCCCTTTGGCAGCAGTCTGGCCCGTTCATATTTCAGGTCCGACCCTTCCGGATCCAGTTGCTCAATCTGAACCTCATCGGACCCGTTCAGCGCCATGGAGCAGATTTTTACAAAGCCCTCCCAATCAGCTCTGCTGCCATTCTCAGTGTCGTCGCCCGTCGCCTGAATGAAATCATCCGAATATTGTACCATCAGGATTTCCCGGATGGCCGCGTCGTCCGCGCTGCTGTCCATCCGAATCAGGGCCGCTCCAAAGCGGTCATCCACAGGAAAAAGAACCCTGGTGCAGGTTCCCCCGGTGAAGATCGCGTCGCTCCACTGAAAGTTGCCGGGTTTCCATACAAACCCCTGCGCACCCTTCATCATCAGCTGTTCCAGTCTGGCCCGGAATGCGGGCAGGTTTACATATCCCTCCTCCGCCGATGCCTCCTCTGTCGGCTCTGCCGTCACAACTTCAGCAGGCTGCTCTGTCTGCACTTCCGCGTTTTCCGGAGTCGTTTCAGTTCCTGCAGGTGCTTCCGCCACTGTTTCTGCGGACTGCTCCGCTGTGGCACCTGTGTCTTCCGGAGCCTTTTCCGTCTCTGTTGGCGCTTCCGTCACTGCTTCTGTAGGCTGCTCCGCCTGGACATCCTCGTCTTCCGGAGCCTTTTCCGTTTCCGACGGCTCTTCCTCGGTCTCTGTCAGCTCATCCATCAGCCGCATCGTTTTCAGAAACGCTCTGCCCGTCTCGTCATCAGGGACAAAAGCAAACCATATTCCATATTCACCCATGTACAGCCTGCAAAGCATATCTGCTCCATAGCCTGGGAATGCAGTGGGAGCAATCCCAAAATCCAGCTGTGCCATTTTTGCGGTTGGTCTGGTCATCACAGGCTCTTTCAGCTCTTCCACGCCATAGAAGGCCTTTGCCCGGCTCTTCGCGAACTGAAGCAGTTTCTCTTCCAGTTCATCATCCGAAACACCGTCCAGCAGCATGGAATAGGGCTGGCTCTGTACCTGGATATGGCCCAGATCCGCAGTCACCAATGAGAGCAGATCGGAATGTTCCGATTCATAGTATAGAGGTTTTCCCGGAAAGTCCATACCCAGTCCGTACAGATTCCGGAAGGTCACCTGGGTCTTTTCCGCCAGAATCGCGTCCCGCTCTTCATCCGTCACAAACCGCAGGGCATCCAGAACCTTCCGCTGATGGTCGCATTCTCCCATGATGATGCTTACCGCCTGTGTACCGGAAAGCATCATCTTCGCCGTATAGGTCATATCCGGTGTGTCCGGATAGATAAAACGCAATTCCATCCACAGGTTATCGCCCTCCCGGCCCCCGAGAGGCTCCTCATCCAGCACCTCGGCGTCGTAGGTTTTTGGAATAAACATTGTAAAATTCGCCAGCGCCTGAACCCGCGCCATGTTTTCCGGATCATCCGGATAGTTTTCCCTGAAGTAAGCAATCAACTCTCCAATATCCGCCATATGCAGCTGGTACTCCATGCCGTCTTCTCCGCAGTTTCCCAATAGCTGCCAGCAGTCCTTCCAGGCGCCGGTATAATCCTCCTCATGCACGCGGTCATACGCGCCGGGAAGCTGGAACGCCACATTACCCCATATACCGGTGAGAAGCTGCATGGTGGTTTCCGCATCACGAATAACCTCGGAAGCCGCTTCCTCCCCCAGGCCTGGCTGGACCGCCGTCATGACCAGCATAATCGCCAGCAGCAGCCGAATCAGTCTCTTTCCCATGTCCTTTTCTCCTTTCTGTCTCTGCGAAGATTCCTCTGCCACTGTTTCTGTCGTTAAACCGTGTTACAGATTTCGTCTGTTTGTAATAAAATCGATACGCCACAAATGCTCTTTGCTTGTATAGAATTGTAACATTTCTGATTCTCTGTGTCAATGATACACATAGAATACTTTGCTGCTGTTCACTGCTGCTTTAACCGAAAGCAACACGAAATTGGCTGATCATTGAAAAATGATGAGCTTTTGGTTCAATCTTTCTTTTTCTGATTAATCACGTAATTATGGCTTTGCCTTTTAGTCCAGTATATTTTGAAATGAACTGTACAAGTTTTCGCACCACTCTGTATCGTTTTCATTCTCGGCGCGCCGAATGGTCCTTATAAGCGCATCTCTAATCAGTTCGGGGGACATCTGTTTGACTTTCTGATCAATTATTTCTACTCCAGGCCAGTTCAAATCCTTATACCATTCAAAAATGCGTGGCAAGTAAGGAACCAGCCGTTCGTTGTCAATCGTCGATATCAAAATCGCACAGTTTTCCCAGCAATCCTGCCCGTCATCCGGAAGAATGAGCTTTTCTATTTCTTCATCTGAAACATAATGAACATTACACCTGTTTTTCTGCTGAAGGTGCGTGGGTAATTTCCAGCTTAATCCTGCAACATCTATCATGAAGATGACATCCTTTCATTATCTGCAAAGTGAAAATGGAGTAAGGGTTAATGATTTACCTCCCGCCCATCCGCCAACAGGCAGCAGGCACAACATCACTGCACAAAGCAGCAGCAGGTGTTTCATCATCACTGAAAACGCTCCTTTCTTTCGGGACAAGTCTTCTGCCGTTTCAGCAGGATCTGCCGGGCCGCCAGCCTTATAAAAACAGGTCGGCCAATCCGCGCGACTGCGGATTGGCTGACACTAAAGAGGTTCTTTGCTCTGAAAGGTTGTTTCGGATGAAAGGCTGAATCAGATCACCGGTTCGATGCTGAAGCAGAAGGTCATTCTTTCCTTTTCGCGGATCAGGTATTCGTCGTGGGTCCGGGCGCCCCAGCTGTCGTC
>CADBTC010000271.1 GCA_902797445.1 uncultured Eubacteriales bacterium | reverse complement strand
GTCCCGGCTCTGAATATTCCACTCCCGCCAGGGGGCGATGATGGGCATATTGGGGGCGAAATGCTTTACGGCCAGCTCGAACCGGACCTGGTCGTTGCCCTTGCCGGTGCAGCCGTGGCAGATGGCATCCGCGCCCTCCTTCAGGGCGATTTCCACCAGGCCCTTGGCGATGCAGGGACGGGCATGGCTGGTGCCCAGGAGGTAATCCTCATAGACGGCGCCGGCCTTCATGGTGGGAATGATGTAATCATTCACGTATTCATCGGTCAGATCCAGGATGTAGAGCTTGGATGCGCCGGTCTTCAGCGCCTTTTCCTCCAGCCCCTCCAGCTCGTCCGCCTGCCCCACGTTGCCGGAGACGGCGATGATTTCGGGATTGTTATAGTTTTCCTTCAGCCAGGGGATAATGATGGACGTATCGAGCCCGCCGGAATAGGCCAGGACGATTTTCCGGATGTTCTCCTTGTTCATAAGCCACAACCTCCTCAGATACAAGATGATCAGTCACGGGTGGAATATACACCAGCGGAGGGAACTGTGTCAAGAAATCCGGCGAGGAAAAACGCTTGCAGAACAATCCTGTTTCCGTTATACTTGACCCATAGAATACCAAAAGGAAGGAAGCGGATACATGGACGAGCGGCGCGACCGGGTTCCCGGAGGGGCCGATGAAGCGGAGCGGCTTCGCGCGGAGCTGGCTGAGGCCCTGCGGGAAAACGCGGCCAAGGAGCAGTTTCTCAGCAGCATGAGCCACGATATCCGTACGCCCATGAACGCCATCGTGGGGCTGACGGCGCTGGCGAAAAAGCACATCGACGAGAAGAAGCGGGTGCTGGACGCGCTGGATAAAATCGAAACCGCCAGCGGGCACCTGATCAGCCTCATTAACGATGTGCTGGATATGTCCCGGATCAATTCCGGGCGGATGACGATCCGGGCGGAGCGGTTTTCCCTCAGCGACCTGCTGCATGACATTCTGATCATCGTCCGTCCCCAGATCAGCCAGAAGGGGCACGCCTGGCGCCTGACCACGGAGGGCATTGAAGCGGAAACGCTGGATGGGGACGCGCTGCGCCTCCGCCAGATCTATGTGAATATCATCAACAACGCGGTCAAATACACGCCGGACGGCGGGCATATTGAAGTGCACCTTTCCCAGCGCTTCCGGGACGGAAAATGCGAACTGCTCTTCCGCTGCACCGACGACGGGGTGGGCATGAGCCAGGCATTCCTGGAGCGGATTTTCGATCCCTTCGAGCGGGTGGCGGAGACGGCTCATATCGAGGGGACGGGGCTGGGCATGAGCATCGTCAAAAAGATGACGGATGCCATGGGCGGCGACATCAGCGTGGAGAGCGAGCCCGGAAAGGGGACCACCGTCCGCATCCGGATCCCGCTGGACTATGAGCAGGAGACGGAGCAGGCGGGCGGTCTGGAGGGCAGGCGGATCCTGATCCTGGAGGCGGACGGGGAGCTGAAGGAGCGGTACCGCGCCATGCTGCCGGACGCGGAGCTGAAAATGGCCTCCTCGCCGGCGGAAGCCCTTTCTGCCCTGACGGGGGCGGAATACACCGACCGGACCTTTCATCTGGCGGTTATCGGGAACCGGTGGGAGGGCGGAGGCAGCCTGTTCGATACGGCGGGATACCTGCATCAGGCGTATCCGGAGGTCCCGCTGGTCCTCGTCAGCGAAGCGGACTGGGAACGGATTGAATACGCTGCGCAGCGCAGCGGGATCCGCGCGTTTATTCCCCTGCCGTTCTTCCGCAAAACCCTGCGGGAAGGCCTGCGGGCCGTCATGGAGGAAAGCCGGCGGGCCGGCGGGGAAGAGAGGCTGAACCTGGAGGGGAAACGCATCCTGCTGGCGGAGGATAATCTGATCAACCGGGAGATCGCGGTGGAAATCCTGCGGAGCACCGGGGCGCAGATCGATACGGCGGAGGATGGGGAGCAGGCGGTGAAGATGTATCTGGCCTCCGCGCCGGGGACCTATTTCACCGTGCTGATGGACGTCCAGATGCCGAAGATGGACGGCTATGCCGCTACGGGGGCCATCCGCGAAAGCGGCCGCCCGGATGCAAAGACGGTGCCCATCCTGGCCATGACGGCGAATACCTTTGCGGAGGATATTGCCCGGGCGAAGGAAGCGGGCATGGACGGGCACATGGCCAAGCCCATCGATATCCCGGTGCTCATGCAGACGCTGGGAAAGCTGGCGGGACGAAAATAAGCAGAAACATAAAGGCAGAAGCCGAAAGGAGGGGGATCATGCAGCCCTGGCAGGAAGCCTATCTGGAGAACG
>CADBTC010000270.1 GCA_902797445.1 uncultured Eubacteriales bacterium | reverse complement strand
CTCCGTAACCGGAAATCTCTGCCCGAAGGGAAAGACCTATGTCACCCAGGAGCTGACAGATCCGAGGCGCACCATCGCCAGCAGCGTCCGGGTGCTTGGCGGAGAACTGCCCCTGGCCAGTGTCCGGCTCACCGCTGCGATCCCAAAGGATATGATTTTCCGTGCCATGCAGGAAATCGAAAAAATCACCCTGCAGGCGCCCGTCCGGATCGGTGACGTCGTCATCTCCCATCTGCTGGGACAGGACTGCAATGTCATCGTTACCAAAAATGTGCAGGCCGTTTCCTGATTGCATGCAAAATGCCTGCCGGGACGAATACCGATAAAAAAGCAGCCCCCTCTTTGCGCAAGGTCAAACCATTGCGTCTTTGAGGGGGCTGTTTTTATATGGTTCCTTCAGCGGCGCAGCGTATTTGCAGCGCCGCTGAGCGAGCAGATTTCCCAGCATTCCCGCATTCAAGCATCCGGTTCATTCCATCACGCTGAGCAGTTCAGTGGATTCCGTTTTTTCAAGCGGATGCTGTTCCGCTTTCTGCAGGGACAGCCAGAAGCATGCGTCGGCGATGGCCTCCTTCAGTGGGTAGGGGGAAGGGCCGCCCTTCAGATATTCTTCCATATCCAGCAGAATCGTCGCGATGGCAAATTCATCCTGAACGGTATCCGGGGCCAGCGCGCTTTCCCAGTTTCTTCTTCTGTCCCGGAGCGCCTGCGTATCCAGAACCTGATATTTTTCCGAAATCCGCGGCATCAGAAAATGCGTCTCCGGATGGTGATGCTGACCCACACAGGAGATGATGGTATCGCTCCATTCCCCCCGGTCTCCCCGCAGCACCAAATGCCTCGACCGGATATAGGAGCGGTACTGAACGGAGCAGAAGTCATAAATCGCCTGTTTGCCGGATTCAAAGGAAATGACAGCCGTCATCCGGCGATCCGTCTTCCTGCGGCCATCCGTAATGGCGCCGCCCCGGGAATCCGTTTCAATCACCGGCTCATCCTGGCCGACTCCAAAAACGGTATAGGGTTCTTCCGGAGGGACCAGCAAAGCGCGCCGGATCAGGCTCGCCCCGTGGTAATCATGCAGAAGGGACAGATACATCGAGGTCGGCGTTCCGATCAGCCCGGCTGAGACCGCCCTCAGTCCCTCCGCGAGAAGGGGCTGACGGTGGTACTGCTCGCAGCAGACGATTTTGGCTCCTTCCTGCTGCAGTTGCCATAGTGCCTTCAGCTGTTCCTCTGATGCGCCTACCGGTGTTTCCGTAACCACTGGGAAGCCCTTTCGAATCCAGCTTTCTGCCACTTCGAACATGTGCCCCCGGTCTACCGCGATCACCACAAAATCCGGCGCAAAGGAAAGCGCCTCTGTTTCATCCATGGTAGCGGACAGGCCTGTATGTGCCTTCATCAGCTCCACTTTGGCCTGGGATCTGCACAGGTACATCGCCCGGAAATGATCAGGGTACCTCACGGCCACGCGGGCAAAATATTCTGACCGGTATCCGGAACCGACAATCAGGAAGGAAATCATTGTTCATATTCCCTCTCGCGGTTTTTACGCTGGTAGCCGTCTCCTGCCCAGCATTCGTTCTGGAGGCTCCCGTCCCTGTAGGTCTGTTCGTATTCCGATGAATCCTGTTCATCGTCCGGGATGGCGTCCGCATAAGACTGCTCTTTTTTCGGATCCATGGCGATTTCCTTTCTCCTGTTTCACCTGAAGGAGGCTTTTACGCTTCTTTGCGCTTTCGGAGCAGCGAAGCGTCCGGTACCTTCCGGGCTTCCCGCGGAGATGATACAAGCGCCGGGTAAGCACGGAGATGGAATCAAACACTGATTACTGGACAAACAGCACGTCCCTCAGCTCTTTGGACTGGGAGTGGGTGGCCAGCTTTCGCATGGCCTTTGACTCGATCTGTCTGACCCGTTCTCTGGTGATCTTCAGAATCTGTCCAACTTCTTCCAGGGTATGCTCCTCTTCGCCGTTTAAGCCGTAGCGCATGGTCAGGATATAACGCTCGCGCTCTGAAAGAAGCTTTTCCATGACTTCATTGATCTTTTCCCGAACCATGGTTTCTCCGACCGCCTCTTCCGGGTTTGGGATACTCTTATCTTCAATGAAGTCTCCCAGCGTGGTATCCTCCTCATCCCCTACCGGCTTATCCATGGACACCGCATCCGTGCCGGCGTTCAGGTAATTCAGGACGGAGCGGACGGAAATCCCCATCCTTCCCGCGACTTCTTCCGGCGTGACCTCCCGGTTCAGCTCCTGATACATATCCCGCTGCACTTTTTTCACCCGGTTGATCCCTTCCACCATATGAACAGGGAGCCGTATGGTCCTTCCGCTGTCCGCCAGGGATCGGGTGATGGCCTGTTTGATCCACCAAGTGGCATAAGTCGAGAATTTGAATCCCTTATCATATTCAAACTTCTCCACTGCTTTCATCAGGCCGAGATTGCCATTCTGAATCAGGTCCTGGAAAGAAAGCCCATAGCCCAGGTACTTTTTGGCAATCGATACAACCAGCTTCAGGTTGCATACGATGAGGGTTTCCTTGGCCGCAGTATCTCCTTCCGCGGCGCGCTTTGCAGTTTCGTATTCCTGCTCCGGGGTCAGAACAGGATGGTTTCCGATCTCCTTCAGGTACAGCCTGACGGAATCCTGCAGATATTCCTGTTCAGCCAGGGACAAGTCTGCCACTTCCGGCTCATCCTCTGACTCTTCCTCCTCGTCAGCCGCATGCCTCTGCCCTCCGGAAGGAGAAGCAGACCCGACAGATATACCCAGTTCCTCCATGGCGGCAAGCAGCCTTTCCAGTTGGTCCGGATCCAGGTGGAGGTCTCCCAGTATCGCGGTGATTTCTTCATACTGCAGGAACCCCTGCGTACTCCCCTTCTGATAAAGCTGCTGAATGAGTTCCTCTATGGATGTGTTCTCTGATGCGTTCAAGCGATTGCTCCTTCTATGTCTCTCCCGCTGCCTGAAACGGAACGGCATCAGGAATCCTGATGTCGCAAAGAGTACAATTCGATGCATCTGCCTGTTTTTCCTGTCTCGGATGAAAAAGATATCGGAACTTTTTGCTTCTTCTGGCTATTTCATGCCGAAGAAGAGAATCAGAGCGCTTATCCCATCCCGTTCATCCAAAAAGGTCTGATTTCAGAAGGCCGATCCCCAAAAGAACACCATGTCTCTTGTGCTTTTCGCCGTTTCAGGCTACAATCAATATCGAACACCACGCTGTTCAGGGAGTGTGCATATACGCCTGATCGGCAGCCTCCCGTCTGCAGCGGGCGGCTGACAGACGATGGATAAAAAGAAATATGCGGCAGCGGAGCAATCCGCGGAAAGGAGACAGCATGCGTCTTGGAGGAACGGTCTGCTATGAAGGTATTTCCGAATTTGAAGCGAAGCTGACGGCATCCGGGTTCCGGGCCATTACCGCGCCGTTCAGCTGTCATACCCCCCGTGCGGAGATCGACAGATATATGGAAATTACCCAAAAGCACGATGTTCTGATTGCAGAAATCGGCGTCTGGCAGAATCCCTTTGACAAGGACCGCGGCAGAGAAAACCTGGAATATGCCCAGCGGCAGCTTCAGCTGGCTGACGAGCTGGGTATTCCCTGCTGCGTCAATATTGCGGGAACGACCAGCGAAGCAGGATGGGATGCCGCGGACCCGGCCAATTTTTCGGCAGAAATGTATGAAAGAACCGTTTCATCCATTCGGAAGATCATTGACGGAGCCGCACCAAAAAAGGCTTTTTACAGCATTGAGCCGATGCCCTGGATGGTTCCGGACGGTCCGGATGAATATCTCCAGCTGATTAGGGACGTGGATCGGAAGCAGTTCGGCGTCCATATGGATTTCATCAATATGATCAATTGTCCCCGACGGTATCTGGCAGCGGCAGACTTTATTGAGGAATGCTTCCGGAAACTAAGTCCCCGCATTTTAAGCACGCACCTGAAGGATACATGGATGGATCCCCTGAAGCTGACAACCGTGCTTACAGAGTGTTCTCCCGGCGATGGTTCACTGGACTTTGTACAGATTCTGCGCATTCTGGACAGATATCTGGAAGCGGACGCGCCGGTGCTGCTGGAACACATGAGCTCCTTTGAGGAGTATCAGAAGGCCTATCGCTATGTGGCGGAGAAAGCGAAAGAAGCCGGCATTCGCATCTGATGCTGATTCCCAATCTTCACGACAGGATGAATAAAAGGGGCTGCCTGCGGTCTGTTTATCTGAACAGATTCCGTCAGGCAGCCCCTTCCTGTTCTGTTATTCGAGGGTCAGATTATCCAAACACCCGGACTCTTACGATGCCGGGGATTTTCGCCAGCGCATCCAGCGCCGCCTGGGAGGGCAGTCTGGACATATCCATGACCGTCACGGCCATGTCCTTCTTGCTCTTGTTCACCAGATTCTCGATATTGATCCCCTCCTGCGCCGCCACGGCGGAGATGGGACTGATCATGTTCGGGATGTTCTCGTGCAGCACCAGAACCCGGGCCGCTTCCGGCGCAGCCAGCTGAACCTCGGGGAAGTTCACGCTGTTGTGAATGCTGCCCATTTCCAGATAATCCCGGATCTCGGCCGCCGCCATCCGCGCGCAGTTCTCCTCGCTCTCGGGCGTGCTGGCCCCCAGGTGCGGAATGCAGACCACCTTGTCCGTCCCGATGAGGTCGTCGCTGGGGAAGTCCGTCACATAGCTGCTCAGTTTCCCGCTCTCCAGCGCCGCCTTCACGGCATCAGTATCCGCCAGCTCTCCCCGGCTGAAGTTCAAGATCCCGGCCCCGTCCTTCATCTTGCCGATGAGCTCGGCATTGATGGTACCCCGGGTCTGATCATTCAGCGGGATATGGAAGGTAATGTAATCCGCCTGGGAAATCACGTCGTCCACGCAGCCCGCCCGATGTACGGAGGGG
>CADBTC010000269.1 GCA_902797445.1 uncultured Eubacteriales bacterium | reverse complement strand
CGTCATCCAGCTTGGGACAGCCGATGATCGTGACCTTGCCCCGCATGAATTCTTCGTGCAGGTTGGCGTATGCATAGGCGGTGCAGTCGGCGGCGATCAACAGCTTTGCCCCGTCAAAGAAGGGGGCCTGGGTCGGCACCAGTTTGATCTGGCAGGGCCACTGGGCCAGGCGGGAAATCGGCTTGCCCATGTTCACAGGCGCATTTTCCACCTCATTCCGCTTGAATTGCATCATCCGGGAACCGGGACAGCCCCCTGCGGGGTGCTCATGCTTCATTTCGCTCATTTTCTTGGCCTCCTGTGCTTTTTTCACTGCCGCTTCGTCGTATTCCGGCGCTTCTCTTTCTTCAAAGGTGATGGCCCCTGTGGGGCAGTTGGGCAGGCAGTCGCCGAAGCCGTCGCAGAAGTTTTCCCTGACCAGCTTGGCTTTTCCGTCCACCATATCAATGGCCCCTTCATGGCAGGCCGCCGAGCACAGCCCGCAGCCATTGCACTTATCCTCGTCAATGTGAATGATCTTCCGAATCATCGCGTTTTCCTCCTCTCGGGTACAGCCTTATGATATACGATCATAAAGAAAAAATCTGTATCTGGAGATACAACACAAAAGAAAAATTTGATATAATAGACAGGACACCAGGGGAAGGAGCATCGTGATGGAAGATTCTGTACTTAAAAACAGTTCCCTTTTTATAGGAATCCCGGCGAAGGAACTGCGGGACGATCTGGAAAAGATACCCCATCCTATTCAATGCTATGACAAAGGCGAAACCATTTTCCATCTGATGGAAAGCGCCGAACGGATCGGCGTCGTGCTGGAAGGCCATGCGCAGGCGCAGAAAACCTTTCCCAACGGCAGTCAGGTGAACGTATCTGTTCGAGGCCCTGGCGAATTGATCGGCCCCGCCGCTGTGTTTTCCGCAAGCAGAAAATACCCCTGTGATGTGATAGCAATTGAACCCGCTGCTGTGATGATGTTCCGGCGGGAAGATTTGCTGGCGCTGATGCAGAAGGACGTCCGGATTTTGGAGAATATGATGACAGAAATCGCCTCCGCCACTTATATGCTGCAGCAGCGCCTGGAGCTTTTTTCTTACAGCGGCATTGCCCAGAAGGCGGCGTTCTGGCTATTGACGCGGGCAAGGCAAACGGGAAAGACGCAGATACAGATTCCCGAATCGGTTTCCAAATGGGCCATGATGATGAATGTCTCCCGCCCGTCCCTTCACAGAGAATTGAAAAGGCTGGAATCGGAAGGTGTGGTATCTTATCAACCGCCGGTCATCGAGATTCTTGACCGGGAGGGGCTGCAAAACATCCTGAGCTTATAGAAAACTTCATTCCCTCTGCTGGGAGCATAGATCCTGACCCTTTGTTCGTCCCCTTCTTTTTAAAATTGCGGTAGGGGCGCGCCTCATGGATTTATTAAACACCATGGAAAAGAGATTTTTGACGAGGTGAAGTTGCAAAAAAGAAAACTTTATCCATAGAACCATCCGCTTCAATAAGAAAAGGTTTCTTTTCGCCATACCTTGAAAAATAGGGCATCATAGCGTATAATAGTAAGTGGTGACTAACAGACCCTTTTTCGCCCATCCTGCAGCGGAATCGAAGATGGACGGCTGTGCGGTGGGCTTTCATTATGAACGGAGGTTAGAAATAATTAACACTTGCTCGGCAAATCCATCCAATAAACGGAACCGGACAGGATAAGGAGCGAAAGATCGTCGGCGGTCAGAAGCCGATGGTGAAGGAGTATCCATTGGGCAAGCGGGAGAATAATGCCGGTCAGCGTCAAAAACGCTCCGTCGGCTGAGAAAGGCTCACAAAGATGAAAACCGTGCGGAAAACGTCCATATTCCCCGCCAAGCGGGATGTGGTTTTCTCAAAGCTTCAGGAACTGTCCACGCTCCAATACATTGCAGCGCCCTACGCGGCCTTTGCGCCAGTCGATGCCAACCAGCCTGCTGTTTGGACTGTCGGGAGTACATCCGCTTATCACTTCCGGCTGTTGGGGATTCTCCCCTTCGGGACCCATACAATTCATATCGAGCGGTTCGACTGTGACGGCATCAGAAGCAGGGAAAGCAATGAACACGTCCCTGTATGGAACCATAAGATTTACCTGAAAGACTTAGGCGGCCAGACGGAATACACGGATGAAGTGGATATGGAGGCCGGGTGGAAGACGGTTTTTGTCTGGCTGTGGGCGAAAGCGTTCTATGCGCATCGGCAAAAGAAGTGGTTTCGGCTTTTGAAGGGCTTAGGAGCTTTCGACCAATAGCTTGAGCATATAGCTTGTGTGAGTCCGCCATTGCGGCGTTGCCGCAGGTCTCTTTGCCGCGCTGCCGCACGCGAAGCCAGTTGATGCGTTTGAAAGCGCTTTGCAGCAATAGGAACAGGAGGGATACAATATGATTCTGACGGTCTTTCTGGCACTGGTATTCTGCGCGGCGATTACGCTGCTGCTGATATCGGCCATTGCTTTTGTCCAGGACACGAGGCTTTTCTCCTCCGCCCCCAAGGAGGCTCTGGCAGTCTTGAAGCCAAGGAACAAGGAGCCCTTCTATGGCGCCAGGGCCATGGGATGGACGATCATGGTCATCAGCGTATTGGTGATCTTAGGGGTGGGCGTGATTTCGATCTGGGATGGCTTCCGAAGCGGCTATGCGTTCATGGATTTCTTTCTGCGCTTTGTGCTGATCTTTACGATTTACAAAGCGTATGACATGATTTTCTTTGATTGGTTTCTCCTTTGCAAGTTTCACTTCTTTCAGCATTACTTTCCTGAAACGGAATGCGCGCTGAGCGGCAGGAAGTATGGGTTTAACATCAAAAGTCAATTGCTGAAGCTGCTGGTCCTGTTTCCCGGGGCGTCCGCGCTGGCGGCCTGGATCTGCACTTTGTTCTAAATGACGTTAATCACCCGCGTCGCGTAGGCTGAAACGCTGATCCGATAAAAAAGAAATGGGGGAGAGATTCATGACTTGGTGGGTCATTCTGATTGAAATGGCGGTTTTTGCCGCGCTCTTTACGGCGATTGTGTTTACATTATCGAAAGGTGACAAAAAATACAGCCCTGCCAGCATTCACAACTATCCGCCGGATATTCAGGAAGAATACTTCAAAACCCATCCGCGGGTAGAAGTGGGCTATGCTTCCAAGAGCGTGCTGCTGGCAAAATCCTGCGGCATCCTCCTGTTTACCGGGATTCTGCTCATTTGCGCCCGGATTGCCGGGGCTGCCACCTTTGGACAGGGCTTCTGGCTGGCTTTCGGGCTGATGGCCTGGATCGGCCTCTATGATACCTGCTTTCTGGACTGGGTGCTGTTTGCCAACCTGCCCAGGTTCCGTCTGGAGGGAACAGAGCACATGGACAAGGCCTATCATCAAAAATGGTTCCATGCCAAAGGAATGCTCTTCCCGGGCATCATCTTCGCGCTGATTCCCGCTTTGCTGGTGGGCTGGCTGGTCACGCTGCTTCCATGAGGGGAGGAATGAAGGATGAAAACGTCTTCTTATCAGAGCGATCCTCTGGATTGGCCCCGCATCCAGCATTTGTTGAAGCTGGGCATATT
>CADBTC010000268.1 GCA_902797445.1 uncultured Eubacteriales bacterium | reverse complement strand
CTTCCCGTCACCGGAGAGGAAAGAATCCACGGTTTCGTTTCATCCGACAGCGTCAGTATTTCCGTCAGCTGTGCGATCGCTTCGTCCGCGTCCTGATATCGATCCGCGGGATAGCTGGCCAGCGTTTTCCGGAAGAAAAGCGTCATCGCCCGAAACAGCCTGTCCTGATACAGCCCCCCGGCGTATGTCATGCGGGCATAGTCGTATACCGCGTCCGGCTCGCAGTCGAAGGCTGACGGGGTTTTATGCCACAGGGCATAGAACAGCACCGCGCCCAGGCTGTAAAGGTCCGAGTGCTTCCCCAATTGGCGCAGCTTTCCCGTTTGCTGCTCCAGGGACGCATATCCCCTGGTATAGGAAGCGCGCAGCCTGCCGGGGTCGTTCGCCTCAATTGCGCCTTGCAAATCCTCCATGGAAATCATGGAATCAAAATCAAACAGCTGCACCAGATCCAGGCTGCCCACCAGGGTCAGGATATTGTCCGGTTTCAGATCCAGATACAGATATCCGGCGTCATGGATGCGCTTAAGCACCCGGGCAGCGCTGCGAACCAGCGCTGCGCAGTCATGCAGCGAATCTCCCTGAAAGTCCAGGAAGGTTTTCCCGTTCATGTAAACCGACACAATATAGACCGTACCGTTCGCCTCATATATTTCGGAAGCGTTGGCCACGGTATTGGTCAACTCGCTGATCGAAAACAGATCGTGATTCTTCTGATAAGCCGCAATCTGCCGCGTCTTCGCTTCCGCGAAAGCCCGGGCATCCCGGTCCTCCGGCAGCAGTTCTCCGCTTTCGCTTCTCTCCGCACGCAGGGCATGGGGATAGCACTCCTTGATCCGGACCAGCTTGTAGTTGCCCAGGTTGTCCGTATAGGAAGCGTCGTACACGATGCTCGAGCCACCGCGGCCAACCTCCTTGTTGATGGTATAAGGAATATATCCTGTGCCGTTAGAAAGCTTCAGCACAGCGCCCGGGGCCAGCGCGGTTCTTCCGTCCATGGATCTCCCTCCCCACTAAAGGCACTTTTTTGGATTCCGACTTACCGCCATCCCACGGGCGGCGTACTTCGTCTCCCTGCTTCGGTTCAGCTTCATCATACCCCAGGCGTCTTCCGGTCTGGATTTACTGGTGCTCCTCCAAAGTGCCGGTCAGCAATTCATTCCAGATATAGCGAAACGTGCGCAGCGGTTCTGCGTCCTTGATGGCATAAAAGAAAATCCAGTCATAGGGATTGCCCACATACAGCTCCGGATAGCCGCATTCGATCAGATACCGGTTCATCTCGGTGATGCAGCGGTCCGCGTCGCCGGGCGAGGCCTCATAATGGCCGCTGGCCAGGGCCTTCTTGGCCCAGTATGTATAGAAGGTCAGCAGGACGAGCCATTTCCGCACCCGCTCATAGGAAACATGCTCGCCCCGCAGGATGAGGTCGATCCCCTGTCTGTCCGGAA
Source organism: uncultured Eubacteriales bacterium (assembly GCA_902797445.1). Classification (GTDB taxonomy): domain Bacteria; phylum Bacillota; class Clostridia; order Christensenellales; family Aristaeellaceae; genus Aristaeella. The sequence continues at coordinate 689 of CADBTC010000268.1, read as the reverse complement.
AGGAATCCCGCGCGTCATCGTGCAGTTTTTCCAGAATCGGCTTGATGGAGCGGTCAGTTCCCAGCTTTTTAACCGTTTCCTTGTCCAGCTGGAGAATGGCCAGATAGGCGTCATACGGTCTCGCGCCGCCGCGGCCCGTCCGAAAGGCGCTCCTCTTTCCCATGGCTTCGTCGTCCAGCAGGGAGGAAAGTCTTTGATGCTCACGGATCAGCAGCCCCTCCGGCCCGGCAGCCTGCCGCCACAGGCGCCGGAGGGTTTCATACGCGGTCACGTTCCCGTACGGGACGAATTTGCCGATGTTCCCGTTCAGCCATTCGATAAACGCTTCCTTGGATTCCAGATTGTTCAGCTCCGCGATGATGGACCCCGTATAAACCGCCTCACCGCCTCCGGCATTTTTCCCCGCCAGAGGCACCCGGCTCTGGATATCCAGCGCGTCGGCCCAGGTCAGATCATTGTTCAGGCAGAAGTAATAGATCGCCTCCTGCACCAGGTGGCAGTTGAAGCTCCTCTCTTTGGTGTAAATCCGGCGAAAGAAATCATCCGTCTCCCCGCCGTCGAGGCCGAAGGCAAAACAGATCTGGAAAACGGTATCCCGCTTCACCGGCTGCCCCGCGAACCACTCCCGCACCTCCCGCGGCGCGTCCATATTGGCCTTCGCAAAAGCCGCCCGGATAAACGCAACCTTG
>CADBTC010000267.1 GCA_902797445.1 uncultured Eubacteriales bacterium | reverse complement strand
TGCTTACCTTCAATTCAAACGGAATAGAGGCGGGAACCTGTTCTACCTCTTCTGCGGACCCCTCCTCCGGCTGCGCTGCTTCAGAGGGCTCCTCTTCCGCCGCAGGTTCTTCTGCAGCGGCTTCTTCCGTCTCAGTCGCTTCAGCAGGAGTCTCTTCTGCAGCGGGCTCTTCCGTAATGGTCTCTTCAGCAGACGCTTCCTCTGCAGCAGCTTCTTCGAGCTGCGCTGCTTCAGAGGGCTCCTCTTCCGCCGCAGGTTCTTCTGCAGCGGCTTCTTGCGTCTCAGTCGCTTCAGCAGATGCTTCCTCTGCAGCAGCTTCTTCAGGCTGCGCTGCTTCTGATGGCTCCTCTTCCGCAACAACTTCTTCCGTAGGAGCATCAGTGGCTGCAGGAACTTCTGCTGGCACCGATGCAGTGGTGCTCACTACGGTTGTCTGCGCGTCCGTATCCTTTGCATGGGGCTGCACACTCCCGCAGCTCTGGAGCAGCATAATGAGTGCGGTCAACAACGCCAGTTTCCCGATCATCTTTTTCATCCCTCTCAACCCTTTTCCGCGCAGTGTTCAGGGCGGACAAAACCGGATGGTAAAATCGCATCCCTGTCATATGTCCATCCTGACGAAATACCTAACTGGAATAATCCAGTCTACCTTATCCGTATCCTAGCAGAGGAATGGACTTTTGTCAATTTTGAAAAGTGCTAAACAAACTTCGGTTTTTTCATACTTTTGTCTGTTTTTGATGCTGTTTTACTGCGCAGATTGTTACCATTTTTCCAAATCCTGTATTCCTAAAAAAGAACGCCACAACAGATTGACATGACGGCAATCAAGTGGCGTAACAGGATTAAAAAGAATGTGATCAAAAATTTTTAAAAAATTTTTCGATAAAAGTAAGAGAAGTAAATAATTAATTCAGGCTGCCCAGTACCTGCCCTACCTTATCCCGGATCACCAGATCTGCGTTTCTGTCCATGGGCGTCGCATCCCTGTTAATCAGCGCCAGATATTTTCCGCCAAAGTATTGGAGCAGTCCCGCGGCCGGATAGACAGTCAGACTGGTTCCGGCAACAATGATCATATCTGCCCGTTGGATGGCGTTCACCGCTCCGCTCAGCGTATCTCCGTCCAGTCCTTCCTCATAGAGAACGACATCGGGTTTAATCAGTTCCCCGCAGCTGTCACACTTAGGAACAATCTCCGGATAGTCCCTGATGTATTCCGGAGAAAAGCACTTTCCGCAGCCTGTGCAGTAATTCCGGTGAATGGAACCATGCAGCTCATATACTTTCCTGTTACCCGCCGCGTAATGAAGGCCGTCGATATTCTGGGTCACAATGCCAATCAGTTTCCCCTCCCGTTCCCACTGTGCCAGCTTCAGATGGGCCGGATTTGGCTTTGCATCCAATGCAAGCATTTTATCCCGATAGAATCGATAAAAATCCTTCGTGTGGCGCACGAAAAAAGTATGGCTTAAGATCTCTTCCGGCGGCCAGTCATATTTCTGATGATAGAGCCCGTCCACGCTGCGGAAATCAGGAATGCCGCTTTCCGTGGATACCCCCGCTCCACCGAAAAATACGATTCGCTGACTTTCATCCACCATACGCTGCAATTCCTCATAAGCCATTTTGCTTTCCTCCTCGCTGAATTTTTCTTATAATGATTATGACGGGTGCTGCCACACAGGCCGCATTCCTTCTGCTGAAAAGAATTTCCTGGTCCCGGCTGCCGGCGGAATGCATCTATTCACTCTTTTGCGTCCGAAAGTCATCCGCTCCAGGATTCCGCGAAAAATATGTCTCTGCACTGATTATAATCATCACGCCCGTTTTTTGCAAGAATTCATCCAGGCTTGGCGTGACATTAAAGCTGTTTTGAGGTACAATGGTTCCGGACTTTTCAGGTCCGGAAAGGAGCTGCGCCGGCGTGGCCACGGTAACGAACAAATATCGGGAAGAAATTGACACGCAGCGTACGCTGCAGATCCGGGAGCTCTGCCGGAAGCTGCCCCAGGCCTGCGGAGATTTTTTGCGTGGAATCGCGATGACCGCGGGAACCTTTACCCGTCTGGCCTATGCCATGGATCTGCATACTTTTTTCCAGTTCCTGCATACGGAGCGTCTCTTCTTTTCTCAGAAAGAGGTCGTCCTTTATACCGATGATGATATCGGTCAGCTGACGCAGAGCGACCTGACCGCTTATACGGAGTATCTGACGTATTATCTGAAGAGCAATGAGGATCACACCGCTCCGGAGCGGATCATGGTAAATCATGATTTATCCATCAAGCGCAAGCTCTGCTCCGTGCGCAGTTTCTATAAGTACCTTTTCCAGAATGGACGGATTGCCTCCAATGTAACGGAACTGGTTCCCCTTCCAAAGATTCACGAAAAGCCGATTCTTCGCCTCAGCCTCGCAGAAATGGACAAAATGCTGTCCACAGCTCAGGATGGAGCAGAACTGAGCAAAGGACAGCAGCGCTTTCAGAAAATCACCGCGAAACGCGATTATGCCATCCTGAGTCTGTTTCTAGGGACCGGCATCCGGGTCAGCGAGTGCGTCGGCATTAATCTGGGGGATGTGGATCTGGAAAACAACGCCTTTCTGGTAACCCGCAAAGGCGGGAATCAGGTGGTTCTCTACTTCCCGCCGGAAGTCGCGGAAGCGCTGGCCGACTATCTGGCGGAACGCGAAGAGATCGAACCGCTGCCCGGGCACGAGGAGGCCTTCTTTCTCAGCCTGCAGCGGCGCCGGATTACCCAGCGGGCTGTACAGAACCTGGTCAAGAAATACGCCTCCGTTGCAGCGCCCCTGAAGCCGCGAATCAGTCCACATAAGCTGCGCAGCACCTATGCGACCAATCTGTATCACGAAACGGGAGATATTTACCTCGTGGCTGACGTGCTGGGCCATACTTCCGTGGATACGACCCGCAGGCATTACGCCGATATGACCGATGCCCGCCGAAGGATGGCGGCGGAGCATGTGCATCTTCCAGGCGACCCGGAATACAAAGGCCCCAGCCGGAACCAATAGTATCCGCTTATGCTTCCTTTTGACCGTGATCCAGCCGCTGGCGTTCCACCAGATCGGCAAAAATACCCTTCTTTGCGATCAGCTCGTCATAGGTTCCGTCCTCCGCGATTTTGCCGTCGTCAATCACGAGGATGCGGTTGCACTGTTTAATGGTGCTCAGCCGGTGCGCAATCACGATCCGGGTGCATCTCATTTTATCCAGCGCTTCCGAAACCTTTTTTTGTGTAATATTGTCCAGTGCGGAGGTGGCTTCATCGAAAATCAGAATCTTCGGCTTCGGCGCGATCGCGCGGGCGATCATCAGCCTTTGACGCTGCCCGCCGCTGATGGTTCCGCCCCCCTCCTGGAGGATGGTGTTCATGCCCATCGGCATATCCCGGATATCGTCCGCAATCCCGGCAATTTCCGCAGCCTCCCACGCCTCCTGCAGTTTCAGCGTTGGTGCGCTGATCACGATATTATCGAAAATGCTGCCGGAAAAAAGCCGTCCATCCTGCATAACGGTCCCGATCTGCCGGCGAACAGAGCGGGCATCCAGAGACTGCAGGTCTTTTCTGTCGTAAAGAATGACTCCCCTGGCCGGTTTTTCAAACCCCAGAAGCAGACGAACCAGCGTGCTTTTTCCGCATCCGCTCTTGCCGACGATAGCCACATATTGCCGTGCAGGGATCGTCAGATTAAAATCTTCAAAGATTGGCTTGCTGTCCGGATCATACCCGAAAGTCAGGTGGCTGATTTCGATGCTGCCGGACAGTCGATTCACCGTTTCCTTGGTTTCCGCGGTTTCCGGCTCTGCCTCAAGCAGAGGCCGGATAATATCGATAATAGGCCGGATGGACGCAGCGGAAAGCGCTACCGAAGCCAGTGAGGAGAAGGCAGAGGAAATATACGCATAGGATGAATTGAATGCGTAATAATCCGCTACGCTGACCCTGTTGCTTACAGCGATATAGAACATAAAGGCGGTCCCGATCAGGGTAATTCCCGTGGTCAGGACGGAGGAAAGCCGAACAATGGAAGGCGGATTATATGTCAGCTCCGCACCTTTCGTATAATGCTGACTCCACTGATAAAACGCGCGGTTCTCCGCTCCGCTGAGGCGTATTTTCTGGATGCCGGTAATCAGGGAGAAAACAAAGCCTCTTTCCTTTGCGGTATAGACCATTTTTTGCTTGTCAATCCGCATCTGGACCGCTGCGGACAGAATGCTGATTCCCAGGGTCGCCAGAGTCACGATCAGGCTGGGCCAGACCAGGCTGGGCGCGAAGGAAAAAATCTGGGTCAGGTAGACCAGGGAGAAAATCCCCGTCACCGCTGTGGAGAAAACAGAGTCCACGATGGTGGAGCACAGGCTTTCCATATAGCCGATATACTGGTTCAGTTCGCCCGCGGCGTATTGACGAAAGAAGCGCGTCGGCAAGCTTAGAATCCGCATCATGGAGGCCGCGCTCACGTTCACCCCCATTTTAAACCGAATCCGGCTCAAGGCCAATTCCCGGACAATGGACAGCATCAGCCTGCCAGCGGTGGCAAAGAACAGGAAAGACATGACCGCATACAGAAGCTGATTGTTTCCGGTATGAATGACAGGCCCCATCAGGATCCGATTCAGCCGTGGCATCAGCAGACCAACCAGCGTAATGGCCAGGGAAACGAGTCCAAAGACCACCAGGTCCCAGGTGGACAGGCACTCGACCATATAGCGGATCAAATCCTTTACAGTCAAAGCCCGCATGGGCAGCGGGCGATAAAAGCAAAGCGCTTCTTCGTTAACGTTGTTTTCTTCCGATCCGGTCACACGAACGCTTTCACCGGTTTGCGGAGAGACATATGCATATCCGCCCCGGTCGGAGGGCAGCAGCGCAACCACCGTTCCATCCTTCAGGGAGGAAATCATCGGCCCCATGGCATCCTTGTGCCAGCCGGGGGTCAGGATCACTTCCCGATACAATACACCGGTCGCGCTGAGCATATAATCCAGCCGGTCCCGAAGCCCGTGAATCGTCGCAGGAATTTCCTTCTCCTTGATCCCCATGTATTTCAGCAGCCCGGAAACTGCATCGGAAACATCCGCGTCGTCCCGGAGCGTGCTCCTCATCCGACGCCCCGTCACGGATCTGGCAATTTCCTCAAAGGAGTCACTGAGCAGCTCCCGTTCCCGTTTTTTACGGTATTCAATCTGATCATCAAACCAACCCATGCCAGCGCCTCCTTTCCTTATTCGTTGCTAACCAGGCTGGCATACATGCCGCCTTTCGCAAACAGTTCATCGTGCGTTCCTCTCTCGACCACCTGCCCCTTATCCAAAACGATGATCTCATCGCAGTCCCGAATGGTGCTCAGCCGGTGAGCAATGATAATGCAGGTAATTCCCCTGGCGTTGATGGATTGGATGACTTCATGTTCCGTCCGCGCATCCAGGGCGGAGGTTGCTTCATCCATGATGCAGATCGTGGGATCCTGAGCCAGTGCCCGGGCAATTTCCAGCCGTTGGCGCTGTCCGCCGCTCAGGTCACGCCCGCCGTCCAGCAGCTTGTGGTCGAAGCCGCCGTCCCGCTGCACAATATCGTCATATATACCCGCGTCCCGGGCGGCCAGCGTAACCTCAAAATCTTCGATGCTCTGGTCCCACATTTTGATATTCTGGCTAATGGAATCTTCGAAAAGCGTAATATCCTGATCAATGACGCTGACGCTGCCGGTGAACACATCCCGGTCAATGTCCTTCAGTGGGACGCCGCCGAAGGTGACCGTGCCGCTCCAGGGCTGATACAGACCGGAAATCAGTTTAGCCAGGGTGGATTTCCCGCATCCCGTCCGGCCTACGAAGGCAATCTTCTGCCCCGGCTTCACGGTCATGCTGAAATCCGTGATCTGCGGCTTGCCCAGGCGGCTGTATCCGAAAGTCACATGGTTCATCTCGATGGCGCCGCTCAGCTTCTGATATTCTTCTTTTTTCTCTTTTGGTTCAAACATGGGATCTTCCCGGTAGCTCATAACATCGTCGACCCGTTCCATCTGGGTGATCATCTCCTGAATCTGCTGGCCGGCGTTGATCAGGCTGGTTACGGGAGACATAAAACTGGACAGGAAGCCCTGAAAGGCCATGACCATACCGGGCATAAACTGGCCATGAATCACAAGGGAAATGCCGATACCCAGCACGGCCAGGCCTGCAAAATTGGTGATTGCCCCCGGCAGGCTTCCCAGCATCAGGTTGATGCGTGTATATTTGACCTGCTGACTGTTGACGCTGGCCTGATACCCGGACCATCTGCCGAAAAAGCCGTTTTCGGCACCGCTGCTCTTGATGGTTTCGATCATACTGATCCCGCTGAGTGTGGCAGAGCTTAGCTTGGCCGCATCCCGCTGCTGTACCCTGGTTATATTTACCCGCTTAGCTGTAACCAACTGACTGACGGCAAGATTCAGTACGATGGCGCCAATCCCGATCAGACTGAGCAGCCAGCTGTATCGGATCATCACGACAAGATAGAATACCATCAGCAGCGCCTGCAGCACCAGAGGCGCAAATGTCTGCACCAGGGCCACGGCAATGGAAGCGTTCGTAGCCTGCCGATCCGCGATATCCGCGCTGAGCCGCTGGGTAAAGAACTGCATGGGCAGCCGGAGCACCTTCCAGATGTAGCTGGCGCTTCCGTAGGAAGCCATTTTGCCCTGGATGCGCAGGCTGTATACGGCGCCGATCCAGCTGACGACGATCTGGAGCAAAATGACCGCGCCAAAGATCAACAGGAAAGGATAAAGCCACTCCGGATTTCTCCCCGTCAACAGCCTGTCGAGGAAGGTTTTTGAAAATACAGGATTGATAAAGCTGATCAGGGCCGCAATGGTGGTTGTCAGAACCACGAAGGCCGCCGCTGTGCCGGTTCCCTTCAGCCTGTCTTTAGCGTAGCTGAAAACGGATTTCGGCTTGCCGGAGGGAACAAAGGATTCACCGGGTTCCATGGTAATGCAAACCCCGGTGAATTCCCGGTCGAACTCTTCCCATTCAACGATGACCCGCCCTCTGGCCGGATCGTTGATGACAGCACTATTACCCTTGAACCCACATAGAACCACAAAATGGTTAAAACCCCAATGCAAAATGCAGGGGAAAGGCCCCTCTTCCCGCAGGTCCTCCGGCTCCAACCGCCAGGCATTGGCTTTCATTCCATAATTTCGGGCCGCAATGATAATATTTTTCGCGCTGCTGCCGTCCATGCTGACCCCGCAGTCAACCCGGGCTTCCTCCAGCGGAATCCATTTCTGATAATAGTGCATGATCATGGTCAGGCTGGCGGCCCCGCATTCCAGGGCTTCCATCTGCATAACAACCGGAACCCTGGCTACCCCCTTTTCAATGGGCTGGGGGATTGACGTTTTCTTTTTCATGCGTCCGCCTCCTTACTGCAGCAGCAGCGAGATAGGCTGGATACTCTCGGTTACCACCGTTCCGGTATAAACCCCTTCCGGCAGGTCCGCATTTATACGGGTTTCCACCGCAAGGTCTCCGATTTGCAGATTTCCCGCGACCCGGACAAAGGGATTCATGTCCTCCCCTACGGTTACCAGCCGGGCTTCCGCGTCCGGCTGAATCGGCCAATTCTTTTCAGAAATCTGAATACTGCCGGACGCCATCACACTGTCCATCTGCTGATAAGGCACATAGCATACGACGCCGCTTGCTTCACTGCGAACGGCCACCTGTACCGTCGTATCAATTCTTCCGAATATACTCCAGAATATTCCGCCGATCAGCAGCAGAATCACGGAGATCAGCACCATCCAGACCCCGGGAGAAGTGACCTGAAGGTAATCGTTCAATGCTTCCGGCGACTCTACCGCTTCCAGGCTCTTTTCCCGAAAAAGCTTTACCTTGGTGTTTCCTTCCTGATTGCCGTCCATGGAGCATCCTCCCTCATTCATCTTAAAATGATATCTCCGTCACTCTGCAAAGAACACGCTCTTATGTACCGTCTTCCGCCACGCTGTCCAGCCGGAAACGACCGTTCTCCACGGTCATTCCCGTCAGCCTGCCGCCCTTTCCGCATCCGGTATCGATGCAGATGACACCGTTTCGGGGAAGCGGACGCCATTCCCCGTATGGAATTTTCTCTGTGGATTCTCCGTCACCGGTGAACCATGTGGGTATCGGAATCGCAATGTGCCCTGTCACCGTCAGGGGCCCCGCATATCGGTTCTCGAGCACGACGGAATGATCATGCATCAGGGTTTCCCGATCATTTGCCTCCGGCGGGTCAATTCGAAGCCCCGCATGGACGCATTGAAAGCCTTCCCCCTTGCAGTACAGCACGCAGTGGGATTCCATCCAGGGAATGGTCTCTTCCATATTCTGACCATGGGCTTTAAAGGACCGTACCGTGGCGCCCCGGCCCACTCGCTGCCATACGAACTTTTGTCCCAGCGACAAGGATCGGTTCAGCAAATAGTCCTCATGATTTCCCCTCAGCAGCGTGAACCGCTCCCCATAGGCAGAAGCCAGCATGCGTACACAGGCAAACACATCCCAGGAGTCCTGCCCCCTGTCGAAAAGGTCTCCCAGAAAAATCAGCCGATCCTGTTCTCTGTTCGGCTGCAAAGCGGCCATAAGCCGATCCAGTGCCCGATAGCAGCCATGAATATCTCCGATGATAATACTTCGCATAGCCCTCCTCCGGAATGAAAAAACCACCCCAGTCGGGTTCGTCTTGAATGATTTATATTTTACTTCATTCAGAGGGAAGGCGCAACTTTTTTTCAGTTCAGAAAGAAACAGCCCGCTTTCAGTCAAAACATGAAAGCGGGCT
>CADBTC010000266.1 GCA_902797445.1 uncultured Eubacteriales bacterium | reverse complement strand
CTGCGGGCGGACCGCTGCATTTCCGTCAACAGTCTGGAAGCCCGGGTACCCTTCGGCGATCTCAAATTCGTGCGCTACGCCATGAGCGTCGACCCGGAGCTGAAAATGAACACGCATCACATGGGCAAGTACCTGATCCGCAAAGCCTTCGCCGACGATCACATCCTGCCGGACGAGATCCTCTGGCGCCAGAAGGCGGCCTTCTCCGACGCCGTAGGCCACAGCATGGTCAACGATCTGAAAGCCCTGGCGGAAAGAACCTACACCGACAAGGATTTTTTGGAAAAATCGGCGAAATATGACTATTGTCGTCCCTTCACCAAGGAAAGCCTGCTCTACCGGGAGCTGTTTGAATCCTTCTATCCCGGCCAGGCCGCCATGATCCCCGACTATTGGATGCCCAACAAGACCTGGCCCGGCTGCGATGTGGACGATCCCTCCGCGCGGGTGCTCTCCAACTATGGGGCCAGCGGGGTATAACGGGGAGGAACGCGGGCCCTTTGGGGAATCCTGAACCACCGGAAGCTGATAGGAGGAGCATTCATGCTGACGCCTTATGTACCGAAATATGAGGATTTGTGGTTTCGGCAAACGATGCTGGCCGACGAAGAAACAATGTCCTATAACCGGGCATGGGGCGGCACGATTCCGTGGCCTGAAACAGAATGGAAAGACTGGTATGACCATTGGATCATCCACCACGAAGGAAAACGGTATTACCGATACCTGAAGAATCAGGACGGTCAATATGTCGGAGAGATCGCGTATCACTATGATCATGAGCTTCAGCAGATGATCGCGGACGTCATCGTCTATTCGCGTTACAGAAGAAGGGGATATGGCGCGGAAGCGCTGGAATTGCTTTGCTCCGCGGCGAAAAGCAACGGGATTTCCGTGCTGTATGACGATATTGCCATTGACAATCCCGCCATCAGGATCTTTCTGAGACACGGCTTTGCGGAAGAATACAGAACGCGGGAAAAGGTATTCCTCAGGAAAGCGCTGTAACGCGCCTGACGGCTGATCCTGTATTCCATTCATCGAAGGAGGCCCCATCCATGCCAGCCTATCAAACGATCATCATCCTGGATTTCGGCGGACAGTATACCCAGCTGATCGCCCGGCGCGTGCGGGAAAGTAACGTGTATTCCGAAGTCGTTCCGTGGAGCATGGCCGCGGAAGAAATCAAGCGGCGTCGGCCCATCGGCGTTATCCTGTCCGGCGGGCCGGCCTCCGTCTGCGACCCGGACGCGCCGCGCTGCGATCCGGCCATTTTTGACCTGGGCGTGCCGGTGCTGGGCATCTGCTATGGGATGCAGCTGACGGCCCAGCTGCTGGGCGGCCGGGTGGAACGGGCGAAGGAGCGGGAATACGGCCGGGTCAGCGTCCGGATGACGAAACGGGACGGGCTCCTGAAGGGTATGAAGGACGAATCCGTGTGCTGGATGAGCCATACCTGGCAGGTATGCGCCGTTCCGGACGGATTCAGGGTCATCGCGGAAACGGATAACTGCCCGGTGGCCGCCATGGAAAATCCGGAGAAGAGGATCTGCTGCGTGCAGTTCCATCCGGAAGTGACGCATACCGAGGAAGGGAAGACCGTCATCCGGAACTTCCTGTACAATACCTGCGGCTGCGCGGGCGACTGGACGATGGAAGCCTACGCGGAAACCGCGGTCCGGCATATCCGGGAAGTGGTCGGGGAGACCGGCACGGTGCTGCTGGCGCTTTCCGGCGGCGTGGATTCCTCCGTGGCCGCGGCGCTGATCTACCGCGCCATCGGGAACCGCCTGACCTGCGTGTTTGTGGACCACGGCCTTCTCCGCAAGAACGAGAGCGAGCAGGTCTGCGATGTTTTCAGCAACCTGTTCCCGGTCCGCTTCGTCCGCGTGGACGCGTCCGAACGCTTCTTCGGGGACCTGAAGGGCGTGACCGACCCGGAGGAGAAGCGGCATATCATCGGCCGGGACTTTATTGAAGTATTCAAGGATGAGGCGAAGCAGCTGGGCAAGCTGGATTATTTTGCCCAGGGCACCATCGATCCGGATGTGATCGAGAGCGGACAGGGAACCAACGCCG
>CADBTC010000265.1 GCA_902797445.1 uncultured Eubacteriales bacterium | reverse complement strand
TCGAAAATTTCGACAGAAGTATCGCGATTTAGTTCTCCCTCGCTGAATATTCTGCCAATATGATACGCGATAGATGATCTTGCTGTGCCAAACAACTCGCTCATTTGATCCTGTGTCAGCCATACGGTCTCCCTGTCTGGCGTAATCGGTACACTCAGCGCGATATCCCCGCTTTTGAAGAGTATCAGTTCAGTACTCACGTCAATTCCCCCCTTTTCGAGTTATTGCACAATTCCTTCGCTCCTGAACTTTTCCAGCATCTCCAGCATGTGCTTGCCGATCTTTTCGGGATCAGTCATCCTCTTTTCTGCTTTACCGCAATTGCGGGGGCGGAGCCTGCAGATTAGCGAAGGCGCCGAGCGTCTTGCCCTGGGATCGAAGCTCCTCCAGGGCGGCATCGGCGGAGACGAGGCCGGACTGGTAGAGGGAGATCATGGTGGAGGAAAGCTGCTGGAGGATGGTTGCGCGGGCAGCCGGGGCCGTTGGCGTCAGGATGACGCCTACCGAAAGTGCCGTCCGGCTGCCGGGTCTGGATCGGGAGAGAAGACCGTGGGTCTCATCGAGAACGGCTCCTGGGCCCCCATGGCCGCCAAGATCATGAAGGGCATGCTGGAAGGCTGCAAGGAGCTGACCATTCTGGAGCCGGCGGTAAAGATCACCTCCGCCCTGAGCCCGGAAAGCGAAGCGCAGCTGGAAGCCCTGGCGGACGCCCTGATGGCCTGATCCGCCTGTTTCCCCGGGCGCTCTCGCAAAAAGGGGCTGTGACTTTTTTCACAGCCCCTTATTTTTTACGGTTCGTATCCTTCCACCAGGGTGGAGGTTCCGATGGCAAGGAACTCCGGTTCCTTCCGGGCGTAGCCTTTCTTGCTGCTGGCGTTGCCCACTTTGTTGATCTGCTTTCCCATAAACAGCATACAGGAGGTTTCTCCCCCGTCCATGTTAAAGGCCAGGGTACAGCCCCGATCGGCCAGCTTTTCCGCAAGCTGCGTCAGCGTGGCGCCTTTGCTCTGCTTATGCCGTCCCTCCGCCATGATCGCGATATAATGCCCCGGTTCAATCATCCCCAGGCAGGTCCGCGGAGCCTTGTATCCATCGAACTTTGGCAGATGGGGGTTAAACTCCCCGTCCCGGATCATCCAGGGGCCGAAGGCCAGCACGTCGATGGCGCCTTTTTCCTGATATTCCTCCGCCGTCAGGTCCCTGCTTTCATGCACCTCCAGGTTCCCGTCCGGATAAATCGCCAGGGTATCCAGATTCGGGAAGGAGGTTCCGCCGGATTTTTTCGTTTCCCGGCTCATGATTTCCCCGTCCCGCAGCAGGATGCCCACCTTGTACCGCTGCTTGGGATAGTGAATGTTGTTCCACCGGTTGCTGGCGTAGTCCCCGTTGATGGCGAAGACCGCTCCGTTTTTGCTGCAGACCTTCGTGGGCCAGTCAGCACTCTGGAAGTGCTTCCCCGGCTCGTTGGTCACGAAGCCGAAGATCTCCTTCCGGCTCCAGATCTCCGCTTCATACCAGATCAGCTTGGCCGGCTTGGTTTCGGTCTTCTTCAGGATCTCGACCTTCAGCGTCTCGCTGCAGTACCGCCAGATCCCGTTTTCCGGATCCTCGTATACAAATTCCCCTTCGTCCAGGTATCCTTCCGCGTTCAGCTCCGGCCAGTCCCCGGCCTCCCCGGCCCGGGCAGGAGCCGCTGCCGCCATGGTCAGCAGCAGAAGGAGCAGCAGCAGCACCGTTTTTCTTCCGGCCATTCTCATTTCCTTCATTCTATTTCAGCCAGCCCTCCATCAGCGTCTCCGTCCTCACCTGAACCCAGTTTGTCACATAAGCTCCCGCATCCTCAAAAGAGCGTCCGCTGGCGTCCGTGATATCCGGAACACCCCGGGGATTCCACCGGGTGAAATTCATGGCCGCGGAATCCGCGATCTCCGCCTGATACGCCGCGATGGATTTCAACTGGCTCCCTTCCGGGGGCTCCCGGCGGCCCAGCAGGATTTCCGACGCGAGCTGCAGCTCCTCCACCAGCACCTTCCGCGTCGCCTGCCGGAAATCCTCGTGGGTCAGCAGCCACCGGTACAGAAACGCCGTGGTGTTGGCCCGCTTTTCGATATAGTCGAGCTTCGCAGGGTTGCGCATTCCGTCGTCCTTATTGCCGTAGGTCAGGTCATAATCCCATCCCGGTCCGCAGTACAAAAGGGAATCCACTCTGTCGGAATCCTTATACATAAAATGGCTGGCGGCCTGCACGTCATAATTGGCGGTAAACTCCTCGATGGCCACCTTCGCCGCGAAGGAATGCAGGTCGATGTAGTCCGTATAATATTTGCCCGTCTTTTTGTTGACGCCGTCCTTCGAAAGCACAGCGTTGTGAAAATCGTTGACCACTCCGGCGATGTACAGCACCGCTTTCTTTCCCGCGTAGGTCGGCTCCTTGACGGTGACGCACATGTCCCCGTCCGTCACAAATCCGGCGCTTTCCTCATCGATGGAAAAATGCAGGGGCTTTTCGATCTCCAGCAGGTATCCGCCCGTCAGATCCTCCGGCTCCGCCTTCTGGTTGAAATACCGGAAGATATGGATCGCATTGCTGCTTCCCTTTTTACGCTTTGCCTTCTCATAGGCCGTCTGCCCCAGCAGCGCTTCGTATTGTTCCTCCAGATCCGTGATCTCCAGCCGATGCTTTTTCAGCTGGATCTTTTCCGTCATCAGATATGTCCCGTTATACTTTCCGTTAATATAGACCTCCGCCTGGCGGCAGTCCGGCGTTGCAGTCAGCCCCAGTTCCCGGCACAGGTCATAGGTGATCTGATTCCGGATCAGGGAGATATCAAACCAGTTGGCCAGCAGGATCCACTTCTTGTTCCGTCCCATGCCCCCCAGGTCCTGCTTATTGGTCATCTTGAAGGTATAGGACTTCTTGGAGGCGAAGTAGGTGGAGTTTCCCCGGACCTTGAAGCTGGTCAGCCGTTCATCCGCGTTCAGGCTGCCGTCTCCCCGGACCATAACCATCCCCGCGGGCTCCTTGATATCCCGTTTCTGGTTTACCGTCACCCGGTTCAGGTCATTGGCCGTCACGGTAAAAAACAGGCTGGGAATCGCGGACCCCCGCATGACCTGGATGTCCCCCAGCAGCCTGCCATTGGCGAATTTGGCGCTGATTTTCCGGCCCACATACCTGGATACCGGCAGTGTGCCGCCGTTGGGATAGGTGGTCCCGTCCCAGATCAGGTCCGTGTCCTGATCGATGCGGATCGTCGGCTCCCGGTCTCCGAAAGCCCCGGGCAGATACAGCACATAATCCCGTTTCTCTTTGGTCTCCACCAGCCTGACCGCGATCTCCGTGCCTTCCGATTCATAGCAGAGGCTGAGCACCGGACTGGCGGCCAGTGCCGGACAGATCCGGAGGATCAGCAGGACTGAAGCCAGGAATACCAATCCCTTCAGTCTGTCTTTATTCATGGCTGTTTTCCTCGATTTTCCGCTTTGTCCACCCGTCGGACCGCCCATACAGCCAGCGCGATCATGCCGGCCACCGACATCCCGAACATGCTCCAGCTGATCGGAGCCGGGAATGCGTCCACCAGCTTCCCATCCAGCAGGAATTCCGCCAGGGCGATCATTCCCGCCAGAGCTGTGTAGCCAATAGCCGGCGCGAAAGCGTTCAAAGCTTTCACAGGCTTCGTCCTCCGCAGCCGGATACCCAGCAGGATCAGAACTGCAAGCCCGGTAACGGCAAAGACCGCCTGCTCCAGCTTCATCATCATGAAGCGCAGATAGTCCCCGCTGCGGAAATATTCCGCCAGGATCTGGGGATCCAGCAGAAAATGGATCATTCCGGCGCAGGTGCCGCCCGCGGCCCGGGGCAGACGCCGGCGCCACAGGGCCGTCGCTCCGCCCGCCAGCAGGCAGAGAAACGTTTCGATCATCCACGTCGCGAGCACCGGCTCTTCCCAGTCATTCACCATGGTCAGGAAGCCTTCGCTGTCCAGGATGGGACCCAGCCCGCTTTCCCCGAGCCAGCGCTGGGCCAGCCTGGCTGCCGCCATGCACAGGCAGGCTGCCGCCGCGGTCTCATCCAGTGTTTTCAGGGGGCCTGCCCCGCAGAGCCTGGCCGCCAGGGCCGTGCCTGCGATCAATCCCAGCAGTCCCGTGGTATAGCACCACTGGAAGGCGCTCAGCGTCTCCTCCCACTGCAGCAGCAGGTATCCGCCTTTGGCGCAAAGAAGCCCCAGCGCCGCAGGCAGCAGCAGGCACCAGGCCTTCCCCGCCTTCAGATGCCCGCCCTTTCCCAGGCACCGGCACAGCCAGGCCGTATACAGAAGCAGCCCCGCCGCTGTGCAGGCCCAGGCCGCCCCGTGATTTTCCAGTATCGTCATGTGTACCCTCTCGCTCCGCCTGAGCGGTTCTGC
>CADBTC010000264.1 GCA_902797445.1 uncultured Eubacteriales bacterium | reverse complement strand
TTTGGTTTCCTTTCCGTTATCATCAATGATTCCGGATCGGATATAAGCTCCAGTCTTTGTATTGAATATAGAATAAAACCTGTACTTTTTATCAATCTGTCTGATGATCATACCCATTCTCTCATGAAAGCTGTCCTACAGTCATTTATCTGTATTCTCAGAAGAATTTCCCATTCCCATAGATTTCAGTGGGAATATAGTCCCAACCGAGGCGCTTTTTCATATCCTGCTTTGTAGCATTGATATGAATGCAGACCTCAATCACCGGATTCATGCGTTTGCTCTCCAGTTTGGAATACGGCACTGTGTTGATAATCTCGGCGTTATAGGGTATATGCTCTGCAAGGACCTCTTTCAGCCAACTGTCCGAAGAGACGTCGCCCACGTCGCCGGCTGCCGTCAAAAAGTCGATGCGGCTACCGTCGTCGCTCATCCGTAGCGTCACCTGATCGCCCACGTTCACACGCTCGCTGCGCTCCTTACGGTCGCCCTTTTTAGTATTAGTAAGCTTACATTCATAGTCCGGCATCGGCCCGATCTCACTGCGCACCGTATCGAGCAGTTCCTCAAACTGCAGTTCCCCATTATTCACCGCCTTGCTTAGCCACTTCTCCGCAAGCTCGTCATCTTTTTTAACGCCGTTTCCCTGCATATAAATCAGCCCTATGATCCCTGCTGCCTCCGGGTCATTCTCACTCACCTTTTCAAGGAGGGACATTGCACGGTCTCTGTCGATTCCGTGGCCATAGACCTCTTCGCCCTCCATGAAGCAGGCAAAAGCGTATTTCTTGATCGCATCCGGGTCTTCGTCTTCAACATCTTCCAGCAGTTCATCGATATCATACTCCGGTTCTTTTTCCTGAGGCTTCCGGCCAAAAGCTTCCGCCACTAAATTGTTTTCCTGAAGAAAACTAATGTAACCGAGCACATCGATATTCGCGGGTAATTTCCCCTCGTCTATCAACTTTTGGCGGTAATGATAGACATGGGCCATACCGCCAGCATTCTCATCTCCCAGTTCGGCAGCGCGTTCATACCAATAGATAGACTTTTCATAGTCGCTGGGGTCAAGGTTAATATACTGTACTCCGAGCTGAGCCGCGACACGAACATCTCCCGGATCCTTCTCTTCTGCTTTGAGAAGATACCCGATGATTCTCTCAACCGGCATGATCGGCTGAGGGTGACTCCCGCTTTCCAATGAGATACTGGCAGCTGCAGCCGCATGTCCCTGCTCAGCCGCCATAATCGCCCATCTGAGCGCGGCATCGTCATCCTGCTTGACGCCGGACCCGTTTTTGAAGCATACGGCATAGCAATATTGACATTCAGGGCTGCCGAGTTCGGCGCCTTGTCGGTATAGTTCAGCTGCCTTGATCGGATCTTTAGCGACACCCATTCCGTAATCGTAGCGGGTTCCCAAACAGTGATAGCCACGAGGGCAGCCCTGGGCAACAGAACGTTGAGCCATTTCCAATGATTCCTTAATGTTTTCTTCGCTGGGGTAGTTCGCCAGCAGCGTGGAGAAGCGAGCCTGAGCCTCGGCATCGCCGTCATATGCTTTCTTCTCGATTTCCGGTGAATTCTTCAGAATTTTAAGCTGTCCGGGTGCGTCCCTGTCACCGTTTTCGCTGGCTTGTTCCATCCAATCAATAGCGGCTGCAAAATCACGCTTTGTTCCCTCTCCTCTGGCACACTGAATGCCCATGTTGTATTGACCGACCGGCTCATCCATTTCAGCTGCTTTCCGGTAATACTCGACAGCTTTTGCCGGGTCTCGCTCTACGCCGTCTCCGGTCATATAGGCATAGCCCATTTGGATCATGGCTTCAGGGTCGCCGCTTTCAGCGCCAATACGTTCCCAGAACAAATCGCGCTTGAATTCTCCCGTTACAGGATCGTTATAGCCTGCTCGGATGCTGATAATCTTTCCTTCATCATTGTTTGGCATATTGTTTTCTCCTCATGCAATAATTAGGGGCAAAGATGTATGCGATTAAGTGCTTGATTTCATGTAGCAAGTCCAGTGTTCATTTTAGGAACAGCTCGAAGAAGGGGGTCTTAACCCAATCTTGTCGGGCATTTACCACTTCCTGTCGGTATATGGCATATTGTCAACACCGCTCTCGTTCAACCGTTCTACCATCCGATCCAGTTCCGGTTTCCACAGGTTCCGAAACCACTCTTCCTGACCAAACAACTTTACAATCGTCGGGCTGACGGCATAGTACAGATGGATAAAGCTCCTGCCGTACCAAGTTTTGGCGAGGGTATTATC
Organism: uncultured Eubacteriales bacterium; assembly: GCA_902797445.1. Taxonomy (GTDB): domain Bacteria; phylum Bacillota; class Clostridia; order Christensenellales; family Aristaeellaceae; genus Aristaeella. The sequence goes on along the minus strand of CADBTC010000264.1, from coordinate 507 downwards.
CCGGAAGCGTCTCAGCGTCCAGACTTCTGGGCAGTCATAGGAACCGTATACCGCCGTTGCGACATAGCAGCCGCCTCCTCCCCCGCCCCCGAATTCACCGGAGTTGGGATCAATCTGTGTGGTGAATATTTTGTAATCGGTATAGTTTGACTTACCGTCACCGTTAAAGTCTCCGAATGACACTGTCTCTCTTCCTCCCCTTTCTGAATATCAAAACTGATTCTATTTCAGAGCAGTTTCATCCCTGAACAAGCACTGACTACCATTGCAAGAATGATCAGGGCAATTCCAATTGTTCGTATTTTTCTACTTCTTGATGAGATTAACGGAGTTTCTATCTCTTTCAGTGGCTGGCGCATCTCAGATTCTGGAATTTCCACATTAAATGTGTCTTTGATCCGATATAGTGTTTCCCGAACTCCCGGATCTGTTTCGTATTTCTCTGATTCTGTTTCCTCAGAGCAAGCATTCAGGTTTTCTTTCGTTTGAGATGAAATGCCGTCTCTC
>CADBTC010000263.1 GCA_902797445.1 uncultured Eubacteriales bacterium | reverse complement strand
GATGCTGCTGGTCGCCCGGTTCGACAACCTGGGCAAAGGTGCCTCCGGCGCGGCGATCCAGAATATGAACATCGTGCTGGGGCTGGATGAAAAAGAAGGGCTGGCGGAGTAAGGCGGATGGAAAAAGACTTGCTGAAGGTGCGGATCATGCCCATGGTCCCGGCGGATTACGACGAGGTGCACGCCCTGTGGCTGACCATCCGGGGCTTCGGCATCCGGGCCATCGACGACTCCCGGGCGGATATCGAGCGCTTTATCCGCCGGAATCCGACCACCAGCGTGGTGGCCCGGGTGGAAGACCGGATCGTGGGATCGATTCTGTGCGGATCCGACGGGCGGCAGGGGGCCCTGTATCACGTATGCGTGGCGGAGGGCTTCCGGCGAAAGGGGATCGGGACCCGGATGGTGGGCTTCTGCATGCATCAGCTGAAATACATGGGAATCAACAAGGTGACCCTGATCGCCTTTGCCAGCAACGACGGGGGCAACGCCTTCTGGAACCAGATCGGATGGAAGCAGCGGAGCGACGTCAACTATTACGAGTTCATTCTGAACGAAAAGAACATTACCCGTTTTATAGGAGTGGAAGAAGCATGATACAGAAGATCGACGGCGGTGTCACCAGCGCGAAGGGCTTCAAAGCGGCCAGCTGTGAGGCGGGTATCAAATATCAGAACCGGCGGGACATGGCGATGGTCTTCGCGGAGGTGCCCTGCGCGGTGGCGGGCACCTTTACTTCCAACCGGGTGAAGGCGGCGCCCGTGCAGTGGGATATGAAAATCGTGCAGGCGGGGGAGTCGGTTCGGGCCGTCGTGGTCAATACCGGCATCGCCAACGCCGGGACCGGGGCGGAGGGCCTGCGGCTCTGCGAGGAAACCGCCAAATCCGCGGCGGAGGTGCTGGGCATTTCCCCCTGTGAGGTGCTGGTCGGCTCCACCGGCGTCATCGGGCCCCAGGTTCCCCTGGACCGCATCCGGGCGGGCATCCGGACCATGGCCGGGGCGCTGAGCAATTCCCGGGAAGCGGGGGCTCTGGCGGCCCGGGGCATTATGACCACGGATACGGTCACCAAGGAAGCGGCTGTGACCTTTGAGCTGCCCGGGGCGAACGGGAGAAACCCGGTGACGGTGACCCTGGGGGGCATGAGCAAGGGCTCCGGCATGATTCACCCCAATATGTGCACCATGCTGGCTTACCTGACCACGGACTGCGCGATTGTCCCGGATCTGCTCCGGGAGGCGGTCCGCGCGGCGGTGACCGATACCTTCAATATGATTACCGTGGACGGGGATACCAGCACCAACGATACCCTGCTGGTGCTGTCCAGCGCCCTGGCGGGGAATGCCCCGATCCAGGAAAAGGGCGAGAGCTACGATCTGTTCCTGGAGGCGCTGACGCAGGTCTGCAGGTCCCTGGCCATCCAGATGGCCCGGGACGGGGAAGGCGCCACCCACCTGATCGAAACCCGGGTTACCGGTGCGGATACAAAGGAGCATGCCCGGATCCTGGCCAAATCCGTGGTGGGATCCAGCCTGGTGAAGGCCATGATCTACGGCAGGGACGCCAACTGCGGGCGCGTGCTGTGCGCGCTGGGATACGCCGGGGTGGATTTTGACCCGGCGGGCATCACCATCCATATGTCCGGCGAGGCGGGGACGGTCTGCTTCTACCGCGACGGATGCGTGCAGGTTTTTGACGAGGACAAGGCGCTGGAGATCCTCAGCGAGCGGGATGTCCACCTCCTGTGCGATATGGGCATGGGGGCGGAGGAAGCCACCGCCTGGGGCTGCGACCTGACCTATGATTACGTGAAGATCAACGGAGATTACCGGACCTGAGAAGAACAGGAGAAAAAGCATGAATCATCCTTTTTCCAACGCGGAGCGGGCGGAGATTCTGACCCAGGCGCTGCCCTACATCCGGCAGTATAACGGCAAGATCGTGGTGGTCAAATATGGAGGCAACGCCATGGTCAGCGAGCAGCTGAGACAGCAGGTCATGGAGGATATCGTGCTGCTGTGGCTGATCGGGGTCAAGGTGGTGCTGGTCCACGGGGGCGGCCCGGAAATCAACGACCTGATGACCAGGCTGGGCAAGAAGCCGGAATTCGTGGACGGGCTGCGGGTGACCGACCGGGAGACGGTCGATATCGTCCAGATGGTGCTGGCCGGCAAGGTCAATAAGACCCTGGTGAACCTGCTGGAGATGAAGGGCGGGCGCGCCATCGGCCTGAGCGGCATGGACGACCGGCTCATCGAGGCGGAGATCAAGGATCCGCGGCTGGGCTTCGTGGGCAAAATCACGAATATCCATATCGAGCCGGTGGAGGATCTGCTGGATATGGGTTATATCCCGGTGATCTCCACCCTCGGCTGCGATGCGGAGGGGAATACCTATAATATCAACGGGGATACCGCCGCGGCCCGGATCGCGGGCGCCCTGAAGGCGGAGCGCATGATCCTGATGACAGACATCGCCGGCATCCTGCGGGACAAGGATGATCCCAGCACCCTGATTTCCCAGGTCACGGCGGAGGAGATCGAGGCGCTGAAAAAGGAAGGCGTCATCACCGGGGGCATGCTCCCGAAGGTGGAATGCTGCGCGGAGGCCATCCGCAGCGGCGTGGAAAATGTGGTTATCATGGACGGGCGCATCCCGCATTCGATCCTGATGGAGCTGCTGACGGATGAAGGCGCGGGCACCATGGTCATGGGAGGAAACGGACAATGAGCGAAAACAGCATGAGCCTGCAGGAGATGGATCAGACCTACGTCGCGCATACCTACAACCGCTTTCCGGTGGAAATCGAGCGGGGGCAGGGTTAGGAGGTATACGACGCGGCGGGAAAGCGCTATATCGATCTGGGCAGCGGCATCGCCGTGACCTCCTTCGGCGTGGCGGATCCCATCTGGCGGGACGCCATCTGCCGCCAGGCGGGCCAGGTTCAGCATATGTCCAACCTGTATTATACCCGGCCCTGCGCGGAGCTGGCGAAAATGCTCTGTGAACGGACGGGCATGGCCCGGGTCTTCTTCTCCAATTCCGGTGCCGAGGCCAATGAATGCGCCATCAAGGCGGCCCGGAAGTATCAGGCGGAGCGGAAGGGCCCGGACTGCCACGTGATCGTGACGCTGAAAAACAGCTTTCACGGGCGGACGCTGACCACCCTGGCCGCCACGGGGCAGGATCATTATCACGAGCTGTACCAGCCGCTGACGCCGGGATTTATTTCCGCGGCGCCGGAGGAGATTCCGAATCTGCCCCATCCGGAAACCATCGCGGCCGTGCTGATTGAATGCATCCAGGG
>CADBTC010000262.1 GCA_902797445.1 uncultured Eubacteriales bacterium | reverse complement strand
CGCCATTTACGGGGTTCACGATCCGTTCGGCGAAGCCAAATGGTCCGAGGAAAGGCAGTGCCGGATCCTGGAAGATCAGATCAGCGCAGTGCTTTCCCATCCGGATGTGACGGGGATTTTCCTGTGGCAGCTGGCTGACGTGCGGGTGGATGAAGCATGGGCCATGGCCCGGCCCCGCACCCATAACAACAAAGGCGTGGTGGACGAATACCGCCGCCCGAAGCTTGCGTACCGGACGGTCAAAAAGTGTTTCGCGGGCGATCCGCGTCCGGAAAAGGAGGAGCCATGATCCGGCTGGAAACCGTCACCGGGAAAAACCTGGACGAAATCCTGGCGCTTAGGGTCAGACAGGATCAGAAGGATTTTGTCGCCCCGAATGAGCGGAGCATCATCGAGGCCTATATCGCGCTGACCCGTCACGGGCGCGCTTTTCCGTTCGGCATTTATGATGAGGATCAGCCGGTCGGCTTCTGCATGATCGGATACGGGACGGACGACGACTGGGACGACGCCCCGGCAGTCGCGAAGGACAGTTACAACATCTGGCGCCTGATGATCGACGAACGGTATCAGGGCAGAGGTTTCGGGAAAGAAGCGATGCGGCTGATCCTCTCGTTTATCGGGACTGCGCCCTGCGGGCCGGCGGACCTTTGCTGGCTGTCCTATGAGCCTGAAAACGCCGCGGCAAAAGCCCTGTACGCGTCCTTCGGGTTCCGGGAAACCGGGGAATGGGACGGGGACGAGGTAATCGCGGTCCGGCAGCTGTCTGCGCCCGCGCCTGATGTCCGGCCTGTGACGGAAGAAGACAGGGCGTTCTGGATGGGGCTTGATCCGCACCTGGACGAAGCGGAGTTTGCCGGGAAGGTCCGGGACAGGCGGGGCTATGTGCTGACGGCGGACGGAGCGCCGGCCGGTATCCTGCGCTGGTCCCTGTTCTGGGACAGCATTCCCTTCTGCAATCTGCTGTATATGGAAGACTGTCATCAGCGGAAGGGCTTCGGGCGCAGGCTGGCGGCGTACTGGGAGAAGGATATGCGGTCGCGGGGCTATGACCTGGTGATGGCCTCTACCCAGTCGGATGAAGCCGCACAGCACTTCTGGCGAAGGCTGGGCTATCGCGACTGCGGAGGGCTGACGCTGCCCTTCCCGGGGTATGAACAGCCGACGGAGCTAATCCTTGGAAAGGCATTGGAGGAAATCCTGTGAGCTTTGAGAACGTCTACTTTATCACCGGCACCGCCTATGCCGGGAAGTCGACCATGGTGCATCTGCTGGCTGAAAAGCATGGCGGCATCGAGTGCGAGGAAAACTACCACGACCGGCTGCTGCCGGGGCTGAGCAAAGAGGAATTCCCTGCGTTGACCTGGAGCCGGGATCTGGAGGACTGGCACGAATTCATCCGGCGGACGCCGGAAGCATACGAGGCCTGGATCGATCAGGTCTCGCGGGAGTGCGAAGTGCTGGAGTTGCGTCTTCTCCCTAAGGCGGCGGCACAGGGCAAGCCGGTCTTTGTGGACACCAACATCTCGCTGGAAACCCTGCGGAAGATCGCCGCTCCAGGCCATGTGCTGGTCATGCTGGCTGACCCGGAGATCTCCGTACGCCGCTTCTTTGAGCGCCCGGACCGGGAGAAGCAGTTCCTGTACCGCCTGATCCTGGAGGAACCTGACCCGGAGACAGCCATGGAGAACTATCGGCAGGGGCTTGCACGAATCAACTCCCGGGAGCGGTATGAGCGCTTCCTGCATTCCGGCTTCCCGATCATCCTTAGGGATGAGAGCCGGCGTGTGGAGGAGACGCTGGCGCTGGTGGAGAGAGCGTTTGGACTGAGACAAGCCGCCTGCATTTTCCAGAATCCGGATCAGGAAGGAGCCCGCAACGATGTGTGATAACACTAAAGCCATGCAAAGCTATCAAAGTCTGCTCTCCTCAACAACAAACACCCGGGATTTGGGCGGGTTTCCAATCTCAGCAGGAAGATGGACGCAGCGGAACAGAATCTGGCGCAGCGACGCGCCTGTTGTGTTCTGCGAAACGGATGAACAGCGGCTGAAGAGACTGAATATCACCACCATCATT
>CADBTC010000261.1 GCA_902797445.1 uncultured Eubacteriales bacterium | reverse complement strand
CTCTTCGGCAAGGCGACCTTTGACTATGTCAAGGGCGGCGGGGGCAGCGGCGACGTCTACGTCCCCTACATGCGCAACCTGTACGACGGCCTGGCCCGGATCGCGGATCCCTGCACGATCTTTGACGAAACCGTGGATTTCTACCGCGCCTATGTGCAGGATCAGTACTCGAAGGGCGGCCTGCCCGGGCTGATTCCGGAGCCGGATATGCCGGAGGAGCTGGTGAAAAAAGCCCGCGCCTTTGCTGACACCGCGGTGATTTCCATTTCCCGCTATTCCGGCGAGGGCTGGGACCGGAAAACGGAAAATGCCCCGGAAGCCCCCAAAGAGGGGTGGGTCGCGTCCATCGTCTCCCAATCCTATGCCATTTTCGAAAACGGGGACTTCTACTTCTCCGCCGCGGAACGCGCTCTGATTGAAAAGGTTTCGGCGCTCTTTCCCCATGTGGCGGTTGTGTTGAACGTGGGCGGCATGGTGGAAACCGAGTGGCTGGAAAAGAACGACCGGATCGGCGCGGTGCTGCTGGGCTGGCAGGGCGGTATGGAGGGCGGCGCCGCCGAGGCGGAGCTGCTGATGGGCCTGGCCAATCCCTCCGGCAAGCTGTCCGATACCTTTGCCCGCCGCCTGGAGGACTATCCCAGCGCGGATACCTTCTATGAATCCGACGACTACGTGGACTACTTCGAGGACATCTACGTCGGCTACCGCTATTTCGAAACCATTCCTGGCGCGGCCGAAAAAGTCGTCTATCCCTTCGGCTACGGTCTGAGCTATACCTCCTTCGCCCTCACGGAGCAGAAGGTCGCCATTTGCGGGGATGAAGTGACCGCGTCCGTCTGCGTGACCAATACCGGGGACAGAGCGGGCCGGGAGGTCGTCCAGGTTTACGGCAGCGCGCCCCAGGGCAAGCTGGGCAAACCCGCGAAGGTGCTCTGCGGCTATAAAAAAACCGGGCTTCTTGCCCCCGGCGAAAAGGCCTGGGTCACGGTGCGCTTCCCCGTCACGGCGCTGGCGTCCTATGACGATCTGGGCAAGGTTTGCAAGTCCGCGTGGCTGATGGAAAAGGGCGAGTACCGCTTCTTCATCGGCACCAGCGTCCGCGACGTATGCGAGAGTGAAACCGTCCTGACACTGGACGAGGACCGGATCGTGGAGCAGCTCACCGCCCGCGCGGTTCCCACCTCGCTCAGCCGGCGGATGCTGGCCGACGGCAGCTTTGAATCCCTGCCGATGAGCAAAACGGAACCTGTCCGCGACAGCGTGTTCGAAACGCTGCCGGACGACGGCCTGACTGGCTACATGCCCGAGGTTCGTCAGGTGCCGCGCCGCATGCGCCGCGTGGTGGACCGTCCGCAGCTTCTGGATGTGGCCGAGGGCAGGATGACCCTGGATGAATTTATCGCCCAGCTCTCCGACGAGGATGTGGCGCATCTGCTGGGCGGCCAGCCCAATACCGGCGTGGCCAATACCTTCGGATACGGCAACAACGCCGCCTCCGGTATCCCGAACATCATGAGCGCTGACGGCCCTGCGGGTGCGCGCTTCCTCCTTCCCACCGGCGTGAAGACGACCGCCTTCCCGGTGGAAACCCTGCTGTGCTGCACCTGGGATCCGGATATCTGCTATCAGGTAGGCGCTGCCGGGGCCCTGGAGTGCAAGGAGAACAACATCGGCGCCTGGCTGACGCCGGCGGTCTGCATCCACCGCAACCCGATCTGCGGGCGCAATTTCGAGTATTTCTCCGAGGATCCGCTGCTGACGGGCAAGCAGGCCGCGGCGCTGGTGCGCGGCATCCAGAGCGAGCACATCGCCGCCACGCCCAAGCATTTCGCCCTCAACAACAAGGAGACCAACCGCCGCAACAGCGACAGCCGCGCCTCCGAACGGGCGATCCGCGAAATTTACATCAAGCAGTTCGAGATCATCGTCAAGGAGTCCGACCCCTGGAGCATTATGTCTTCCTATAATATTATCAACGGGCACCGCGCTTCCGAGAACCGGGATCTGCTGACCGGCGTCCTGCGGGAAGAGTGGGGCTGGGAAGGCATGGTCACCACCGACTGGTGGACCTACGGCGAGCATTATGTGGAGTGCATGGCCGGAAACGACATCAAGCTGGGCTGCGGCTATCCGGAGCGCCTGCTGGAAGCCCTGGAAAAGGGCCAGCTGACCCGTGAAGCGATGAACACCGCCGCGAAGCATATCCTGGGCCTGATCCTGCATATCGACTGATCCCCGGTACGGAATTTCGGACCATTCATCTGCATCCGGGATGGGATGCCGCCCGGATTGAGCATACCTCTGGTTTAGACGTCAATATCATTACGGAAGAAGCCCCCCGCAGTTCTTCGCCTTTCCGGCGGAGTTCCGCGGGGGGTGAACTGTATTCCCTTATTTTTCAAGGGCTTCCGGGATGAACCTGACCGCGGAATGAATATGAATCAATGAAGGTCAAGCTTCGATTTTCCCTTTTTTTCGATTTTTTCCAAAAAAACCTTTACAAACGTCAATCTTTGTGGTATAGTCATGCCTGTTCGCGGGGCATTAGCGCAGCTGGTAGCGCACCACACTGGCAGTGTGGGGGTCAGCGGTTCGAATCCGCTATGCTCCACTACCCCGGAAGCTTCGAGAAATAAGGCTTCCGGGGTTTTCTTTTGCGAAAAAAACAGGAAAACGCCTACGTTTCAGCTCTTCCGAACGTCCTTCAAAGCCTCATGACATAAGGAATTGAAGACATCTGCAAAAAACCACATCAACATACTCCCGAAATAGAATAGTCCCCGCTGCGATATGGGTCCGCTCTCCGCTTCGGCTTTCTTCCCTGCCTCAGGCTATCGCACTCATTGACAGATGAACCTTCATTCGGTACAATCCCAACAGACTATGAAAAGAAGAACAAGGGCTATGCGGACGCTGCCGGATGGGATCTGCAAAAGGTGGATCTGGGCATCGCCCTGTATCATTTTGCCTTCGCTTTCGATGAAAAAGTGCAGATGAGCATCAACGCCCCCGGCCTGTCTGCACCTGATGACGTGGAGTACATCGCGACATTGATCGCCGATTAAATACAACAGGTACATAAACAGGAGGAAAGGCATCTGGACGGTTTAGCCAAAGACATTACGTCTTCAGTCTTGCTTTGTTATACTATTTTCAATTAACTGCCCAAATCCGAATGTTAGCAAAGAAGAAGAGAAATAAACACCTACACCTAAGAACGAAGCCATAAACGACTATGGTCAACGGGAAGGAAGAAAACTTGACCAGGGATATATTTCGATATATACTGGGCAGGAGGAGGTGTTTTCAATGACAACAACCCGCGTTTTTCAATCCGGAAAAAGTCAGGCTGTACGAATTCCAAAGGATTATCAGTTTCACACGGATGAAGTTGTGATTACACGAATAGGATCCGCACTTGTTCTGACGCCAAAGGATCAGCTCGCTTCGGTCATGCGGGAGGGGTTTAAGTCATTTTCCGACGATTTTATGGAAACGGGCAGAGAGCCGTTCTTTCCGGCTGAAAGAGAAGAATTGAATCCATGAAAAAGACCTGATGAGGAAACGGCAATGTATATGCTTGATACCAATATTTTGATATATGCCATCAGGCATCCGATGAATCAGGTGACTGACCGGATCATCTCGGAAGCTGTGAACGGTCATGCTTGTATTTCCGCAATCACCTATGGGAAATTGGAAATAGGCATTCTGAAAAGCCGCGACCCGTCCAAAAATCGGTTGGCTGTTCAAGCCATTTTGTCCGGTATCCCAGTGCTCAGCTATGATAGCCGCGCAGCAGCCTTTTATGCCAAAATCAGGGCCATGTTGGAGCGAACCGGCCAGCAGGTCGATGACCCGGACATGATGATCGGCGGGCATGCGGCTTCCATGAACTGTATTCTTGTCACAAACAACACGCAGCACTTCGCCAGGATGGGAATTGAGTTAGAAGACTGGCTTCAGAACAGATAATCAGTCAATACAGTATAGAAAGCAGACGAAAGGAAGGCGGAACGGATTGCCGGATTTTATCAGAATGCTGGAAAGCCCTGAATATGACTTTCTTCGTTCCAATGAACATCTGGGGCAGCGAATCATGCTGCTTGGTCTGTCCGGCAGCTATGGGTATGGCACGAATCGCGAAGGAAGTGATGTGGACTTCCGCGGCGTCGCACTGCAGCGCCCATCCGATATTCTGGGCCTCACCATGTTTGAACAGTATGTGGATGCTGGCACTGATACAGTCGTATATGGTTTCAATAAGCTGGTGAAGCTCCTGCTGGACTGCAATCCGAACAGCTGTGAGATCCTCGGCTTACCAAGAGACAAATACGTGATCATATCACCGCTGGGAGAAGAACTGCTCTCACATTATCATCTGTTCCTTTCAAAACGCTGCATCAAGGCCTTTGGCGGCTATGCAAGCGCCCAGCTTCGCCGTCTCCAGAACGCCATTGCCCGGGATTCACTACCGCAGTCACAGCGGGAAAAACATATTCTGCAGTCTGTACAAAACGCGATGGATGACTTCAATCGCCGGAATTTTCGGGCTGCGCAAGGCAGCATTCGTCTGTACATTGATGATGCTTTGACAGAAGGACTGGATACCGAGATTTTTGTAGATGCGCAATACCAGCATCTTCCCCTGCGGGACTATAACAGCGTGATGGAGACCCTGCGCAACGTTGTGCGTGACTATGATAAAGTTGGGCATCGCAATCATAAGAAGGACGACAACCATCTCAACAAGCACGCCATGCACCTGATCCGGCTTCTGATGACTGTCATCGATATTCTGAACCGACATGAGATTATCACTTGCCGGCAGGAAGATCTGCCGCTGCTGATGAAAATCCGCAATGGCGGTTTCATGCAGGAAGGCAGTACGCTGTCTCCGGAATTTTATGAAATCCTGGATGAATACGAGCATCGTTTCCAGGAAGCGGCTGCGAGGACGACATTGCCGGACAATCCGGATATGAATAAGGTCGGCGCGTTTGTGGAGCGCACCAATCGGTATGCGGTGATGGGGGAGCAGTGAAGAGTATGCGGGACATAATTTGCAATGAGCTGAGAAAAATAGAAGAGCAGCATCACGTCAGAGTTCTTTACGCCGTGGAATCCGGCAGCCGGGCCTGGGGATTTGCGTCTCCCGACAGCGATTATGATGTTCGATTTATTTATGTCAGGCGGGCGGTGGATTACCTCCGCCTGGAAGAACCCAGAGACGTGATCGAATGGGTTAACGACGGCGTACTCGACATCAACGGCTGGGATCTGAAGAAGACACTTAGGCAGTTTGCCCGGGGAAACGCTACACTTTTTGAATGGAGCCATACGCCCATTGTGTATCAATCCACGTCTGAATGGGATGAGGTTCAGAAAGCGGCCGCCGCTTACTTTTCGGAAAAGGCTGCTGCGTATCATTATTACGGCACCGCGATGAGTACATGGTCTGCGCATCTCACAGGGGAAACCGTGAAATACAAGAAGTATTTTTATGCTCTGCGTCCCCTTTTGGCGGCTATCTATATTGAGCGTAATCATCAGGCGCCGCCCGTGCTGTTTGACCATCTGATGCGGATAGATATGGATCCTGAACTGCGAAAGGCCATTGAAGAGCTTCTGGAGCAGAAAAAGAAGACTACCGAGGGTGAGATACATCCGCATATGCCGGTGATCAGAGATTTCATCAGGGAAGAGCTTCAGAGGCAAAAAGCCCTTTGTGACGCGATGCCGGATGACAGAAACACGGATCGGGCAGTGCTTGAGGAATGCTTTGTCCGGCTTATTGGCCTGGGGGAGATTTGTGACGTCTGAGCAGAAGATATAACAACAGCAGGAGGCACGGACGATCCACGCTCGTCCTTTATACCAATCATCTGCCAAAGGTGGGGGACACGGATACGGGTAACTGGCGCTGTGCCCAGGAAGCCACTGCCCAGTACAGAGCGGACAACGACTGGACGTCTCATTTCCTCGAAGAATGCTGCGAGGTGGGGGACAACCTGAAGGAAAAGTCCGGCGAGCTGTTCGCGGCATACCGTTCTTTCTGCGGCAGAACCAATGACTTCTGCCGGAGCACCACGGAATACTATACCGCACTGGAGCAGCGTGGATTCAACCGTCAGAGAACCAACACAACTAAGTATGTACTGGGTTTGCGGCTGGCTGAGGAGCAAGTGTAAACCCCAAAAGTGACGGTCATGTATGGTCTCATAACAAACCCCCTTTAGGGCAGAATTTTCAGGAAAATCCCCTAATGGGGAGTTTGGCAGTTGAGGGTACATGACCGTCACGCAATGCGATGACAGAGGAGAAATGGCGAAGCGCTTATTCATTTGGGGGAAAGCAGACAGGCCAGATTGGTTCTGGAAATGAAAACCGTCGCGGAACTGAAGCAATCTGGCTCAGTCCAAAGTGGGAAGTCTGAGTGACTTATTTGAAAGTACTCTCACACCATCGATTGGAAAAATAAAACCAGGCGCAAATGATGATTGCGCTGATGGTGCCCGTAGGGGTAGAAAGAACGATCCCCAGGATTTTTAAATCCAATACCCGGACGCAGAAATAGGCCACAGGTACCCGCGTCACCACAGAAGACACAATGGAGGGAATCATGGTAAAGATTGTATGTCCGGAACCGTTGCACAGGGCGTTGAGGGGGAATACAAAAGCGGTCAGCAGATAATCCAGGCTGGTGACCCGCAGATAATCCAGCCCCTGAAGAAGGACTTCTTCCTCATTGGTCAGCAAGCCCAGCAGCGGCACATCCATCTTTTGCGCCAGCGCGCGCATGGCATCCTTGTATTCGCCGTGGGTGTCCTGCAGGACGCCGTTTGCCCAGACACGCATACAGATGGGTGTCACCAATACGGGTAGAGCGCCGCGATGCCGGGCGAAGTTTACAAACACCGACAGGTTGTCACTGTAGGTGGTCCAAGGCATGGTGTGGCGCTCGGGTTTCTCGTCTTCATCATTGTGGGCGAACTGGATCAGCATCAGATCCCCGGGCCCTATGTTTCCATCCAGCGCCTGCAGCCGCCCGTCGGCCAAAAAGGATTTGGTGCTTCGGCCAGCCATCGCATGATTGCAGATGGTCTCGTTCGGCAGGAAATCCCCCAGAAGCTGTCCCCAGCCTACCATCAGGGTTTGCTGGGGATCATAGGTCTGGGCGGTGGAATCACCACAGATAAAGATACTCATTGGCTTTGTTCCTGATTTTATAGTTTATTAGCGATTGCTTCCAGGTGCAGCCGGATGCCGATATTCACAGAACGCCCTCCTCCTTTAAGAACGCGGCGCAGGCCGGATACTGCTTCAGTTCGCTGACCACCAGTTTGCAAATCTCGTTTGCGCCGAAAGCGTTGAAGTGGGTCTTGTCGTCATGCCCGTCAGGAAAATCGGGATTTTCACCCGGAGCCAGACGCACGAACAGCTCTGCCGTTTTCTTCTCTCCCAGGGAAAGATACAGTGCACGGCTGTCCTTTTTCAGGTCGCACAGCGGTACCTGCTTATCCGCTGCCAGCTCCCGGATGGCCCGGGGGTACTCACCGTGGGTGTAGAGCATGCTGCCCCCGCCGACAAAGAACCGCCGGGAAACCGGGGTCAGCAATACGGGCTGTGCGCTGCGTTCTAGGGCAAAATGACAATAGCGCCATAATTCTTCCTTGAAGGTAGTGTCCGGGTCGGTGTGCCGCTCGTCGTCCTTTTCGTCATTGTGACCGAACTGAATCAGGAGCAGATCGCCCGCTGTCAGCTCCTTTTCTGCCGGGGCAAAAAGCCCCTCCTCCCGGAAACTGCGGCTGCTTCGCCCGCTCAGGGCGATGTTGCGCACCTGCACACCCGGCCGGACATATTGCGGCAAGGCCCATCCCCAGCCCCGGAAGGGCGGCTTGTTATCCTCCACCGTCGAATCGCCGATGATCCAAATAACAGGCATGGGTCACCAATCCTTCTTTCCAAAATGATGTCCTCTTTTACAGGCGGATCGTCTGTCCCGCGGGAACGCAGACGGCGGGCTGGTCGTTGACAGAGATCCAGCAGTCCCGCACGCTGGGATTATACACAAAGCTGTTGTCCGCCGCAAATTGCAGGCGCTTAAAATCATCCATGCAATCCAGAAACTGAATATTGGTGCAGTACCAGATATCCTCCTGGCCGCCCATCATGCGGCAGAAAGATTCCATCAGGTCCCAGTTGCCCTTGTCGTCGAATTCATAGCTGTGGCCCCATACATACATCAGGTACAGATATTGCTTTTTATACAGGGCCAGAAATTCCTCCCCTAGTTCCAGCAGCCGGTGATTGTGATGGCAGGTGGCCTGCCAGCGGTAGGGGTTTTCCGGCAGGGCAAAGCTGTCGCTGGAGCCGACCACCCGGGAATAGCGGATGCCCAGGGCAAGCAGCAGCGCTTCGATCTCCGGACTCAGGGAGCCGTTGGGATAGCTGAGCCCCCTTACGGGATACCCGGTACAGGATTCCAGGAATTTTCGGTCTTCCAGCACCTCCTGGGCAACTTCGGGCAGGGGACAGCGGGCGATGGTGGGATGGGTCGCGGTATGGCAGGCCACCTCGTGGCCCTGATAAAGGGTCCTGATTTCCTCCGGCAGCACCCGGTCACCCCGGTCAAAAAGGCCGCTGTTCAGATGAAAGGTGCCTTTGATGCCGTTTTGGTTGAATAGTTCGATCAGCCGCCGATCCTGGGTGCGGCCGTCATCATAGCTCATGGTCAGCGCTTTGTGCTTTCCGCCGGGAAAGCAGCAGTAGATTCTGTTCATCTTTGCCTCCGTAGAAGGATAGGGACTGCCCGTTCCGTTTTTATTTGCTGCAGGTTTCCATCAGCTCGGTCAGCATCAGGAAAGTCAGCCCCTGGCCGTAGGCCGTGGGCGTTACGATGATGTCCTTATAGTGCTGCAGATTGTGGCCCATACCGGTACCGCCGGATACGCCCTGTACCGCGCCTGTTTCGTCAATCTGGCCGATTACGGCGTCGGCGCTCAGCTTGCCCATGGCCTGATAGGGCGTTTGCGGCAGCCAGCCCAGACGCACGCCCTTGAGCACGCCATAGGCGATGGCCGCGGTAGCGCTGGTCTCACAGTAGGTCTCCTCCACGTCGATCAGCGTGGTGTACAAACCGTTGACCCGCTGATATTTCCAAAGTGCCAGCACCTGATCCAGCCAGGCGCTTTTGATCATGCGCATGGCTGCATTCTCGCGCTTGGTAATATCGTACAGCTCGATGGCCGCCGCCGTGAACCAAGCGTTGCCGCGGGCCCAGAAGGCGTCCGCGAAATTATGCCGCCGGTCAAAGGTCCAGCCATGGTAGAAGAGACCGTTGACCTTGTTTTGCAGGTAGCGGATATGCATGAGGAACTGGTATTCCGGTTCCTCAATCAGCTCAGGACGCGACAATACCACGCCCGCCTTGGCCAGAAACAGGCATACCATGAACAGCGTATCACACCAAAGCTGCTGATAGTGCTTGTTCCATACGGTGCAATGCTGGAGGCCGCCATATTCCGTGCGGGGCATTTCCTGCATCACCCAGTCGATCCAGCTTTCGATGACGGGCAGATAGCGCTCGTTTCCGGTTTCCTGATACAGACAGGTCAGCGTCAGCACGGGGGCTACGGTATTCACGTTGCGGTGAGGCTGCTGCTCCCGGGAGAGCATATCGTCATACCAGCCGGTCAGATAATCGAGGATGGATTTGTCGCCGCTTTGCCGGTAGGTCTTATAGATGCCATACAGGGCGACCCCTGTGGGCCATTCCCAGTTATTCATCGTCAGATGCCCGCGGGAAGGATCGTTGCCGTCCGCTCGCTGCAGCATGCCGAGCACCCGGTCCGCAAGCTGGCGATAGTCTTTCTGCGTCATGGTATCATCCACCTCATTTCATGATGTTTATGTTAGCGCTTACATTATAAGATTTCCCCCTTTCTGTTGTCAATATGTTCTTTAAAATTTCCCAAAACATTCTTTTTTTCTCTTGCTAATTCCACCGGGACGGGATATAATGATAGCGCTTACAGATTCGCCGTTGCGATTTCGATAAAATAAGAAGGGAGCGGTGGCCATGAAGCGTGAAAACACGACGATTTACGACATCGCCTCCGAGGTTGGCGTATCCATTGCCACGGTCTCCCGGGTGCTGCGCGGAGAAACCAACGTATCTCCGGCCACGCGGGAAAAGGTGCAGCAGGCCATGGATCGCTTCAATTATCGCCCCAGCTCCATCGCCAGAGGGCTGACAAGCAAAATCACCCACTCCTTGGGCATCATCCTGCCCAAGCTCCTGAACCCCCATTATGCCATGATCTTCACCGGTGCTCAGGAGGAAGCCCGGAAGCTGGGATATACCATCAGCCTTTTTCCATGGTCCAGCCTGGATACCAATGCCTATAATCCTGCTGCCATGCTGATCGAGCGCAGGCTGGACGGGCTGATCGTCTGCGTGGAATACCTGCCGCCCGAGCATGATGAACGGGTGCTGGCGGCGCTTCGGACGCTGCGGGAGTATATGCCTGTGGTGCTCATCGGCTGCGTGCCGCCCTGGTATGACTTTCCCGCCGTGGCGAATAACAACGCAGCCATGATGCGCAGTATCATGGAATATCTGACAAAAATGGGCCATGAAAAGATTGCCTTTATCGGCGGTGCCCAGGAGGACAAGGACCCCCTCTGCCGGGACGTTGGCTATGAAGAAGGGCTGCGCGCTGCGCGCCTGCCCTATACGGCCTCCTATCGGATCTACGGCAAGGGGACCGCGGAGGCAGGCAAAGCGTCCATGGACGAAATGCTGGACAGCCTGAAACAGGAATACTGGCCCACAGCCATCATCGCGCTGAACGATCTGGTGGCCATGGGCTGCCTGCAATCCGCCCGGGAGCATGGCATCGCTGTGCCGGAGCAGATGTCCGTCATCGGCTGCGACGATCTTTTCTGCGCGCCTTATCTGTACCCGCCGCTGACAAGCATCAATACCCACCAGCAGCGGGTGGGCGCACGGGCGGTACAGCTGCTTATCAGCGGGGAATATAAACAGGAAACCGTGGAATGGGAACTGATGGAGCGCGCGTCCTGCGCACCCATAACAAAGAAAAGGGAGGAATGAACCATGGAACGTTTTGCCTGGAAGGGACGCATCAAACCCGGTATGCAGTCGGAATACAAGCGCCGCCACGATGAGATCTGGCCCGAAATGCTGGCGCTGCTCAAGGAAGCCGGTATCTGCAACTACACCATCTGGAGCGATGGACGGGATGTATTCGGCTATTACGAATGTGAAAAGGGCATCGCCTTTGCCGAAAAAACGCAGGCTCAAAGTCCCATCGTTGACAAATGGAACGATTACATGCAGGACGTGCTGGAGCTGGAAATGGATCCGGAAACCGGCGCTCAGCCCAAACTGCGCCTGATGTTCAGGATGGACTGATTCAGGTGACCGACCGGATCATCCCGACGGCTGTGAACGGTCATGTCTGTATTTCCGCAATCACCTGCGGATACTCTGCTCTGCGGGGTTCTTATCCCTGCCGCGGTCATAGCGGGCCCGGTTCTTCTCCATGCTGCGCCGATGCAGGCGCTCACAGTATGGGGCATAGCTCTCCCGGCATATCAGTCGTTCCACCCATTGGGGCTGGCAGCCGTAGAATTCAAAAAACACCTGCGTTTGATCCCGGATCTCAACGGGCACCGGGAGCTGCTGACATCGATGACCATCCCGAGCGTAACGCTGCGGTATTTCGCCTATAACTGCATGGAAATCAAGCTGCCGGACGGCAAAACGCTGGTCATTGACCCCTGTCTGAAGTCAGTCGGTACAGACGACCTCGAAATCCTTGAAAAAAGCCTCTGTACCAATTTCAGAGAAAAAGCCGACCGACCCATGCGCATCTTTTCCGTGCTTCATGCACTTCACTTCAAGTACAGGAGCTTTTTCATCATCCAGATAAAACTGCGCTTTTTCATCCTGGATCACGGCTTTCAGCTGGACCCACTGATTTAATTGATTGTGAATCGGTGCTTCATATTCTGTGATTTGGAATTCTCTGAAATAGGAAAAGGTGTATCCCGGATAAGAAAAATACTGACAGCCATGTGCTCTGCGCACAGGGTCTTCGGTCATCCCATTGGTCGGCCGAATATAGAAAGATTCGAATTCACTATTGTTCTGATTCACCCGGAATACAATTCCAATGAATCCTCTGGCGAAATCTGGGGCGTTCGGCAGAAGCCTGCTCAGTATTTTGACCCTGATTATGCCATTATGAAAATCCAGATGATTCAGTCTGACAAGCGTATTCTCATCGAACTGCATGATTTTATCCGTTTTTATGACCCTGAACACCTTTTCTCCGTCAATTTCTTCCTCGGTAATCGAAGTGTGTACCGGGGTAAAATCATTCAAATCTTCGTAACTTGTCTTCATTAGCGTTTCCTCCTGACTGCCTCTGAAAAAGAGGATTTCATTCATCTGCCAAATCCTGATTCGTGGCATAACTTTCAATCTGGCTGTCAACAATTACGGTCTGCCTTAGCCGACAGTTTCAAAAATAACGATCTCCGGAGAAAGCGGTGTCCAGTGTCCGAGCAGGCAGATCTCCGGATCGACTTCCGTGACAGTTTGTGCCAGCTTGTCAGCCAGACCCTGATCCTTCATCCAGTCCGGCAATGCACCGCAGGTGGAATCGCCCCAAAACAGCAATTTCTCCCCGGGCACATCCACCAGCGTTGTGTCATCCGTGTACGGAGCCTCCGCCTGAAATACCCGGATGGGACAGCTGCCCGCATCCAGCAGCATCATGTCATCAACAACCTGTGCCCGGCTTTGCGGTTATTTCCGCTCAAGCGGTGAAGCTCAACCTTCGCAGGGATCAAACCGGTATTCACGGGTCCAGCATTCTGTTTCGCCCGGCGCCAGGCGGAAGTCATGAAAAACCTCCGGAGAAACCATGTGATCCACGGACCAGACCGCGAGGCCGGAGGGGATAAAAGACTCG
>CADBTC010000260.1 GCA_902797445.1 uncultured Eubacteriales bacterium | reverse complement strand
CGGCTGCTGGACCATATGCAGCGCCGGAATATTTCCCTGGACGCGGTGCATACGATGGTGCTGGACGAGGCGGACGAGATGCTGAACATGGGCTTCGTCAAGGATGTGACGAAGATCATCGAAGCCACGCCAAGCGACCGGCAGCTGGTGCTGTTTTCCGCCACCACCAATCAGGACGTGCTGACCATCGCGTGGAAATACCAGCATGATCCGGTGGAGGTGACGGTGGAAGCCACCAAAAAGGACCGGCCGCAGATTACCCAGTACGTGATTTCGACGGAGCAGAACGACAAGACGGATCACCTGATGTACCTGCTGGACGCGGATGTGTTCGGGCGGGTGATGATCTTCTGCAATACGAAGTTTATGACGGACAAGCTGACCAGCCGCCTGTGCAAGGAGGGGTACGATGCCCAGTGCCTGCACGGGGATATCCCCCAGGCGAAGCGGAACGTGGTCATGAACGATTTTAAGCGGGGCAAGTTCCCGATCCTGGTCAGCACGGACGTGGCGGCCCGGGGCATCGATGTGGACGATGTGGAGGCGGTCATCAATTATGACCTGCCCAACGAGAACGAATACTATCTGCACCGGATCGGCCGGACCGGCCGGGCGCACAAGCACGGGGTGTCCTTTTCCCTGGTGACCTTCCGGGAGAGCGTACGGATGGATGAGATCCTCAAGTACATGCTGAGCCGGCCGACGCCCCTGCATTTTGAGGACGGGATTCTGAAAAACGAAGAAGGACAGCCTTTTTTCGATCATATCTGATCTTTCCTTCGACGGCGAGGCCGTATATTTGTTCTATTTTTGCCTGAAAGATGGTTCGGGCGCCGGCATCCGGATAAAGCAAAACCCTCCCCAAACGGGGAGGGCCTTTTTCATTTTCGAATTAATTCCCGCGGCGGGCAGCAAAGCATTCACTGCAGTATACGGGGCGATCTTCCTTCGGCTCGAAGGGGATCTGAGTCGGCTTGCCGCACTCGGCACAGATCGCGTCGTACATTACGCGCGGAGCGCCGGCAGCTGGGCGATTGGCCTTCCGAGCCTGACGGCAGGCCCTGCAGCGGGTGGGCTCATTCTGGAAGCCCTTTTCGGCATAGAATTCCTGCTCTCCGGCGGAGAAAACGAATTCCTGCCCACAGTCTTTGCATACCAGCGTTTTGTCTTCGTACATGGTAAGGTAACCCCCAAAAAATGTTTAATAGGCGAATCTCCGGCTGACCTGGTCTTTGCCCCCACACACGCCATCTGGAAGGTTGCTCCGCGTATTGAACGCCTCCACGCGCTTCTCTCGGCTTTTTGGTAAAACCGGATGGACTTACATCTAGACCGCACCATGCTCCCCGCCGCTTTGGGCGGATTACGTGGACCGCTTCGCCTGCGACTGGCATCGGCTTTCAACCACAGACCCGAAGATTTCAACCATCGCCATTATATTCCTGAAAAATCGAAAACGCAAGTTATTTTTGCAGGTATTTCATGAAAACAGGAAAAAAACGAGAGATTTATACTTCTTCGAGGCGAAAGGGGAAAATGATATCTGGTCTGCCGGGGCATGAAAAACGCCTGCCGCAAAAGCGGACAGGCGGAGGACCGTACATCGGGCCGGCAGGAAATAGCAGAAATTACTTTTGTCCGTAATAAGCGTTGGGGCCGTGCTTGCGGAGAAAATGCTTTTGCTTGACATGCTCCGGCATATTTTCCTTGGGCTGGGCGGCGGGCAGCGCTTCCGTATGCCAGGCCATCATGGCAACCTCTTCGAGCACCACCGCATTATGCACTGCGTCCATCGCGTCTTTCCCCCAGGCAAAGGGCCCGTGATGCCGGGCGAGTGCGCAGGGAACATAGTTGGGATTCAGGCCGTGCTCCTCAAAATGGGCGGCGATGACCTTCCCGGTTTCCAGCTCGTAGGCGCGGGTCACCTCTTCGGGCGTCAAATCCCGGCAGCAGGGAACGGGGCCGTAGATATAATCCGCGTGGGTGGTCCCGTAAGCGGGGATATCCCTGCCGGCCTGGGCCCAGATGGTGGCCCACCGGGAATGGGTATGCACCACCCCGCCGATATCCCCGAAGCGGCGGTACAGCTCGGCGTGGGTGGGGGTATCCGTGGAGGGATTCAGCCGGCCTTCCACTTTGTTTCCCGCCAGATCCATGACCACCATGTCCTCCGGCTTCAGGGTTTCATAGGGAACGCCGCTTGGCTTGATCACAAAGAGCCCCTTTTCCCGGTCCACCGCGGAGACGTTGCCCCAGGTGAAGGTGACCAGGTGATAGGCGGGCAGGAGCATATTGGCTTCATATACGATTTGTTTGAGTTCTTCCAGCATGAACGCGTTCCTCCTCATCAAAAGCAGATTTCAGAATCGGTATTCCAGGGATCAAACCTTTCATCAGCGTACCATATTTTTTCCGGGCACGCAAGCAAAAAAACAGGTGGAATTCTTGACGGAAGAAGGCGGAAAGTGTACAATACGGGCAGGAAAAACCAGGAAGGATCGATCGGAGGGAAGACCGTGCTGCGGGATGGGAAAATCCAGATAGGAAGCTGTGGAACCGGGCCGGTTTTTCTGCGGCCGGAGATGGCGAACCGGCATGGGCTGATCGCCGGCGCCACGGGGACGGGCAAAACCGTGACCCTGAAGGTGCTGGCGGAAGGGTTCAGCGAAATGGGCGTGCCGGTTTTCCTCAGCGATATCAAGAGCGACCTGTCCGGGATGGTGAAGCCCGGGACGCGGTCGGAAGCCATCGAAAAGCGGCTGCGCAAATGCGGGGTCGATCCGGATACCTTTGCATTCAAGGACTTTCCCTCCCGATTCTGGGATGTATACGGACGGATGGGGCGCCCCATTCAGGCGACCGTCCGGGGGATGGGCGCCCAGCTGCTGGGCCGGATGCTGGGGTTGAATGAAACCCAGACCGGGGTGCTGGGCATCCTGTTCCGATACTGTGAGCAATACGGATACGCCCTCAATACGCTGGATCAGCTGAAGGAAAAGCTGATTTTCATGGGGGAGCATGCCCGGGAATTTACCCTGCATTACGGCAACGTTTCCGCCACCACCATCGGCGCGATTCAGCGGGCGGTGGCGACGCTGGAGGAGGAAGGCGGCCGGGCCTTCTTCGGGGAGTCGGAATTCGACGTGCTGCAGTGGCTGATGCGGGATGAGCAGGATCGGGGCGTCATCAATATGCTCAGCGCCGATGAGCTGTTTACGCATCCGCTGATGTATTCCACCTTTCTGATGTGGATGCTGACCCGGCTGTACGAAAAGCTGCCGGAGCGGGGGGACCTGGACAAGCCGGTGGCGGTCTTCTTCTTTGACGAGGCGCACCTGCTGTTCGACAACTGCTCCCGCACGCTGATGGACAAGATTGAGCAGGTGGTCCGGCTGATCCGCAGCAAGGGCGTGGGCGTGTATTTTATCACCCAGAGCCCGGCGGATATTCCCATGACGGTGCTGGGCCAGCTGGGCAACCGGGTGCAGCACGCGCTGAGAGCCTATACGCCCCTGGATCAGAAGGCGGTCCGGGTGGCGGCGCAGACCTTCCGGACCAATCCGGACTTCGATACGGAGGACGCCATCACCAGCATGAAAACCGGGGAGGCGCTGGTGTCCTGCCTGGATGCGGACGGCGCGCCCGGGATCGTGCAGAAGACAGTGATTCTTCCGCCCCAGAGCCATCTGGGGGCGCTGAACCCGGAGGAAAGGGCCTGGGTGGCGTCGGGAAACGAGCTGAAGGATCTGTATCCGGAGGAAGCGCCGGCGGAAGCCGGGTCGGAGCCGGATGAAATGAAAGAACCTTTGACGGAAGCGCCGGCAGAAGCGGATCTGCCCGACGTGCCTCCTGCCGAAGCGGCCGCAGAGACGGAGCCGCCGGCGGAAGCGGTTTCGCCGGAGACGAAAGCAGAACCTGCCGATCAGCCTGCCGGGGGGCCGGTTCCGGTGATGGATTTCCCGCCGGAGCCCGCGGAGAGGCCGGCTGCGGCGGCCACGCCGGTTCCGCAGATCGCATTTTCCGCGGAGATGCCTGAAGCGGCGGCGGAGATCCCGGTGATTCAGGTCGTGCCCCAGGAGCTTTCAGAAAATCAGGCGCTGGCAGCGCAGCTGGCCGCGGCGCTGGGGCAGGCAGGGGAGCCTCCCGCCTGGCCGGAGGCGGCGAACCCCTTTGAACCCGCAAAACCGGTTTCATCCGCCTCGATTCCAGAGCTGGATATTCCGGCTGTTTATTCTCAGCCGGCGGACATACAAAGCATCCCCACCCTGGAGCTACCCGTTTCCCCCACGACCCCTGAACCGGTGCAGGAGATCACCGGAGAGAAGAGGATGAGTATGACGTTTAAGGTGTACGATCCGATTACCGGGCAGTATGTGGAGCAGGAAAAGCCCGACATGACCCCCATTCCCCAGGCCGCTCCGGCGGCTCCTGCCCCGCAGGAAGCGCCGGAGCAGGCGGTGCCGACGATTCAGGTGCAGCCGGCTGCGCAGCCGCCGGTCTACCAGCAGCCGGCGGTGCAGCAGCCCGCGGCCATGCCGGTCTTCCAGCAGATGCCGGTCATGATGCAGGATCCGGCCACGGGGCAGTATGTGCAGCAGATGATGCTGATGCAGCAGGATCCCAATACGGGGAACTGGATTCCCGTCCAGCCGATGCCCATGACCCAGCAGGCGCCCGTGGTTCCGCAGGCGCAGGCCGCGCCGCAGACGATGGATCCCATCGCCCTGGCGGAGCAGCAGAAAGCGGCCGCTGCGGCCCGGCAGGAAGCGGAGAAGGCCGCCCTGCAGGCGCAGAAGGATGCCGAGAAAGCGGCGAAGGAAGCCGCAAAGGCCGCCAGGGAGCAGGAAGCCGCTGAGCGCAGGGCCCGGAATGACGCCCTGCGGGAGGAAGCGGCGGAGCGGGCCCGGAAGAATGATTCTGTCGCGGGCCGCATTGCCAATACCGCCATCAGCACCGCGACGCGGCAGGTGACCAGCACCCTGACCAAGGGCATCACCAACGCGATTTCGGACCTGTTTGGCGGCAAGAAAAAGTAAGCGTCCCCGCTGAAAAGCGGATGGTGATCATCAAGAAAAACAATAAGGGAGGGTTTTTATCATGAGTAAGCTTCTGAAGGAATTCAAGGAATTCGCAATGCGCGGCAATGTCGTGGACATGGCCGTCGGCGTGACCATCGGCGCTGCCTTCGGCAAGGTGGTAACCGCGGTCATCGACATCTTCCTAACCCCGATTCTCGACGCGCTGCCCAAGATCGAAGGGACGAACAGCACCGGTATCGTGGGGAGCCTGATCTCCTTCCTGGCGGTGCTGGTGGAATTCCTGCTGACCGCGCTGGTGCTTTTCGCGATTATCAAGGCCATGAACAAGGCCAAGACGATTGGCAAGAAGCCCGAGAAGCCCGCGGCGCCGACCACGAAGAAGTGCCCCTACTGCCTGAGCGAGATCGACATCAAGGCGACCCGGTGCCCGCACTGCACCAGCGAGCTGAAGTAATCGGCCAGGCTGTTTCCGGCATGCAAAGCAAATCCCTCTCCTTCGGGAGAGGGTTTTTCTATGCCGGG
>CADBTC010000259.1 GCA_902797445.1 uncultured Eubacteriales bacterium | reverse complement strand
GCGAAGGCAGCCAGCATCGGCACGGCGACCCATCGGTTTATCCGTCTGATCAATCTGGAAGCGCTGCGGGCCGGGAGGGACGTGGCGGAAACAATCCGCGCTGAGATGGAGCGTATGAAGACGGAACAAATCCTGTCGGGGGAGGAAGCGGCGATGATCCGGCTGGGCGGCGTGATCGCGCTTTTCCGCGGCGACCTGGGCCGGCGCATGCTGAAGAGCCCCGATATCCGCCGGGAAGCGGATTTCACCATGCGGATGGACGCGGACAGCCCTACGATGGTGCAGGGAATCGTGGACTGCGTTTTTTGGGAAGACGGAGAGTGGGTGCTGATCGATTATAAGACGGACCATGATACGAATCCGGAAACCTTTGTGCCCCGGCATGAAGCGCAGATGAACTGGTACAGGACGGCCCTGGAGCGCCTGACCGGGACGCGGGTGAAAGAGATGTGGCTCTACGCCCTCCGCGCCGGCAAAGCGTACCCTGTTCCGGAGACGGCCGTCCCCCTCATGCGGCAGGAGGGACAGAAACCGTAAAGGGGCGGCGGAAGCATATCGGATTCAGCCGTTTTTCAAGGCCTTATTCCCTGCCCGGCCGGTTGCCATGAACCCGTTTATCGAATATAATCAGAAAAGCGTGCCCGCAAAAGGGACGAAGGCTGAAAAGTGAAACGAACAAGGTCAAGCATGCATCGGAAGAAACCGCGAAAAAAAGATTGAGGTGAACGAAATGCTGGCAAGTCAGGAACTCAGGCGGCTGGCGCCGGAGTGCGACCCGCTGCGGATCGGAACGGGATGGAAGAGCGAGGATCTGGGGAAGGTGCAGGTATTTATTGAGAGCACCTTCGGAGACAGCCATCCGGGCTCGGGGCATCTGGACAAACTGGTGGAACAGGCGCGCCGCGGCGTTCGGGACGAGGGCGGATTCGGGGCGCGGTATTTCTGCACGGATATGTGCGACGGGGAAAGCCAGGGGATGGACGGAATCAACTATTCCCTGGTCAGCCGGGAAATCATCGCGAACATGATTGAAATCCAGGCACAGGCGACCCCGTATGACGCGGGCGTCTTTATCGCCAGCTGCGATAAGGGCATGCCCGGTAATCTGATGGGCCTGGCCCGGATCAATATTCCCGCTGTGGTGGTCCCGGGAGGCACGATGGCAGCGGGCCCCGAGCTGCTGACGCTGGAGCAGCTGGGCATGTACAGCGCCAAATTTGAGCGGGGCGAAATCGACCAGGAGAAGCTGGACTGGGCGAAGCAGAACGCCTGCCCCAGCTGCGGCGCGTGCAGCTTTATCGGAACCGCGTCCACGATGCAGATCACCGCGGAAGCCCTGGGGCTGGCGCTGCCTGGCAGCGCCCTGCTGCCGGCCACCAGTCCGGATCTGATGGAATACGCGTATGAAGCCGGGAAGCAGGCGGTGCGGATCGCAAAAATGGCCCATATGCGGCCCAGCGATATTGTGAGCAGGGAAAGCTTCGAAAACGCGATTCTGGTCCATGCGGCCATATCCGGCTCGACGAACGCCCTGCTGCATATTCCCGCCATCGCGCATGAATTCGGCATCGAAATCACGGGGGAAACCTTTGACCGGCTGCACAGAGGCGCCCATTATCTGCTGGATATCCGGCCGGCGGGAAAGTGGCCGGCGGAATTTTTCTATTATGCAGGCGGGGTTCCGGCGATTATGGAGGAGATCCGGCACTGCCTGCATCTGGATGTTATGACGGTGACCGGGAAAACGCTGGGGGAGAACCTGGCCGACCTGAAGCGGAACGGTTTCTATGAGCGGTGCCGGCAGCGGCTGGAGGAGTCCAACGCCAGGCGGGGGATCTGTGTTACAAAGGAGGATATCATCCGGCCCTTTGACCACCCGATCGGGGAGGATGGCTCCATCGCCGTGCTGAAGGGCAATCTGGCGCCGGAGGGCGCCGTGATCAAGCATACGGCCTGCCCGAAGGAAATGTTTGAGGCGACGCTGACGGCGCGGCCCTTTGACAGCGAGGAGGAATGCATTGACGCCGTGCTGCATCACCGGGTGAAGCCCGGGGACGCGGTGTTCATCCGGTACGAGGGACCCAAGGGAAGCGGCATGCCGGAAATGTTCTATACCTCTGAGGCGATTTCCTCGGATCAGGATCTGGGCCGGTCCATTGCCCTGATCACGGACGGACGGTTCTCCGGGGCGTCCACGGGCCCGGTCATCGGGCACTGCAGCCCGGAAGCCCAGTCCGGCGGACCGATTGCACTGGTCCGGGAGGGAGACCTGATTTATCTCAATGTCCGTCAGCGCCGGCTGGATATCGTGGGGATCGACGGAAAGCGCATGCCGCCGGAGGAGATCGAGCGCGTCCTGGCGGAAAGAAGGAAGGAATGGAAACCCAAGCCCGTGAAGTATCCGAAGGGCGTGCTCCGGCTTTTCTCCAAGCTGGCCGCGTCGCCTATGAAAGGCGCCTATCTGGAGTATGATTGAAAGGAAGGAAATCGGAATGATACTGCACGCGCTGCCTCTGACGGACGCTGCCGCTTTCTGGTGGGATCAGGCGGAGAACACGGCGGGAGAAAGCGTTTATCGTCTGGAGGAAGACGGAAATACGCTGTATACCGGCGACCGCACCCACTTTGCCTGGGAAGGACTAAGCGCGGGACAAAGCCACCGGGTTTCCCTGTGGATGGGGGATTCGCTGATGGGGCAGACGGCGTTTTCCACCCTTTCGCAGGTCCGGGTTCATGACGCGAGGGATTACGGTGCGGTCGGAGACGGGAAAACACTGAACACGGCTGCCCTGCAGACGGCGATTGATGCCTGCGGACCGGGAGAGGAGGTTCTGATTGCCGGGGGAGTCTACCGGACCGGAGCGCTGCGGCTTCACAGCGATATGCGTCTCCGGATTGACGCAGGAGCGGAGATCCGGGGCACGGAGAATCCGGAGGATTATCTGCCGAAGATTCCCAGCCGTTTTGAGGGAACGGAGATGGAATGCTACAGCAGCCTGCTGAATCTGGGAGAGATGGATCATACCGAAGGGTATAACTGCAGAAATGTGCTGATCTACGGAGGCGGCGTGCTCTGCGGCGGGGGCCAGAAGCTGGCCGTGAATATCATCGAGGCGGAGAAAAAGCGCCTGAGCGAGTTTCTCGGGGCCCTGGGGGAGAAGATTCGGGAGTATGAAAACACGGAAACCGTTCCGGGACGGGCGAGGGGCCGGCTGATCAACATCAGCAACTGCGAAAATGTGCGCATCACGAATCTGAAGCTGATGAACGGGGCCAGCTGGAACGTGCACATGGTTTACAGCCGGAATATTGTGACAGACCATTGTTCTTTCTTTTCGCAGGGCGTGTGGAACGGAGACGGCTGGGATCCTGACTCCAGCGAGGACTGCACGCTTTTCGCGTGCCATTTCCATACCGGAGATGATTCCGTAGCGATCAAGAGCGGCAAGAATCCGGAGGGCAATCGGATCAACCGTCCCGCGAAGCATATCCGGGTTTTTGACTGCGGCAGTGACTTTGGCCTGGGCATCGCGATCGGAAGCGAAATGAGCGGAGGCGTGGAGGACGTCCGGATCTGGCACTGCAACCTGGCGCACAGCCTGTACGGGGTCCAGATCAAGGCCACAAAGAAAAGAGGCGGATACGTGCGGAACGTGTCCGTGCGGGACAGCGTACTCAGCCGCTTCAGGTGCTGCGCGGTGGGATATAACGATGACGGGGAAGGCGCCGGGGCGCCGCCGGTTTTTGAAAACTGCGTGCTGGAACGGGTTCAGCTGACCGGCTGGTGTATGGAGTACTGGGAGAAGGAAAACCACCTGAGCCCGGCGATCGACCTGTCCGGGTTTGATGAACCGGACTCAGAAGCCCGGAAGATGGTGTTCCGGGACTGCGATATCGGCAGAGAAGGAACCATTTCCCTGAAAAACTGCAGGGAGATCACCCTGGAGGGCATCACGGCGCTTCTGGAGCACGATCATCCGGCAAACTTCTGGGTCGGGGAAGATCATCAGGTGACGGAAATCGCGC
This sequence comes from uncultured Eubacteriales bacterium, assembly GCA_902797445.1. Classification (GTDB taxonomy): domain Bacteria; phylum Bacillota; class Clostridia; order Christensenellales; family Aristaeellaceae; genus Aristaeella. Next base: position 16,387 of record CADBTC010000259.1, on the reverse strand, counting down.
CGAAGGAATAAGAAGAGGCAGAGCTATCATTGAATACTGGGACGCGATGGACGCGTCCCAGATGCTTCGTTTCGCGGAGAACAACAGTTTCGTGTATAATCCAAGCGCCGCTTCCCGCTGGATCAGGGTCAACGACAGTGAAGCGCTGGAGGATTCCCGGAGGGCGGCTCGTTCAGCTGTAAGGGAACAAAAAAGGCATCCGACCGGCACAATAGCCGGCGGGTGCCTTTTTTGACGAATGGAAGACAGTGTTAATGGAGGTTTGGGTACAATGCAGCACCAATACATCGGAAATTTTTGAATTATGCCACACTCTTTGAATGGATTTCTTCCTGATTTCAACCTTTTTACGCTCGAATCCTGTATAAAAACGCAGGTTTCATCCCGTTTACACCATTATTTAGCGAAAATGCTTGTCATTTTCCACCATTCCGGTTTATAATCGGAACCGGAGGGAGTGATAGAATGGCCAGGCCGCGTCAGAGAATTCTGGAATACCGAAGCTATGAGCTGCCAGTGCATTTTCCCATCACCATTCTGCATGGCAGTCAATGGCATATCTCACCGATCAGGAGCCAGCGGCTTCATTTTCATAACTGCCTGGAAATCGGAATCTGCCTCAGCAACAGCGGTCATATGGCGATTGGGGAGGAACAGGTGGATTTCAGGGCCGGGGACGTGACGTTCATTGCAAGAAACGTACCGCATACGACCTGGTCGTCTCCGGGGACGGAGAGCCTCTGGAATTACATTTATACCGACCCGGAGGCCCTTTTTCAGGAAGCGGGTCCTTCCGCGGTGAATTCCGTTCCATTCCGGGCGATGATAAACAGAGGAGGTCTGGTTCTGTCCGCGGGGGAACATCCATGGGCGGGGCCGCTGGTCCGTGACATCCTGCGGGAGATACAGGAGCAGCAGGCGGGATACCAGATCTGCGTCAAAGGGCTGATGGCCGCTTTCCTGGTCAGGGTCATGCGGAACTGTGGGGCGGAGCAGGGAAGCGCGGAGCCCGCGGATTTTTCCGACAGGGCACAGATGCTGAGCATATCCCCGGCGCTGGATTACATTCTTCAGCATTATGATCAGGACTTTTCCATGGAAACACTGGCGGCGATGTGCCACCTGAGCCCGACGCATTTTCGGCGTCAGTTTCAGTCCCAGATCAACATGAATCCCCTGGCGTTCCTGCATCAGACCAGGATTCTTCGAAGCTGCACGCTTCTGAGAACCACGGACCGGAGCATTGTTGATATCGCGGGAGAGGTGGGGTACACTTCCCTGAGCTGCTTCAACCGGTGGTTCCTCCAGGTGATGGGATGCACACCGTCCGCGTGGCGGAAATCCGGGCCGGGGGAGGAGCCGACCACGCTGGTCTCCTACACCGGCTGGTCCAGGGCGGAAACGGCGGAGGAAATCCTGGCCAGAGAAAAGGAAAATCATCCGGAATAATCAGTGAAGATTCCGCGCGGGCACCATTCAGGCGCGAACCGATCGCGAAACTGGCGGCCGGGGCCATGCGGAAAATGGACAGCACGGCATCATGGGTCAAATAAGGATAAAAACAGGAAATTCTGCGCGCCTGGCGGCGCGCTTTTTTGATGGCTGGGCGAAGGACGCCTGTATATAACAGGTGCGGAATGGACAGGGCTTACTGGGTAATATGGTTGAAAATGATCAGTATTTAACAAAAAACGAATAGCCTGAAGGCCGATTTCAGTGTATATTTTTAATTGAGAAATGAATCGGGATGCGACAAATACACACTTGGAAATGACTGGATGAGGATACCGGACATCGGGAGGAAAAGAGGTAATTGCATGCAGAAAAAGACCGTCCTGGCTCCAAACCCACGGGGAACGTTCAAGGCATCCTACTGGAAAAATCACTGGCAGCTTTACGCGATGATTCTGGTGCCGGTGGTTTTCGTGATCATTTTTAAGTATGCCGCCTATCCCGGGCTGAGGATCGCCTTTATGAACTACAAGCCCGCCAAGGGGTACGCGGGCAGCGCCTGGGTGGGAATGGACAACTTTGTCAAGATTTTTAAGGACAAGGATTTCCTGCGGGCGCTGAAAAACTCTCTGGTTTTTAACTTCCTGGACCTGATTGTTGGATTTCCGGTGCCCATCATTCTGGCTCTTCTGCTGAATGAACTGCGATTCCAGCGGTACAAGAAAGTTTCCCAGACCGTGCTGTATCTGCCGCATTTTCTCAGCTGGGTCATTATTGCCAGCGTGGCGCTGAATCTGTTCAAGCCCGAAACGGGTCTGGTCAATATTCTGCTGAGAAACGCGGGCGTCATCGACCAGGGCATTCCCTTCCTGACGGAAAAATGGCACTGGGCGGGCACCTACCTGCTGATCGGCGTATGGCAGAACATGGGATGGGGATCCATCATTTACCTGGCGGCGATTACGGGGATCAGCCCGGATCTGTATGAGGCGGCGACCATCGACGGCGCCGGGCGGTGGCGGAAGATCTGGAACGTGACGCTGCCCTGCATCCGCGGAACGATGGTCACCCTGCTGATCATGAATCTGGGCCGGGTTATGGGCTCCAATTTTGAGCGGCTGGATTCCTTCGGCAATGTTCAGGTCAAGGATTTCCAGTACCAGCTGGCCATCTATATCTACGAGAAAGGCCTCGCGGGCGGCAACTTCAGCCGGGCGACGGCGGTGGGCCTGTTCCAGAGCCTGGTGGGGCTGCTGCTGGTGCTGTCTTCCGATCGGGTATCCAAGGCCCTGGGCGAGGACGGACTGCTGTAAGAAGGGAGGAGAAGCAAAATGACGGCTGTACCCAAAAAAGAATCCATTTTCAGGGGCGTCAAACGGGTGAGAATCAGCGATTTCGTCATCGCCTTCGTGATCCTGCTGCTTTCGCTGACCTGTATCATTCCGTTTATCCATATCGCCGCGAAGAGCCTTTCATCCAATACGGCGGTTCTTTCCAAGCAGGTGTATCTGTGGCCGAAGGGATTCAATTTTGAGGCATATGCCTCCGTGTTCCGGGACGGTCAGATGACCCATTCCATGGTTTATTCCGTTCTCGTCACGGCGCTCTTTACGGTGATTGGCATGATTATCACCACGCTGGCGGCCTATCCGCTGTGCCGGAAGGAACTGAAGGGGCGCGCTTTCTTCGCTTTCGTGCTCATGTTTACCATGTACTTCAGCGCCGGCCTGATTCCGGAATACCTGCTGATGAAGCAGCTTGGCCTGCTGAATACCATGTGGGTGCTGGTGCTGCCGCTGTCCTTCAGTCCGTATAATATGCTGATCATGCGGTCTTTCCTGCGGTCCACGATTCCGGATACGCTGTATGAAGCCGCGGATCTGGACGGAGCGACCCATTTTCAGGTTCTGTTCCAGATCGTTCTTCCTCTGTCCAAGGCCATTATCGCGACGCTGAGCCTGTTCTATGCCGTAGGCCGCTGGAATGCTTACGCGGACGCCAAGTATTATATTACGACGAAGGCGCTGCAGCCCCTGCAGTACCTGCTGAGCAATATGGTGCTCAACAGCGGACAGGATGCCGTCAGCCTTAACGAGGCTGCCGCGGCGGAATCCACGCCCGAGGTGCTGCAGTCCGCTGTCGTTATGTTTGCCACCATTCCCATTATGCTGGTTTATCCCTTTGTACAAAAGTATTTCGTGACCGGCACCATGATCGGCGCCGTGAAGGGATAAAAGCATTCCGTCCTGTATAAGAGAACGGTCAGAGATCGGATTTAGCGCGCGGAAAGCGCGTGAATCAATAAAAAAAGGAGGTACCCATTATGAAACGTATTCTTTCCCTGGTACTGGCGCTGGCCATGCTTCTGAGCATGGGCATGCTGACCGCCGCTTCCGCCGAATCCGCCGGCATGGAAGCCTGGGAGCCCTTTGCGGAGCGCGTGACGATCACCGTTCCCGTTTATGACCGCTCTAAGGCCGGCTATCCCGCTGTGGATGACAACTACTGGACCCACTGGGTGCAGGAGAACTTCGGAGACAAGTACAACATCGAAGTGAAGTACGTGGCCATTCCCCGCGGCGATGTCATGACCAAGTATTCCATGCTGATCGCGGCTGACGACACCCCCACCATCATGATGGAGTACGACTATCCCAAGGTTGCGCAGTGGGCGAATGACGGCGCGATGACGGAAATCAACCTGGATGAGTTCAAAACGGTCGCGCCGACCTTCTATCAGGCCATGGTGGACCATAACCAGCTGGGCTATACCGACATCAACGGCAAGACCTACTTCGTCCTGACCGAGCGTCCCTATCACGACACGACGTTTGCTTTCGCCAACTTCGTCCGCATGGACTGGCTGCGCAAAGTGGGCTATGATCATGTGCCCCAGAATTACGCGGAGCACAAGGATGCCATGAACAAGATGATCGAGGCCGGTCTGTGCGAATATCCGCTGGGCCTCGGTATCCCCACCAATGCTTACATCACCAACTTTGCCTACCGTGATTTCCCCGTGGACGAGGCGGAATGGGCGATGCATTCCTCCCTGGGCACGCCGTCCTTCGCCTGGTATCCCACCAAGCGGATGATGAAGCGTCTGAATGACGAATATCATATGGGCTGGTATTCCAGCGAATTCGATCTGGAAAAGAACAGCGGCGGTCAGGGTACCGACGTCCTGCAGACAGACTTTATCAACGGCAAGACCTATATGTACGGCGGCTATATCGCCAACAACATGGCCTGGCTGACCGCATTCTATGAGAACAATCCCGATGCCGAGCTTGCCGTCGCCAGCCCCTTTGCCGGCGTGGAAGAGGGCATCAACACCGGCGCGATCCGCGCGGACAACCCCTTCGGCATGATCGTTGGCTTCTCCTCTCTGGCGACCAAGGATCAGCTGAAAGCGGCCTGGATGCTGATGGAATGGATGATCCAGCCGGAGAACCTGTTCACGCTGGAAAACGGCATCGAGGGCGAAACCTATAAGCTCGGCGAGGACGGCCTGCCCGTGATGCTGGATTACACCGGTGAGCACATGATGAACCACAACAACAATATCGACATGACCTGCCTGGTTCATGCTTCCAAAAAAGTCGGTACGATCGAACAGACCATTGCCCAGATGAGTCCTGTCGGCCTGCCCCAGGATTTCACCGAGATGCTGATCAACAACTACTACGATCTGCGCAAGCTGGCCGACGAGGGCAAGGCGTACTCCGATCCCGTGTTCGCTGTCGCCATCGAGAGCGAAAGCGAATACAGCGCCACGCTGCTGAGCCTCTGGCAGGAATACTATGCCAAGCTGGTCAAGTGCGATCCCGCTGAATTCGACGCCCTGTTTGAACAGTACAGCCAGGAATTCAAGGATGCCGGTTATCAGGAAATCATGGATGAGCGGCTGGCTGCCTATGAAGCGGGCAACACCACGCATCTGCCGGAAATCAAGTAATTACCGGAACCCTGTTACGTTTATCGGAGGGGCGGAGTTTGGCGGCTCCGCCCCTCTTTCCTTCAGAACGATTCCCTGGAATGGGTCAAATCCAGAACGGAAGGGAGAAAAGGATCATGCAAAAAGATTCCTGGAGAGGCGGGTTTACCCTGCCTGGGGAAAGCGGATACGAGGAGCTGACGCTGAGACTGGCGGAAAAATGGGGCGCGGATGTGATCCGGGACAGCGACGGAACGAAGCTGTCCCCTGAGATTACAGCGGCGGGCTACCGGATTTATTCCACCATGTGCATCATCCGTGAGCATAATGAATTTGCCCAGCGGCATCCGGAAACCCAGCAGCAGGTTTTCCTCTGCACGGATCCCGTGACGGCGGAGAAAATAGAGCTGCAGATTCCCCTGATGAAGGGGTTCTTTGACCAGCAGTTTGCCGTGAACGAGGAACCCGAGGCCCTGGCCTTTATGCAGGTATGGGACCGAACGGCGGACCGGCTCGTGCCGCGGGAAAGCTGGCGGTACGCAAAAGGAGAAGTTAAGATTTCCGGAAGCGAAAAATGGCACAGGTATACGGTATCCTTCCTTTGCTGGCGCATCTGGGAAGAGATCAACATGTACAACCACACCACCAACCACTGGACCAGTGAGCATCTCCGGCAGCTGGATCCCCGCCATCCTCTGGCGTGGGACTATCTGCAGGACTATCTGGACCGGTGGTGCCGGGACAATCCGCAGACGGACGTCATCCGGCTGACCTCTCTGTTTTACAATTTCGTCTGGATTTTCGGGGATGATCCCAGACGCAGATCCCGTTTCACTGACTGGGGAAGCTATGACTTTACTGTCAGCCCCGCGGCGCTGAGGGCTTTTGAGGCGGAATACGGCTACGCGCTGACCGCGGAGGATTTCATTCAGAAGGGAAAGCTGCAGGCGACGCACCGGCCTCCGACGGCGCATAAGCGGGATTATATGGATTTTATCCAGCGCTTTGTGGCGGAGAAAGCCCGCAGGCTGGTGGAAATCATCCATCAGCACGGAAAACAGGCCTACGTCTTTTATGATGACTCCTGGGTGGGGATGGAGCCGTACGGAAAGTATTTTGAAGGAATCGGATTTGACGGGCTGATCAAGTGCGTTTTCTCCGGATTCGAATGCAGGCTCTGCGCCGGGGTGAAAGTGCCGGTCCATGAGCTGCGGTTCCACCCCTATCTGTTCCCGGTGGGACTGGGCGGACTGCCGACCTTCATGGAAGGAGGAAAGCCTGAAAAGGATGCCATGGACTACTGGCTCCATGTCCGCAGGGCGCTGGTCAGGCAGCCGGTGGACCGGATCGGACTGGGCGGGTACCTGCACCTGACGGAGGGCTTCCCGGCTTTTGTGGACGCGATCGCGAACATGGCGGACGATTTCCGCCGGATCAGGGAGCTGCATCTGGAAGGCGCGCCGGCAGCCCTGCCCATCCGGGTCGCTGTGCTGCATGTCTGGGGAAAACTGCGCAGCTGGACGCTTTCAGGCCATTTCCACGAAACGGACGGCAACGTTCTGATCCATATCAATGAAGCGCTGGCGGGACTGCCGGTGGAGGTGCGCTTCCTGAGCTTTGAGGATGTGCGGGAGGGTGCTCTGAAAGACGTGGACGTCGTGATCAATGCCGGAAGGGAAGGAGATGCCTGGAGCGGCGGCGAAAAGTGGAAGGACCCAGCGCTGGTGACGGAGTTGACCCGTTTTGTGGGAGAAGGCGGAAGCCTGATCGGCGCCGGGGAGCCTTCCGCGGCAGGCGGCGGGGACACCCGCCTGGCGCTGGCGCATCTCTTCGGCGTGGATCTGGACCGGGGAGAATACGCGTGCCATACCTCGTGGCCGGCGGACGAGACGGAAAGTCCGGTCGGGCTGGCCGCGGAAGCGATCCCGGAAAAAACGGACCTGCGCCTGCTGACCCCGGAGGTTCAGGTGCTGCTCGCGAGAAGCGGCGTCCCGCAGGTGACGCTGAGACAGTTTGGAAAGGGAAAAGCCCTCTATCTGAGCGGGTTCACCTATACGCCCGCGTCAGCCAGGATGCTGCTGGAATGGCTGCTGTACCTGACCGGGCAGGAAGGAAGCAAAGCCTCACTGAGCCGCGACCCGCGGGTGGAGAGCGCGCTTTTCCCCGCCAGCGGACAGCTGGTCGTCATGAATAACGCGGAAGAACCGGTTCCGACGGAAATTGAACTTCCGCAGGGAACTATACGGATTACGCTGGATCCGCTGGAGATGCGGTTCCTTTCCGTATAATGCGCGATGATGAACAGAAAGGAGAATCAAAATGTATCAGGCGAATGAATCAAGGTACGACAGGGCGGTGTACCGCCGGTGCGGCCGAAGCGGTCTGAAGCTTCCCGCCGTATCCCTGGGTCTGTGGCATAATTTCGGTTCGACCGGCGTATACGAAAACATGCGGGCGATGTGCCTGACGGCTTTTGACGCGGGCATCACGCATTTTGACCTTGCCAATAATTACGGACCCGAGCCGGGCAGCGCGGAGATCAACTTCGGCCGGATCCTTCGGGAGGACCTGATGCCCTATCGGGATGAAATCCTGATCTCCACGAAGGCGGGATACGATATGTGGCCCGGTCCGTATGGGAATTTCGGCAGCCGGAAATATCTGATGGCGAGCCTGGACCAGAGCCTGCGGCGGATGGGACTCGATTATGTGGATATTTTCTATCATCACCGTCCGGATCCGGATACGCCGCTGGAGGAGACGATGCTGGCCCTGCGGGATATCGTGCTGTCCGGAAAAGCCCTGTATGTCGGCCTATCCAATTACGACGGGGAACGGATGACGGCCGCCTCCCGCATTCTGGACGCGCTTCATGTCCCATTTGTGATCAACCAGAACCGCTATTCCATTTTTGACCGGACCGTGGAAAAGAATGGACTGAAGGACGCCGCGGCCAGGGAAGGCAAGGGAATCATCACCTTCTCACCGCTGGCGCAGGGGCTGCTGACGGATCGGTACCTGAAGGGAATTCCCGAGGATTCCCGGATTCGTACGGATGGACGGTTCCTGAAGGAAAGCGCGCTGACGGAGGAAAGGCTGGCACAGATCCGGGCCCTGGCGGATCTGGCGGCGCAGCGCGGACAGAGCCTGGCCCAGATGGCGCTGAGCTGGGTGCTGAAGGATGCCCCGGTGACCAGCGTGCTGATCGGCGCCTCCCGGCCGTCCCAGATCCTGGAAAATCTGAAGTGCACGGAGAAAACGGATTTCACGGCAGAAGAGCTGGCGATCATTGACCGGAACAGCTGACGGAAGGAAAAATGTACAAGCAAAGGCGGAACAATCGTTCCGCCTTTCACCGGAAATGGCGGTCCTGGCCTGCGCTGAGCGGGTGATTGACGAGGGCTGTAAGGAGACAATGACAGGATCGGAAAACGGCTGGAAGCCTGTTTGTGCATTACAGCGCTGCGGCGTCAGGGTGCGGCGCGGCCGGGTTTGCATGAGGGAGGAGACAAGATGACAGAGGAGCTGAAGACCCTGCAGTGGAACGGGTGGCATCATGCCTTCCGCAGAAAGGCAGAGGAGAGCGCCGCGGCAGCCTGGAGAAAGCCGGGCATGGACGACCGCCGGAGGACGGCGCGGCGCATGAGCGCGGCGCTGGAGGCGGAGCAGCCGGTGATGTTTCCCGGGGAGATCATCGCCTTTACGCGAACGGTGACCGCGATGCCGATGATTTTTTCCCGGGAAGAGTGGGAAGCAATCCGGAAAAACCACTACATTCATGAGCTGGGGAATGTCAGCAACCTGTCGCCGGACTACGGGCGGGTGATCCGCTCCGGCCTGCTGGCCCTGCGGGAAAGGGCGGAGACCCTGTGCCCGGGCCAGCCGGTGACGGAAGAGATCGACGCGGTGCTGGGGCTGACGGCGCGGTATGCCGCGGCGGCCCGGGAAGCCGGGCTGACGGATCTGGCCCGGGTCCTGGAGAGGGTGCCGGCATACGGCGCGGAAACCTTCCGGGAGGCGCTGCAGAGCCTGCGGATTCTGCACTATGCGCTGTGGTACGAAGGAAATTACCACAATACGCTGGGCCGGTTTGACCAGTATATGATGCCCTGGCTGGAGCGGGACCTGGCGGAGGGGCGGGAAACCCGGGAAAGCGCTTACGAGCTCGTGAAGGCCTTCTTCCTGGCCTGCAACCGGGACAGCGATCTGTATCCCGGCATGCAGCAGGGGGATAACGGCCAGAGCCTGATGCTGGGCGGCATGACGCCTGACGGCCGGGACGGATACAACCTGCTGAGCGACATGTGCCTGGAGGCCTGCGGGGAACTGAAGCTGATCGACCCGAAAATCAATCTGCGGGTGAACCGGGATACGCCGCCGGAAATCTTTGAAAAAGGCACCCGGCTGACCCGGCTGGGGCTCGGCTTTCCGCAGTACGCCAACGACGACATCGTGATTCCCGCGCTGGAGGATCTGGGCTATGCGGCGGAGGACGCCCGAAACTACGCGGTGGCGGCCTGCTGGGAGTTTATCATTCCCGGACGGGGCATGGAAATCCCGAACATCGGCGCCCTGTCCTTTGCCCAGGTGACGGACCGGACGATCCGGGCGCATCTGGCGGAATGCCGGGATATGGAGGAGCTGAAGGCGTATCTGGCCCGGGCAATCCGGGCGGATGTACTGGATCAGATGGCGGAAAGGAAGAACCTGTACGTGATTCCCTCCCCCTTCCTGTCCCTGTTCTTCGATGGATGCCTGGAAAGCGGGCGGGATATCTCCGAGGGCTGCGTCTACAATAACTGGGGGTTCCACGGTACCGGCCTGGCCCCCGCGGCGGATATGCTGGCCGCGGTGGAAAAAACTGTGCTGAGCGGGGACATTCCCGCGGAGCGGCTGATTGCCGCGATGGACGCGGATTTCGAAGGAGAGGAAGTCCTGCGGGAGACGCTGCGGCATGATTGTCCGAAAATGGGCAACGATGATGGCGCGGCGCCATACGCGGCCTGGCTGCTGCATACCTTCGCGGAGAGCGTGAAGGACCTGCGGAACGAGCGGGGCGGCCGGGTGCGGGCCGGAACCGGATCCGCCATGTATTACATTACCCACGCGGCCGCGCTGGGGGCCACGGCGGACGGCCGGGAGGCGGGCGTGCCCCTGCCGGCCAACTACGCGCCGTCCCTGAACATCCGGCTGAACGGGCCGCTTTCGCTGATCCGGGACTTTACGGTGCCGGACCTGAAGGAAGCCATCAACGGTGGGCCCCTGACCGTGGAGTTTTCCGAAAGCGTGTTCAGCCAGGAGGATGCCGTGAAGAAGGTGGCTCAGCTGGTGCGGATGTTCATCCGAAAGGGCGGGCACCAGATCCAGCTGAATACGGTGAACCGGGAAAAGCTGCTGGATGCCCAGCGGCATCCGGAAAACTACCGGAACCTGATCGTACGGGTATGGGGATGGAGCGGATATTTTACGGAGCTGGACAAGTGCTATCAGGACCATATCATCCGGAGAGCGGAGCTGAGCGTATGACCGGAACGGTTTTCGACATCAAGGAGTTCGCCGTGTTTGACGGGCCGGGCATCCGGACGACGGTGTTCATGAAGGGCTGCCCGCTGCGGTGCAGATGGTGCCATAACCCGGAGGGGCTTTCCCCGGCGCCCCAGCTCATGGTGAGCACGGCGGCCTGCGTGCACTGCGGCGCCTGCAGCCGGGTATGCCGGCATCCGGACAAGTGCATCGCCTGCGGGGAATGCGTGGCGGCCTGCCGGTACGGCTACCGGAAGATCGCGGGAAAAAGATGGGACGCGGAAGAGCTGGCGAAGCGGCTGATGAAGGGCAGGGAGTTTTTTGAGGACGGGGGCGGCGTCACCTTTTCCGGCGGGGAGCCGCTGATGCAGTGGCCGTTTGTGCGGGAAGTGATCCGGCATATGCCCGGCATCCATACCGCGATCGAGACCAGCGGATACGCCCCGGACGACGTGTTTGACGAGATGCGGAAGACCGTGAGCCTGGTGATGATGGACTGGAAGGTGAGCGATCCGGAGGCATTCCGGTTCTGGACAGGAGCAAACCAGGAGCCGGTGCGGCGCCATATGGAAGCGCTGTGCGCCGGAGAAACGCCGTTTATCGTGCGGATGCCGGTGATCCCCGGGGTCAATGACCGGAAGGAGCATTTCGAGACGCTGGCGAATATGACGGCCGGGGCCAGATCGCTGATGCGGGTGGAGCTGCTGCCTTATCAGAAAGCCGCCGGGGCAAAATACGCCATGGTGGACATGGACTATCGGCCCGGGTTTGACGAAAGCCCGGCACCGCGGATGTTTCCGGAGGTATTTGAGGAGCGGGGAATACAGGTGCGGCAGTTCCGGTGAGCAGCGCAGGAGCCGGCCTGAAAACGGAGGGAGGCGCACACGATGACCGGCGTCAGCCATGTACCATTTGCGCCTTGACTTTTCCTTTGACTGAAACTACAATCGACCTGAACCGGAACCAAAAGGCTGAAAGGTGTTAGGATCGATGCTCTTGTTTTTCGATATTGACGGAACCCTGATCGATGACCGGACTCATCAGGTGCCGGCTTCCGTAAAGCCGGCACTGGAGGAAGCAAGCGCGCGGGGGCACCGGATCGTCATCAATACAGGCCGGACGCTGTGCAACATGGACGAGCGGCTGGATGCGCTTCCCATCGACGGATGGATCATGGGCTGCGGAACCCGGATCGTCTGGGAGGGAGAGACGCTGCAGAGCATGGAGCATTCTCCGCAGGAGACGATGAAGCTGCGGGATGTGTTTCTCCGGCTGCGGATTCCGACCGTATACGAATGCGATACAGCCATGTATTTCGATCCGGCGGGCCCTTCCCATGAGGCCATAGAAGGCTTTTCCCGGTTCGCCCTCGGGCGCGGCATTGCCCGGGACATCCGGGAGGGAGATGCGGAATTCCGGGCTGTCAAAATGTTCTGTTTCCCGGAAAAGGATGAAGATATTCAGCATCTGGAGCGGGAAACCGCGGCGCTGGGCATGCCCTATACCGGGATTCAAAGAGCTCCGATTGGGTGGGAAATCGTCCCGGCCGGCTATTCCAAAGGGCAGGGGATTGACATGCTCCGGGAAAAACTGGGGCTTCCCTTTGAAGCCTGCTTTGCCTTCGGGGACAGCAGCAACGATCTGACCATGCTCCGGCATGTGAAGCACAGCATCGCCATGGGGAACGCGGAGGAAGCGGTCAAGGCGGTATGCTCCTACGTCACCGCCAGGCCGGGGGAGGACGGGATTGAGAAGGCCCTGCGGCATTTCGGCCTGATCGGGGAAAAACGGAGGACGGATGCGTAAAGCCGCGCATTCTATTAAAAAAACTGAATCGTGGAATACCGGGGAATCCCATCTGATACAGGAGGAACGGGCATGAACAGACAGAATCGGTTCTTTGGGTTTCTGATCGCTTTGTTTGCGGTTTTTGCCCTGCTTCCGGCTGGAGCTCTCGGCGAGGGGAGCAACCGGATCGAGTCGGAGATGGATTTCCTGGGGGGCATCTGGAGCGTAGAAGAAAGGGTGCCTGGGGATAAAAACGGAAAAAATGTGCCGGTTTATTCTGCGCCTTTCGACAACGCCTGGCGGGGGGCGAAGGGAAAGGCAGCTGTTTCCACGAGGGAATCCTTTTCCCTTCTTGGAACTGCGCAGAACAAGGAATGGTCGTGGATCGAATATGACGTGGACTCGAAAAACCGGCGGGTCGGATGGGTCCGGACGGATCAAATTGGCAGGAAGAGCATCTATGAATGTTCGCCTTTGGACCGGGCGCTGCTGCGTATTACGAGGGAAACATTTGTGACGGACGATCCACGGGGCGGAGAACGGAAAATCAAAACCCTCCGGGCGGGGGATGAGGTGATCGGACTGGGGACAGTCGACTCGGTTTTCGGGGAAGAATGGGTTTATGTGGAAACGGAGATTGACGGGCAGCCAGCCTGGGGATTCCTGCCGGTGGACACGACGGAGCGGATTCCCTCCTATACGGTCGTGAACGGGGCGGTGATCTATCGGGAGGGCATCACCATCATCGGGGGAGATCTGGGAGAAATGGGCGAGAACGGAGAATATGTGAGAAGAAAGTTCAGCCCGGGAGAATTGAAAGGAGAAGGACTATATGTCGTCGATGTGGAGGACTCTGAAGACGACTCCTGGGATGAAGAGGACAATGAAGATGATGCTTATGACGATGAAGGGGAAGAGATCTGGGTTGATCGGATCATTTATCCCTCTACGCTTCGCATTCTGGGATCGGAGGCGGTTACCTACGGGAAATGGAAAGAGATTCGGCTTCCGGACGGTCTGGAAGCCTGTGATGATTTTGCCCTGTACCTGACATCCGTGGAAAAGCTGATTATTCCCGCGAGCTATGATGGGCCATATTTCCGGAACGCGGACTGCCTTGTTGGTGCCTATGAGGTGGAAGAAGGAAACACTGTCTACAGGTCGGTGGACGGGGTGCTGTATTCCTCAGATGGAAAAACGCTGATTCGGTATCCTGCGGGACGCAAGGATGAGCATTTCGACGTGCCCGCGGGAGTGGAAGTGATCGGATATAAGGCCTTTGGAGACGGCAATATGAGCATCCCGCTGAAGACGATTTCCCTGCCCATGGGGCTGAAAAAAATCGAGGCTTATGCCTTCTCCGGGTGCGGGAGGCTGGTGAGTCTGACGATTCCGCTGACGGTGACAGAGCTGGACCCAAAGGCGTTTGCTCACTGCGTAAGCCTGGAGCGGCTGAGCATGCCGGAAGCCCTGTGGCAGGCGTTTGATATCGGCGACGCGTATCCGGGAGATTTTACCTACTATAATGGGGATAATGGGGAGACCATGCCCGCTCCGCATGAAGATGACTGATTCCGCGTTTCATGGATCCGCAGTCTGGGTGCGGATCAGACAGCAGCAGGACAAAGGGGCTGGAGCGGACGAAACTGTACCGATAAGAAACGAGGAATAAAAAGATGAAAAAACACCTGATGAGCTGGATCGTGCTGGCCATGACGATTTGTCTGGCTGCTTCGGGAGGGGCGGAGAGCGGATCCTGGGGGCAGATCAATCAGAGCCTGGCCCGGGGAGCGGACTGGGTAAGATACGTGGAGAATCCGACGGATTTTCAACTGGGGGAGGAAAGACCCTACGGAGAAGGGACCGGCCTGAAAATCCAGGCATGGGGCGATTATCCGTCCCTGGACGGGTCCACGGTCTGCGTGCCGCTGGCCATGGAACTGGCCCGGCAGTGGCTGAATCTGGCGGAGGAGGATCTGAACGGCTTCGTGAATTTCTCTACCACTCCCTATGCCTATGACCGGCTGACGGAGGAGAAGCCCAATCCGATGGTGACCATTGTCTCCCGGAACGTCATGATGGACGATACGCATCCCATCGATATGGTGCTGGGCACCGGTCCCAACGCGGATGAGCGGCAGGCCGCGGAGGACACAGGGGCGGAGCTGGTGATGGTGCCGGTGTGCTATGACGCGTTTGTGTTCCTGGTAGGAAGCGCCAACCCGGTGGACAGCCTGACGGAAGAGCAGATCCGGGATATCTATACGGGACGGATTGAGAACTGGAAAGAGGTGGGGGGCACGAACCACTGGATCCTCGCGTACCAGCGGCCCCACGGATCCGGAAGCCAGACCGCGATGGAGGAGATGGTGATGCAGGGTGAGGAGCCGGTCGCCCAGTCCAGCTACATCTCGGAAGGCATGGCGGACCTGATTCAGCAGGTGGGCAATTTCGACGGGGAAGGGCACGCCATCGGATACTCCTACCTGTATTATGTGGACGCGCTGTATCAGTCCGGCAGCCTGAAGGTGCTGGATGTCAACGGCATCGCGCCTACGCCGGAAAACCTGCGTATCGGGGCCTATCCCTATACCGTGCATTACTACGCGGTGTATCGGAAGGGAAACGAAACGGCGGAGCGGTTCGCGAACTGGCTGGCGTCCGACGAGGGCCAGCGCTGCGTGGGCCAGGCGGGATACGTGACGCTGCGGTAGTGCCCGGATCGTTCCGGACAGCAGGAAGCGCGCGAACCGGACGGATCGCGCGCTTCCTTGAATAGAAAAGGTGATTCGGCCGGGACTTCCTTCAAGCGCTGTCCCGGCATGATCCGCCAGCCAGGGAACTGGCTGGCTTTTTTTCTTTGGTGCGGCCGGCCCGCTCTGTCGGGGCGGCCGTCGGTCCGGACAGGAAGGCAGGGATTACTTCTCCATGAAAGCTTTGCCCGCGTTCCCGAGCCGGAGGGCCGCTCCGATGAGCCGGGCCGCGCTTTCCGTCAGCTTTTCCTCCGGCAGCGGCCGGTCGTGATCTCCCTTCAGGGCCGCTTCGATATCCCGCAGGTCGCCTTCCGTGCCGGGCATTACCAGGTCATTGCCGGCCAGAATGCATTTCGCAGCGGAGGAACCGTTGCCGCTGTTGGTGGTGGTCCAGTCGGTCATGATGAAGCCCTCGAAGCCCCATTCCTCCCGGGCTGCCGTGGTGCAAAGATCCCGGCTGTTGGCGGAATGCACGCTGTTGACCCGGTTGTAGGAGGTCATGATGGACAGGGGCTGAGATTCCCTGATGGCGATCTCGAATCCCTTCAGATAGATTTCCTGCAGCGCGCGCTGGCTGACGACCGCGGTCACGTGGAAGCGGTCCTCCTCCTGGTTGTTGCACGCGAAATGCTTGATGCAGGCCGCCAGGTCTCCCTGCCTCTGGACCCCCCGGGTGATGGCCGCGGCCATCTCTCCGGAGATCAGGGGATCCTCGGAGTAGTATTCAAAGTTCCGCCCGCACAGCGGATTCCGGTGGATGTTCATGCCCGGCGCCAGCCAGACGGCGACCCCGAACTCCCGCATTTCTTCGGCGATCATTTCACCCAGGGATTCCAGCAGCTCCGGGTCAAAGCTCTGGGCCAGGAGCGTGCCCACGGGAATGGCTGTGGCAAACTGATACCTGGATTCCGCGCCTTCATGGGTGGCCATCTTT
>CADBTC010000258.1 GCA_902797445.1 uncultured Eubacteriales bacterium | reverse complement strand
CTGCGCGCGGCGATGCCCTGGGTCTTTATCGGGGGAGAAACCCTGTGCTACGCGGGCATCTTCCTGGTTTTCCTGTTCATGAAGGTTGAGAAATTCGGGAAGCTGGATATGCAGGCGATCATCGCGGACCAGAAGGCGGCCGCGAAGGCCGAGGGCCGGGAATACATCTCCGCGGAGGAGAAGATCCGCCGCGAGGAAGGCGAGGAAGCCTACCAGGCCGAGATGAAGAAGCAGGCGGACGCCGCAGCGAAGGAAGCGGCGCGGATCGCGAAGCTGAGCCCGGAAAAGAAGAAGGCCGAGGAAGCGGACACCGCGAAGCTGCGGGAGACCTTCAACGGGCTGCGGAAGAAGGCGGGCCGGGCGCCCATTGCCTTCTGATCAGAAAACACATGAACAAGCAAAACCCCTCCGGTGTGATGCCGGAGGGGTTTTGTAATGGGAGTTCTTTGCAAATGTATCAGATATCCGGCCGGACGATGGGCGGAACCCGCTTGTCGATGGTGTTTCCGTTGGGACGGTACAGATACTCCCAGACGCCGCTGCCGCGGGTGAGGATGGCCTGGGGCGGAATGGCCGCGCCGTTTTCCGTAAGCTCCGCGATCCCCTCGGCGTCCGGCAGGTGAATTTCCGCTTCCACGTTGAAGGGAATTTCGAAGCGCAGGGCGATGGTCCCGTCCTCCCGCAGGGCCCAGCTGCTGGCGACCCGGCCGTAGGACGTTTCCACGGAAGCTTCCGCGTGCTGCAGGAGGCTGTTGGGCAGGGGGCGGAGCAGTATCCGCTTGAAGCCGGGGGCCTCCTCCACGGGATTGATTCCGGCCACCGCCTGATACAGCCACTGGCACACGGCGCCGAAGGCGTAATGGTTCAGGGAGTTCATGCCCACGGGGCCGAAGGAGCCGTCCGGCCGGACGGAGTTCCATCGCTCCCAGGTGGTGGTCGCCCCCATATTGACCTCATACAGCCAGGACGGACAGTTTTCCTGCAGCAGCAGGGTATAGGCGTATTCGTTGTATCCGCTTTCGGACAGGGCGGGGCAGAGGCAGGGCGTGCCGATAAAGCCCGTCGTCAGGGTATTGTGATCGATGCGCAGCCGCTCGGCCAGATGTGCCGCGGCCACCTCCCGCTGCCCGGGCAGTAGCAGGTCGAAATACAGGGCGAGGGCCTGGGCGGTCTGGGTTTCGGAGACGACCCGGCCGCTGGGGGAAACATATTCCCGGCGAAAGGCTTCCGCGACCTGATCGGCCAGCAGGGCATACGCTTTTGCGTCCGCGTCCTTTCCCAGCAGGGTCGCGGTTTTGGCGACGATGCGGGCGGACAGGGCATAATACGCGGTGGCGATCAGATCCGGCGGCGTGAGGCCGAACCAGTTGTCGGGATCTTTCGTATCCTGGGCCAGCCAGTCCCCCAGATGGAAGCCGCCGTAGAGATGGGTGCCCGCCGTATCCTGGGCGGTCATGTAATCCACCCAGGCCTTCATGGATTCATACTGATCCCGCAGGATCACCTTGTCCGCGTAATGCAGATACAGGGTCCAGGGAATGATGGTGGCCGCGTCGCTCCATCCGGTGATGGGCAGCTGCCAGATGCCGGTGGCCCGGAGGATGTTGGGCACCACCACGGGCACGTAGACGTCCTTCTTCTGCTCCAGGGCCAGATCGTACAGATACTTCCGGAAGAAGACGTCGGTGTTCATGTTCATGCACGCGGTGGTGCAGTAGACCTGCGCGTCCCCGGTCCAGCCCATGCGCTCGTCCCGCTGGGGGCAGTCGGTGGGGTTGTCCACAAAATTGGACTTCATGCTCCAGAGGCTGTTCAGGAAAAGCCGGTTGACCCGCTCGTCCGAGCAGGAGAAGGAGCCCAGGGGCGCCATGTCGGAATAGAGGGCGACGGAGGTGTAATCCTCCGGATTCACAGGCCCCGGCCAGCCGGTCACCCGCACGTAGCGGAACCCGAAGAAGGTAAAGTGGGAGAGATACTCCCGGTTTTTTCCGTCCGCGATATAGCGGATTTCCGCCAGGGCGGTGCGCATGTTGTCCCGGTAGAAATTCCCGTCCCGGTCCAGCGCCTCGCCGAACTGGAACAGCAGCTCCGTGCCCGCGGGCGCGTCCGTGCGGAAGGAGAGGAGCCCCGCCCAGTTCTGGCCGAAATCCAGCACCGTTTCGCCGGAGGGGGTCCGCAGCACCTGGGCGGGCTTGCGCTGCTCGTGCAGCTTCACGGGCAGGTTCAGCCGGGCGGTCAGGCGGTCATAGCCCATGTTCACCGGAATCACAGCGTCCCACCCGGCGGTGTCCGTCTCCGGCAGGCACCAGTCCTCCCGGTATTTCCGGGCGTCATAGACTTCGCCGTCATAGATTTCCGCGCGCAGGAAGGGGCTTTCCGCCACCCGCCAGCTTCTGTCCGTGCAGAATACCTGCTCGGTACCGTCCTCGTACGCCACGTGCAGCTCACAGATGAAGGCCAGCTGATCTCCATAGATACAGGTCCGGTCGCCGAAGCGCTCCCGGATCTCCGGCCAGTTGACCCGGCCTTTATAGTACCCGTTGCCCAGCCAGGCGCCCAGCGCGTTTTTGCCGGGGCGGAGGCAGGGGGTCAGGTCCCAGGTCTGATACTGCAGGAAATTATCGTAAGCGTTGAACCCGGGCGCAAGATATTCGTCTCCGACCCGCTGCCCGTTGCAGTACAGCTCGTACAGCCCCACACCGCAGGCGTAGGCCCGGGCGCTGCGGACGGGTTTGTCCAGCTCAAAATCCCCGCGAAGCTGGGGAAATTCCCGATCCCATCCGATCCACTCCGCCTGCCAGGGCTCGTCCCGCTTCGCGGTTTCAAAGAACGCGAAATCGGACCAGGGAGATACTTCATCCTTCTGGCTCCATACGCGGATCCGCCAGCGATAGCGGGTCCGGGGCTGCAGGGGCAGTTCCGCCTCGATCCCCGCGGACAGGCCGGACAGGACCTTGCCCGTATCCAGCAGGGGAGCGGACTCCGCGCCGCTGAGATCCGGAAAAATCTGCAGCTGATAAGCGGACTGAAAGCCTTCCGGCGTCGGATCCTCGGTCTGCCAGCCGAAGCGGGGGCGGGGGAAATCATAGCCCAGGGGATTCGTCATGGTATCGCAGGTCAGACGGTATACGCGCATGGAAAATGGTCCTCCTCTTTCCAGAGATGATGGGATGGGTTTGCGGATCTCCGCCGGACGGGCGGAAGATCTGACCGGAAAACAGGGGCATGGGTTGTCGGCTCTCCTCCCGGCGAACGGTTTCAAAAAGAGGCCCGCTCCGGCGGAGCGCCGAGGGCGGGACCAATCCCGGGCCAGGCAGGATCACAAGGAAGGAAACTTGGGAACGTCAGGCCAGGTCAAAGGAAATGAAATCGAAGGTTCCCTTTCCCTTGATGCTGAAGTACAGGGCTTCCTTTTCGCCCAGGGCGGGGAAGTCCGCGGTGAAGGTTTTGGCCTTCGTGCAGGTATGGACGGGAATCTTCACCAGCGGCTCACCGTGCTCCTGATTCCGCACGGTCACGGCGCAGTCCGCGCTCTGGGCATAGCCCTGCAGGGTCACGGAAATCTTCTTCGTCTCCCGCAGGTCAAAATACTTGAAGCCCACGGTGCACCCGCCGCAGAAATTGGATACGTACTGATCGGGGCCCCCTTCCCGGTCGCTCCCCTTCATGGTGAGGAAGGGATCCGCGCCCTTGGGATGCTTCAGCATGGAGAGGAAGCGGGTGCCGTTCCGCCCGTATACATTGCAGGCGATATAGGAGGGATAGTGCCCCTTCCCGGCCAGGGGGCCGGCGTTGAGCCCGCAGGAGGTCATTTCCGCCTGCAGGAACCGGCCGTTTTCAAAGCGGATTTCCTCGGCGCAGGCCTGGCGGGAGGACTGCTTGCGGTTGCTGTGGCGGTGATAGAAGATATAGTACCGGCCGTTCAGCTCGATCAGGGAGCCGTGGGTGTTGCCCGTGCAGTTGCGGGCATGCTTCACATCCGGCACGCCGGGCAGCCCGATATCCCCGCAGGAAACCAGCACGCCGCCGAACCGGAAGCCCTCCGTGGGTTTGTCGGACACGGCATAGCAGAGGTTGTGGCTGTTCAAGGAGCTGTAGATGAAGTAGTATTTTCCGCCGAATTTGCGCATGGAGCTGGCTTCGCCGAAGGACTGGGACTCATAGGGCGTGCCCTTCGCCTTTTCCCCGGTGAGCACGCCGATATACTGCAGCTCGTCCCCGGAGATGACGGTCAGCATGTCTTTCGTGTCGATTTCGAACCACATGGGGCCTTCCGTGGTCGGCTTGGAGCCGTCCAGCAGGATCGGGTTGCCGGCGAAGGCAAACCCGGTATACAGATACAGGCGTCCGTCCTCGTCCATGAGGCACCCGGGGTCGAACTGGAAGGGCTCACCCCGCTTGCCGATGGGCGTCCCGTCCTGATAATGCACATAGCCGAGGAATTCATATTTTCCGGCGGGCTCGTCGCATACGGCGACGGAGATCATCTTCGTCCCGCCCATGAAGTAGTACAGATAGTACCGGCCGTCCGGCCCCTTGACCATGTTCGGCGCGGCCAGCCCGTTCGTGACCCGAATCCTCGGGGCGGCGGGATCCTGATCTCTGCGGAAAATGACCCCGTGATACGTCCAGTCGGACAGGTCGCTCAGCGGAGCGGACCAGCAGACATAGTCCCCCAGGCAGAAGTTGATGCCGTTGAACAGATCATGGGATCCGTAAACATATACACGGCCGTCCACCACATGGGGCTCCGCGTCGGGGACATATTCCCAGGAGGGGAGATAAGGATTAAACGCCTGATGATTCATTTGTCTGCAGTACCGCCTTTCTCGCTTGCTTCGTTTTAAGGCTTTCCCGTAGCTGCATTATCGCACAGGCGGCCGAAAAAAGTCAAGGCGGGTTTGCGCCGCGGAGAGGCGTTTCCATGCAGGAAGACCAGGGCGCAAACGGGGCGGAATGCGGCGGATAACGCGCTTGCTTTTTGCCTGGAAAGTTGCTACCATGTTCACAGCACCAAAAAAACCGGGCCGAACCATGCGTGAAAGGAAAAGGAGGAAAAGCATGCGGAAGCTGGACTTTAATAAGGGGTGGGTTTGCCGGTGCCTGACGCGGGAGGAGCCTGCGAAAACGGTGAATCTGCCCCATGACGCGATGATTTCGGAGCCCCGCCGGGAGGACAGCGTCGCGGAGGGGAATATCGGGTGGTTTATCGGGGGGGATTATGAATATCTCCGCCGGTTTGTGCCGGGCGAGTCCTTCCGGGGAAAGAAGCTGTTCCTGGAATTCGAGGGCGTGTACAGGAACGCCGAGGTGTTTGTCAACGGAAACCCTGTGGCGGACAGGGCTTACGGATATTCCAATTTTTACGCGGATGTGACGGATGCGGTCCGGATCGGGGAGGAAAACGAGCTCCGGGTGATTGCGCATAACAGCGAGCATCCCAACAGCCGCTGGTATTCCGGCACGGGGATCTACCGTCCAGTCTGGCTCTGGGCCGGCGACGCGGAGGGTTTCATTCCGGTCAACGGCGTGCGAATCCGGACCGTGAGCCTCTCTCCGGCGAAAATTCACGTGGAAGTGAAAACCTCCGCGCTGGGCGAGGTGTCCGTGCAGATTCTGCGCAACGGACAGACGGTGGCCGAGCACCGGGCCTTTGCCGGCTCGGCGGAGCCCTATGCGCCGGTGCCCGCCGTGATGGGGCAGAGCGCGAAGACCGTTTCCCCTGCCCAGCAGTGCCATTTCGCCGCCGGGACGGAAATCGAAATACCCGACGCGGCCCTCTGGAGCCCGGATCATCCGAACCTCTATACCTGCCGGGTGAGCTTTGGCCGGGACCGGGCGGAGGAGACCTTCGGCATCCGCACCCTCCGCTGGAACGCGGAGGAGGGACTGACGGTCAACGGGGAGCGGGTGATCCTGCGCGGCGCCTGTATCCATCACGATAACGGAATGCTGGGGGCCGCGACCTATCAGGATGCGGAGGACCGCCGGGTCCGCCTGCTGAAGGAGAACGGATACAACGCGATCCGCTCCGCCCACAATCCCTGCAGCAAGCAGCTGCTGAAAAGCTGCGACGAGCAGGGCATGCTGATGATGGACGAGTACACGGACTGCTGGTATATCCACAAGACCCGGCATGATTACGTGGAGCACCTGGCGGAATGGTGGCAGGACGACCTGCGGGAGATGGTGGAAAAGGATTACAACCATCCCTGCGTGATCATGTATTCCACGGGCAACGAGGTGGCGGAAACCAGCCAGCCCAGGGGCATCGCCTTTACGAAGGAGATGACGGAGTATCTGCACGGCCTGGACAATACCCGGCCCGTGACCTGCGGCATCAATATCTTCTTTAACTACCTCTTCTCCCTGGGCATGGGCGTTTATAGCGACGAGAAGGCGGATGCCGAAGCGAAAAAGGCGGAAACGCCGGGGAAGAAGCAGAAAAAGAAGCATGTGGGCAGCGATTTTTACAACACGCTGGCCCTGAAGGTCGGCGACAACTTCATGAAATGCGGCGCGGCCCTGCACGGCAGCAACGTGAAAACCCGGGACGCCTATGCCAATATGGACATTGCGGGATACAACTACGGCCTGTTCCGCTATCGGCACGATCTGAAGCAGTATCCCACGCGCCTGATCCTGGGCAGCGAGACCTTCTGCAAGGACGCGTATTCCTTCTACGAAATCGCGAAGCAGGAAAAGCGGATCATCGGCGATTTCGTGTGGTCCGGGTTTGATTACATCGGCGAATGCGGAGAGGGCGCCGCGGAATATCTGGAATACAATTACGGGAAGGAAGACCCGGCCACGGCCATCACGGGGACGGGCGGCCGCATCGACCTGACCGGCAGGCCCAAGGCGGAGGCGGCCTATACCCGCGTGGCCCTGGAGCGGGAGACGGGCCCCTATATCGCGGTGGATCCGGTCTGCCAGAAGGATAAAATCCAGTTCAGCGGATGGCAGCTGACCAAGGGGCTGGAAAGCTGGAGCTGGAGCGGGTGCGACGGCAGCCGGGCAAAGGTGCTGGTGTTCGCCCGGGGCGCGGAAGCGGAGCTGCTGATCAATGGAAAGAGCATGGGCCGGAAGAAGCTGAAGAAGGCCCGGGCTGCGTTTACAGCGACCTACTGTTCGGGCGAGATCACTGCCGTTTCCTATGATGAAAGCGGGGCGGAAATCGGACGGTACACCCTGAAAACGGTAGGCGCGGATACGGAGCTGCGGGCGAAGCCCGAGGAGACCCGGGTCCGGCCGGAAGGGCTGATTTTTGTGCCCATCCGGTACACCGACGGGGAGGGCATCTGGAAGCCCATGGAAAAGCACCGGGTCCGGGTCGCCGTGGAGGGCGGAAAGCTGCTGGGCCTGGGAAACGGCGCCCCGTATTTCCGGGGAAACTATACCGGTGAAGAAACGGAAACCTATTACGGCGACGCCCTGGCGGTCGTTCAGGCGGGGGCGGAAGGAACGGTGCGGATCACGGTCAGCGATGAAAACCGCACGGTGACAGAGGAGGTGCCGATTCAGGCATGAGCGCGAAGAAGAACGGAAAAGGAATCGGAAAATGGATCCTTCTGGGGGTCCTGGTCATCCTGCTGGGGGCAGTGGCACTGAACTGGAACCTGATCCGGACGGTTTATTACAACAACGTGGATCCGGAAAAGGACCTGAGCGCCTATGAAAACTGGACCGGGGGCGAAACCCTGCGGGGCATTCCCTATGCCGGCCTGTCGGACAGCCAGTATCTGAACCTGTATCTGCCCTCCGGCGTGGAGCGGCCCCAGCTGTTCGTGCTGGTCCACGGGGGCGGGTTTATCTCCAACGACTGCGAAAGCCGGCAGGCGAAGCTGATGATCGCCTATTTCCGGGATCACGGATACGCCTGCGCCACGGTAAACTACCGCCTGGCCCAGGAGGAGCCCTTTCCGGCGGCGCTGGAGGATGTCAAGGCCGCGGTCCGCTTCCTGAAGGCGAACGCGGAGAAATACGGCTACAGCGCGGACCGGGTGCCGATCTGGGGGGAAAGCGCCGGGGGATATCTGGCGGTGATGGCCGGGGTAACCGCGGACGATGAATTCGTGAGCGTTCCCTTTCTGGGAGAGGAGGAGCTGACGACCCCCGTGACCTCATCCGTCGCGGCCGTCGTGGATTACTACGGCGCGGTGGAATTCCAGAGCGAGGAGGATCGGAACGCGGATTTCAGGGCCCTGGGCATCCCCAAATTCATCGTGGACATCGCCAATGGCTGGCTGAAGGGCGGCCCCATGGAGGGGACGGAATTCAAAACCTGTGAGGACTATTTCATCCGGAAGCATCTGGCGGACCTGACCCCGGAGGAAGCGCAGATCTATATGCCGGCCTATTACATCCGGAAGAACCTGAATCCGGACAGCGATCTGAAGGTGCTGATCTGGCATGGAGACATGGACATTACCGTGCCGAAGGTGCATTCCATCCGCTGCGATGCGCTGCTGCGGGAGACGATCGGGGACAGCCGGGTGACCCTGCAGCTCATCCCCCTGAGCAAGCATGCCTCCGAGCGGATGTATACGGACGAGCGGCTGGCGGAGATCGATGCCTGGCTGAAGGAAAACCTGTAAAGAGAACGTTGAAAAAAGGGCGAAAAAAACGCGCGGAGCCCGCAAAAAAACGGTTGACAGCGGGGGCGGGAATGTGATAATATACCACCCGTTGGAAGCAGAGGCTTGCCCGCCCCTCACCTGGATTGCCTGCGCAGTCGGGTTCAATGGCGCCCTTTCCCATGCGGGAACGGATGATGCGATTTGAGCGGTGGGCCGAAAGCCCATCGCTTTTTTCCTGCCATGAAGAAACGGGAGGTGTATGGCAATCGCAACCGAACTGATGATCAACGAGGAAATCCGGGACCGGGAGGTCCGGGTGATCGACGAAAACGGCGATCAGCTGGGCATCATGTCCATCCAGCAGGCGCTGTCCCTGGCGGAGGAACGGGGCTACGATCTGGCGAAGATCCAGCCTTCGGCCAAGCCGCCGGTATGCAAGCTGCTGGACTACGATAAGTACCGCTATGAGCAGGCGAAGCGCGAGCGGGAAAACCGGAAGAATCAGCGGGTCGTCGAAACGAAGGAAGTGCAGCTCTCCGCCACCATCGAGGAAAACGATGTGAACACCAAGGCGAAGACCGCGATGCGCTTCCTGGAAGGCGGCGATAAGGTCAAGGTCTCCATCCGCTTCCGCGGCCGGCAGATCACCCACAGCGAAATCGGCAAAAAGGTCATGGACGATTTTGCCGAGCGCTGCAAGGATGTGAGCATGGTGGAGCGCCGTCCCGTGCTGGATGGGCGCAACATGGTCATGATTCTGGCGCCGAAGGCCGCAAAAGCCTCCTTTGCCGAACGGAAGGCAAAGAAGGAAGCGGAATCCCGGGAAAAAGTTTCCAGCGAAACCAAGGAGTAAGGGAACGTTTCTGACAGGGAGGGCGGAGACGCCCGTCCCAAGCAGGACATTTTCTGACAAAGTATCGGAAGGAGGACCCAGTTATGCCCAAGCAAAAATCCCATCGCGGAGCTGCCAAGCGCTTTTCCTTTACCAAGAGCGGTATCGTAAAGCATAAGCAGATGAACGCCAACCATCAGGTGCGCCTGAAGACCACCAAGCGGACCCGCCACCTGCGGAATCCCGGTATCGTG
>CADBTC010000257.1 GCA_902797445.1 uncultured Eubacteriales bacterium | reverse complement strand
CGGCCGGCGGGATCCCCCACGCACAGAACGGTCTTCCCGGGGAAGTTTTCCAGAATCAGATGCTTCAGGCCGACCTGGCTGCCGATGGCATCCCCGTCGGGATGGGCATGGCGGTGCAGAATGATCCGGTCATACCGGCGGATCAGGGCATGGATTTTTTCAAACATCGCTTTCTCCTTTTTTTTGAAAAGCGTCGGCGGGAGCGGAACGCCGGCTTCTTTCCGGCTGGCCTCCCGAGGCGCATATCCAAAAAATTATACCCTGCAATCATTGAAAAGACAAGAGCCCGGGCGCTTTCCGCATTGACTTTTGGCCCTGTCTCATATAAACTGTGGAAGAAGAAATAGAGCCACGAGGAAGTGAAATTTCATTCGGGAGTGAAGGAAAGGTGAAAAGATGGATTGCCGGCTGGGTGCTGGCTTTCGCATGGATGCTCTGCCTGGCCGGCGCCGGGGCGGAGGGAGAGATCAGCCTCCGGCTGATTCCCACCAGCGAAATCCGTTTTACCAACGCGATTCCGCATTATGTCTATTTTGACGCAGAGGTTGAGAACGCCGAGAGAATCACGGTGAAGCTGTTCAAGCCCTCCGGCGGGCAGGCCAAATTCCGGAACCGGGAGCGGGTGGACAGAAAGAAGGACGCGGCCCGGCAGACGATATACAAAATCCAGAAAGGACAGACAAAGCAGGAAGACATCAACATCCTGTTCCGCAGCGAGATCGATACGGGGACCTGGAAAATCGAGGTAACCGCCAGCGCGAATAAGAAAAAGTCCGTGACGCAGGTGCTGGAAATCGAGGTGGATGCCCCGGCACCCCTGGAGCTGGGACAGCTGGGGGAGGTGCACGCGATCCTGCAGGGCGAGGACAGCGACGAGCCGATTGGAGTTCAGGACGGGAAAATCCGCTTCGTGGCACAGAATCCGAAGGATCCGACCTTTTGCGACAGCTACTGGCTGAGCAAAAAATACGATCTGCGGTCCAGCGCCAACCAGAAGTGCTCCCGGGCGGTGTTTTCCATGGCGCTGAGCTATCTGGGGATCGATATGACCCCGGTGCGGATGTCGGAAATCCTGTGGGGGGAGGATATCTTCTATACCTTTGACCCGGTATGCGAAAAGCTGGGCAATGTGGAACGGGTCATCGGGGACCTGGACGAGCTGTGGGCGGATTATGAAGCGGGGAACGCGTCGCCGGTGCTGGTGCATTTCCGGTACGACGGCGGCGTCGGGATGCACGCGCTGCTGCTGGTCAGCCGGGACCGGCTGAATCCGGATCTGTATTACTGCGTCACATCCAGTTCCCCAGTCAATACCTCCGCTTTTCCGGACGGGCGGGAACTGGAGCATGTGATTCCCATCCTGATCGAAGACGGCCGGATTGGGCAGCGGATTCAGAGCCCGATGCTGAAAATATATAACAAGGGCCAGATTGATGAGATCTGGCAGTGGAGAAGAACGGATCAGCCATAAAAAAAGAAAGGGGCGAAACCGAAAATGCGGAAAACCAAGATCATCTGTACCATCGGACCGGCCTGCGAAAATGAAGAAACCCTGTCCGCCATGTGCGACGCGGGGATGAACGTGGCGAGGCTGAATTTCTCCCACGGGTCCCACGAGGAGCACCAGAAAAAGATCGACCTGGTCCGGCGGGTACGGGAAGCCAAGAATCTGCCCATCGCCATCATGCTGGATACCAAGGGGCCGGAATACCGGATCAAGACCTTCAAGGACGGGAAGATTACCCTGAAGGATGGGGATCCCTTCATCCTGACCACGGAGGATGTGGAAGGGGATGAAACCCGCGTATCTGTTACCTATAAGAAGCTGACGGAGGAGCTGGAGCCCGGCGACACGGTGCTGATCAACAATGGGCTCGTCATCCTGAAGGTGAAGGAGATCCAGGGCGCGGAGATTCACTGCGAAACCGTGGCGGGGGGCGTGCTCAGCAACCGCAAGAGCATGAATTTCCCCGGCAAGGTGCTTAAGCAGGAATATCTGAGCGAGCAGGACAAGCAGGATATCCTCTTCGGCATCCGCAATGATGTGGACTTTATCGCGGCCAGCTTCGTCAGCTGCCGGGAGGATGTGCAGGCGCTGCGGGATCTGCTGGACGCCAACGGCGGGAAGAACATCGACATCATCGCTAAGATTGAAAACCGCAAGGGCGTGGACGACATCGAGCAGATCTGCGAGGTGGCGGACGGGATCATGGTGGCCCGGGGCGACCTGGGCGTGGAAATCCCCTTCATGGAGGTTCCCGCGGTGCAGAAGCACCTGATCAGCCTGTGCCGGATGCTGGGCAAGCGGGTCATCACCGCCACGGAAATGCTGGAAAGCATGATCCAGAATCCCCGGCCCACCCGGGCGGAGAT
>CADBTC010000256.1 GCA_902797445.1 uncultured Eubacteriales bacterium | reverse complement strand
GCTTATCGTCCTTGTAGTTGTCCAGCCCGGTTCCGATGACGCTGAGGAACAGGTTGTCCTTTTTCTTTTTCTCGATCAGCTCTTCCAGCCCGCCCTTGTCCGTGATGCCGAAATTCAGATCGCCGTCCGTAATCAGAATTACCTGATTGTTGCCGCCTGGAATATAATGCTGCTTTCCGATCTGATACGCCTTTTCGATCCCCGCGGAACCGTACGTGTAGCCGCCGATTTCGACGGACAGCAGCGTTTCCAGCGCGCGGATGCGGTCCTCGGGTCCGTTGATCCGAACGGCTTCCAGTTCCACGCGGTCATGATGGCTGTATGTGACAAGGCTGAGGGTATCCCCCTTTCCCAGCTTGCTGATGATGGTGGCGATGACCGCCTGCGTCTGTTCGGCCTGGCTTCTCATGCTGCCGGATACATCCAGCAGTAGCACGATATTCTGATGCTCTTTGACCTCTTCCCGTCCCTGCACGTTGATGTAAAGGTACTTCCGGCCCCGATCCGCGTCCATGATCTCACAGGACAGACGGAACATGTCCTCCGTGGGAATTTCGCTCTCGTAGCGGAAATAATTGAGCATCTCTTCAATCCGGACCATGCTGCGGTCGATCCTGCGGCCGTTGCGCAGCTGGTTGAGAACGACGCCCGCGGAAGCGGTGTTCGTGGTCATGCGGAAGGTGGATACCGGCTCAGCCGCGGTGCTGCAGGCGTCCTTTTCCTCGATCGGCGCATATTCGTCCGTCGCGAAATCCGGCATAGCGGCCGTGAAGGGCGAAACCGACTGTAATTCGTACGTGGAAGCATCGAACGAGCCGGACCCTGCGGTTTCGCAGTCCATGAAACCGGACTGCGACGCGGTAAGCGGAGCGTCGTCGGTGACGCCCCAGTCCGTCGGCTCCTGCGCACTGGGGGCCGGCGCGGAAGTCCGTTCCGCCGCCTTGCTTTTGATGGAAGACACCAGGCGCGACATCATGCCGGGCTTTTTTGCCTGCACCGGTTCCGGCGCGATGGATTGTGCGGCAGCGCGGGGAGCGGGAGCGTGAAGCGGCATGGAACCGACGGGGGCGGAAGGCGCCCTGAGCGGCAGGCCGTAAATGCCCGGTCCCGCCGTATCCTGATTTCGGAACGCCAGGATTTCGGGAGGCACGTATTCTTTCCCTTCAGCCAGCGACTCATACAGCTGATCCATGGAGAGCGAGCGGAATCTGTATCTTCCGTAGGTAAACAGGGCCAGGCAGGCCGCCGTTTTGTGATCATACCCAAGGCTCAGGTAATAGCTGTAAAACGGCTCCCTGCCGTTTTTTCTGATGATCTCTTCGACCTGCTGCTGCGTTTTCAACATGGTCATCCTCCTTTTGATTCGCGTTGGTTTCTTTTCTTCCCGGACCCGCGGCACGCACCTCTACCGGATTCCGGATAAACGAATTCGTCTGATGATGGACAGGATCCCCTGCATGGACCTGTAAGCTTTATGACGGGACAATATGATAGCTTTTCCTTACCCGTATTCATCCGACGATTTTAGCATACACTAGGACAGGGAAAAAAATCAAGACACATTTAGAGAGGGGACAGGGCGGGTCTGTTTCTCCCTTTGGGCTTCGCCGCTGCGCAGCAAGCGGCGAAGGCAAGACAAAAGAACCGTCCCCGTGTCTTGCTCCCTCTGAGTGCCGGGTCCGTCAATCCGGAGACAGACCTGCCTGCCTCCGGTACCGGGGCCGGAACACGGACTGCGTCTCTCCGGCCGCGGCGTAAATCAGTCCGCCGGAAAGGCGTATTTTGTCGTATTCGAAGGGCAGCAGCTGCTCGCCGGTGAAAAGATCAATCACGCCCATCTTATGATTGTCGGGGGAATACGCTCCCATCAGACCGATGCCGAGATCCCATCCCCGGCCGAAGGGCAGCGCCATCTCCCCGGTGTTCAGCACCAGGGTCCGGGCATCGCTCCCGCTTTCCTGATCATATACCTGCAGGTTACCCTGCGGCCGGCGCATACCAGGCACGGTCATGCCGTCATATTTAACGAAGGTGAAGCTGCCGTCGTCATCCGTGTAATAGTATCCGCCGGAAAGACACGTAATGGGCTTCCTGCTTTCCGCAAGCACGCGGCCGTCCACCGTCTGCAGCACATAGGCGCCGTCCGCTCGCTGGGCAGAAAGGATGCCGTATTTCTCTTCCGTGACGGATTTGAACCAGCCCTCCACGACGGGACTGCCGTCCATATCGATCACCCGGTATCCCTTCCCGGGGTCGTACTGCTTCAGGTAACCGCTGGTGCTGGTGAGCACGGACAGCTGGAGGTCGGACGTGAAGCGCAGCGTCAGCGCCTCATCGTACACCTCTTTGGGCGATGTATTCCGGATCAGATAGCCGTTTCCCGCGGTCAGCTTGTCCGCCACCTGTTTTCCGTCCGCGTCGTAGACCTTCTTTCCCACCACCAGCAGGCTGCCGCAGGAGGAATGGTTCCCCGTGCTCTCCAGCTCCGGCACAAAGCGCCTGCGCTGCAGATCGTAGAAGCGTACATAGCCTTCATACATTACATCGTTGTCCCCGGGGACGTTTCCGCCGATCCATGATCCGTCGGAGAGGTAGATCAGGGCCTTGTTCCGATCCGTGGTCTGCTTCGTGGCGTAATAGACCGCAAGATACCTGCCGGTATCCTCGCCGGAATGATTGCCCAGCTCCCGGATGACGGCTGCCTCAAAGGGAATCAGCGGTGTTCCCGTGTCGTCAAACAGACCGACGCGGTTCACGCCGTCCCCGCCGCCGTTTACAACATAGCATCCGTTTTGAAGCAGGCGGATCGCAGGCGTCTGGGTGTGCATCATGGATTTGATGACGTCCTTCACCTGGGTCCCCCAGTCCTCGGGCGTTTCGTTCTCCTCGCTGAGAACCGGATACTCGCCCAGCTGCTCCAGCGTCACCCCCACGATGATCCCGGTCTCGCCTCCCTTTGGGGCAGCCAGACTGCTTTGAGAATCATTCAGCCCGTCTGCCGCGGCTCCCTCCAGCGCAAGACACATCACCAGCGCGAAAAGAACCCATATCCGCTTTTTCATGCATTTCCCTCCTGCATTCGATCAGGTATCGGACGATATAAACCCGCCGGGACCATTCTATCACCGTCCGCGGGCCGCTTCAACCCGTTTCCTTTGAATGGGACGGGATCAGGCAGGCACCGAAGGCGCGAAGATGCTGCGGGAAGAACCGGTCAGGGGTTTCCCGGCCTCTTTTTTTATTGACTGGAGGCGGACGAGCTGATAAGATAACTTCGATCGGACGGTCAGATGGAAGAGCAGGGGTGAAATGATGTCTTTCTTTCTGAACATGGTTATTTTTGTGCTGACTGCGGGCCTGATGGTCCGCATTTCATGACTGGGACTTCTGGGCGCGGACCATTAAGACGGCCCTGGATTGGCTGCCGCTGGAAAGCGGCTCTCAGGGCGTCAACAGCGGAAACGTGAATGGATGATATTCTGTTTACTGACCGGTTGTCTGCTGTCTGCGCTGTGCGACTTCGCTGCGCAGGAACAGTTTGTATTTGCTGTCCCGGCGGATGGGGTTGCGGGGAGACGCGGGAACATCCATTGTCTCCTTTCACCTTCCTGGCCAGACAAAAGAACCGTCCCCGTGTCTCAAAGCGGTCAGGGGATGATAAGTTTACTCATTTCATCACTGAAATCTTCTTCGTTATCACGATGTGCATATTCCTGAACCTCCTGATCTGTTAAGATTGGCGTACAGAATCCGGTGCGGGAAAATGTACCGGCTCTGCGTCCGGATACATCACAGAACGCTGCCTCAGCATCTATATATGCCTGAGGCATGCGTAATTTTGCTTGTTCGATCGCTCTGCGCGTGGCTGGATCCAGCCAATTCTTATCAAATTCTGCCCCGGATTCAAATGCATAATACGTGAATGCGATTGATCCGGTTATCGCTGCGATCGTATGAGGATCTTCTTCCATCGAAGCCGCTTTTTTTATGGAATCTATAAAAGAATCTGATTCGAGGAATACAATGATCGCTTGCCGGACTAAGTTATGGATTGAATTCGGTCCGAATTCAGAGCGGAAGTCTTTCAGGTGATCATCCAGGGGAAAATAGTGGCTTGAGATATATTTTTTGATTTCTTCTTTCGTTCTGCAAAACTTTGCCATCAATATGGCTGAAGCAACGGCTTCGGCTTCTTTGATCTCTTCAGATGATACGCGTGCTGCGGAAGCACTTGCGGCAGCTAATGCCTGAGCTTCTCTCATAGAGATTGCAGCAATTGCGCAAGGAGAGACGATCGCTGCGATTTCTCTTCCATTCTTTGAAAGCTTCCTCCCGTTTGATCCGGCGAAAAAGCCCCCCTTTGTTTCTGCTGAATTCATCTGTTCATTCAGTATCTCACAGAAACTTCTTCCTGAGTCTCTTTTATCGTAACGTTCCTCTCGACTCAGGAGAATTGCTCTGGCAACGGCAAATGTCATAACCGTATGTTCTGAATAATGACATTCTTCTGAAAAAAGCTTATTCTTTCCGCCGCTGTTTGCCTGATTCTCGGATCCGGCAATATCTCCTATTATTTCTCCGTACATTTCTTCTTCTGCTCCTTCTATATCAAACCGACATCTCCCACCTCTTTGGCACCCCGCAGGATCAGAGGCTTTTGATTTTCATTCAAATTGGATTCCTGTTTTTGAGATGACAGATTTCTTTTTTCAAGCCGCGGAATGCGTGCGTGGCTCTGGAAACGGTGCATCAGATCCAGGAAAGAATCTGGCCGATGACTTCCTGACGGTTGAGCTCGTTGAGCACCTCATGACGGCAGTCCTTCCACAGGGAGACTGTAACCCTGTCGTGGCCGGTCTTTTTCAGATTCTCGGCGACAGTCCGGACGCCCTCTCCGTAATCTCCGACGGGATCCTCCTCTCCGCTGATGATCAGCAGTTTCAGATCCTTCGGAACCCGGGTATACCATGCATCCGTATTGCTTTCCAGATTCGCCTGAATCAGATCATGCATCCCCTGAACGGTGAAAAGATACCCGCAGAGGGGATCCTTGATATACTGATCCACGATGGCCGTGTCCCGCGTCAGCCAGTCGAAGTCCGTCCGGCCTTCAAAGCGCTTTCCGTAAGTGCCGAAAGCCATGCGGTTCAGAAGCGGACTTTTATGCTTTTTTCCGCAGACGGCGCCGAGAAAGGCAGCCAGAGCGCTGCCGGCCCGGCCCGCCGGATTGGGTCCGCCGGTCCCCATGATGATCGCCCCGTCCGGATGATCCTCCGGATACATGGAAAGATACAGGCGGCAGAGGAAGGAGCCCATGGAGTGGCCCATCACGATCAGCTGCTTTCCGGGATTTTCCTTCCGGGCCCGAAGCACCATGGTCCGAAAATCCCGCACCAGATTCTGCCAGCCGTCCTTCTCCCCGAACCATCCGGTCAGCCCGGAATCCGTTTGGGATTGACCGTGGCTGGCCATGTCATGAATATAGACCGCAACCCCGTTTTTACACAGCTGCTCCGCGAAGGGAAGATAGCGTTCCTGATGCTCAGCCATGCCGTGATGAATCACCAGGACGGAATGGAAGGACGGGTCATCCGGCAGATACGTGCTGGCAGCGATGCTGCAGACTCCGGTTGCCGACGGGAACTGAAATGTTTTCCTGTTCATATTTACCTCCTTCGATGCTGGACCGCACCGCTGCCATTCTCTTAAGCCCATACCTGCTGTTTTCGACGCGAACGGAAAAACTCCTGTCATCATCCAGATATGCCTCGGAATCGATTTCTTTACCCGTTGGAGCACTTCCAACACCTTGCTTATTCGAAATGCCACCATAAGATAGACAAATAAGCTGTTGAATGGTATCATTCAGGCGGTCCATGGCGCTGGATATCATCGTAAGAAGGTGAAATGATGTCTTTCTTTCTGAATATGGTGATTTTTGTGCTGACCGCGGGATTGATGGTCCGCATTTTCCGCAAGGACGGCAGATGGAATATGGAGCGCGGCCGTTTTGCCCTGCGCTTCTTCACGGTGCAGAGCAATCTTTTCTGCGCGCTTTCCGCCCTTCTGATGTGCCTGTTTCCGGCGAGCGGATGGTCATGGATCCTGAAATATATGGGAACGGCCGCGGTGACGGTGACCATGCTGACGGTCTTTCTGTTTCTGGCCCCGAGCATCGGAAAAGGCGGGTTGAGACAGCTGCTGAAGGGATCGGACCTGTACATGCATCTGATCACCCCGCTGCTGGCGCTTTTCTCCTTCTGCGTTTTCGAAAAGCGGGGGATGGATTTTCGGACGGCCCTGGCGGGCATGCTGCCGGTTCTGTTATACGGCCCCTGGTATCTGTATAAGATCCGCTTCGCCCCGAAGGAGAAACGCTGGGACGATTTTTACGGCTTTAACAAGGGCGGCCGGTGGCCGACAGCCTTCGCCATGATGGCGGCCGGAACCTTCCTGATCTGTCTCGGCCTGATGGCGCTGCAGAACATATAATCCTGTCCGGCGATGTCCAGGAACAAAGGGGTCTGCCGCGGCGGGAGGATTGACATTTCAGAAAATGATGATACAATAGCTCCTGTTCATCGGAGGGTGGATTATTCATTGGAAATGATCAACCGGATAAGATGCCAGGCTGAGATGCCCGGTTTCTTATCCGGTTGTTTTTTGGAGGAAGCATGAGCCGGGAGAATAACTTTACGGAAGGGAAAATTCTGTCCCCGCTGATTCGATTCATGGTGCCGGTCTTTTTGGCGATGTTTCTGCAGGCGATGTACGGCGCGGTGGATTTGCTGATCGTCGGCAAATTCGCTCAGTCAGTGGACGTTTCCGCTGTGTCGACGGGGTCGCAGATCATGATGACGATCACGAATCTTGTGACAAGCTTCGCCATGGGAACGACCATTCTTCTGGGACAGCGAATCGGCGAAGGGCGCGGCCGGGAAGGCGGGCAGGTCATCGGAAGCAGCATTTGCCTGTTTGGCGTGATTGCGGGCGTGTTCACCGTTCTGATTCCGCTGCTCAGCGGACAGCTCAGCTCGATCATGAACGCGCCTGAAGAGGCATTTGCGGAAACCGCGTCCTATATCCGCATCTGCGGCCTCGGATCGCTCTTCATTATTGCCTACAATCTGATCGGGAGTATCTTCCGGGGAATCGGCGATTCGAAAACGCCGCTCATGACGGTTCTGATTGCGTGCGTCTGCAACATCGCAGGGGACCTGCTCCTGGTCGCCGTATTCCATTTAGGGACGGCCGGGGCCGCGATGGCGACCGTCGCGGCGCAGATGATCAGCGTCCTGATTTCCCTGATGATCCTGCGCGGAAGGGGGCTTCCCTTTCAGGTGGAGCGCGCGTCCCTGCGTTTTGACGGCAGGATTATCCGAAAGGTGACCGCGCTGGGGGTCCCGATCGCGCTGCAGGACTTTCTGGTCGGCATCTCCTTCCTGGTGCTGCTGGCCATCGTGAACGGGCTCGGACTCGTCGCGTCCGCCGGAATCGGCGTCGCGGAAAAGGTATGCGGTTTTATCATGCTGATCCCCGCGGCGTTTATGCAGGCGATGGCCGCCTTTGTTGCCCAGAATATCGGGGCAGGGAAGTACGGCCGGGCGCGCAGGGCGCTGCTCTACGCGATCGCGGTTTCAGCGATGCTGGCCGTGGTGATGTTTGTAATCACCTTCTGGCGGGGCGATCTGCTGTCCGGCATCTTCGCAAATGATCCGGATGTCATCGATGCGTCCGCGGACTATTTGAAAGCATACGCAATCGACTGCCTGCTGACATGCTTTCTGTTTTGTTTCATCGGCTTTTTCAACGGCCTGGGCATGACGCGCTTTGTGATGATCCAGGGGATCGTCGGAGCGTTCCTGGTTCGTATCCCGGTCGCGTTTTTCATGAGCAGGCAGGTGCCCGTTTCCATGTTCCATATCGGCCTGGCGACGCCATGCTCAACGGTTTTACAGGTTGTGCTGTGCCTGATCTGGTTTATCCGTGCGAACCGGAGGCACTGATATATGGTGCCATTCTGTTTATAAACCTTCCTCCTCGTCCCATTCCTCTTCTTCCATCATTTCCTCTTCAAATTCGGTTTCGTCTTCCGCTGTGCCCTCGAACTTTGCTCCGCATTCGGGACAGACCATGCTGCTTTTCCGAAAACGGGCGCCGCAGACGGAGCATTCATATTCATCGGCATCGAAAAAATGAGGATGATCAATCCGGATCACCCTTTGGGTCCCGCTTTTCCTTTTCCCGCCGCAGCACGCGGCGAGCACAGCGATCCCGATGATGATCCAAAGAACAGCATACATTTCTTTTCCTCCAGCCCTGTTTTGGTTTGCCTGGGACAAGCGTCCCGCTGCAGGCGTCTGTCCCGGAAGGTCATCCATAGTATTCAACAGAACATTCGCCCATTCCTGCGAAACCGGAACAGATCGGCGAAGGCGCAGAACTGCGTTTGATCACCGGGCTGTCCGCCAGGCTGTACAGCTTCTCCATCAATATCCAGCAGATGCCTCACTTTCAAAGTATTCTCATCTAATAAGTTGACCTTGATGTGAATTTGTAATAAACTACCCATGAGGTGATGAACATGATGTATGGATACTTAACGCTATCCGATGGAACAGGTGTCGCACATTCAGAAATGAAGCCAGATGGCCAAATAAAAGTGTACTTTGAAAAGCCTGTTGAAGGCGGATTTCTGAACGCAACATGCTGGCTGCCAAAGTATCGCTGGGAAAATATAGACGGCTTTTCAGACGATGAGATCAAAAAACTGGAAGTGTTTTTGAAGAATAATGCGCACCTCATCGTAGAGTACGCTCAGGATGGCGGTTTCGATATGGATAACTGTCCGGGACACTGGTCACATGAAAGCCAGGCCTGGAAAGTTTGACGCGCAGGAAATCCGGCAAATCATCTTCCCACATGACTTTACCAGAATCTTTTATCACACACATCAACCTATATTGATGCGGATGCCTGCCCGGTGACCCGAATCGCGGAAAAGGTATCTTAGCCCATCGCCTGCTGGACCTGTTTCAGGTACTTCGCGGGGATGGGCTTTTCCAGCTTCCAGACGATGTTCATGGGCTTGCTGCCGGTATGCCGGACATAGGCGGCCTGGCCCAGGAAGGTATAAGGCGAAGTGCCCAGGGCGTCCTGTTTAAATTCACGGACAAACAGCAGGATTCTCCCGCCCCGTTCGGCATGATGAATATAGCGCTGTCCGGTGGGCGAATCCGCCGCGGTGGTGGACTGGCTCTGCCAGTGGAACAGGCTCGGGCTGATGGCGTAGTCCTCATACATGGTGGTGGGGGAGTAGTCCTTGTCGCTCTTGTTCAGGGTAATCAGGAACACATCGATTTTCTTCTCCGGCAGATACAGTACGC
Source organism: uncultured Eubacteriales bacterium (assembly GCA_902797445.1). Taxonomy (GTDB): domain Bacteria; phylum Bacillota; class Clostridia; order Christensenellales; family Aristaeellaceae; genus Aristaeella. The sequence continues at coordinate 1,798 of CADBTC010000256.1, read as the reverse complement.
CCTGGCGCATGGCGCTGAAATTTTTGTAATCCAGCGCGGCCAGCAGCTGGCGCTGCGTATACGTGCAATGCACATCCAGCGGGCAGTCAAAGCCCAGGTCGGCGGGGGAGTCGATAAAGTCAATGTGATTGAACTGGTACCGCAGCAGTTCCTGCAGCTCAGAGAGCATCACCGGGCTGTCCGCCAGGCTGTACAGCTTCTCCAGCACTTCGTCGCTGTTCCAGTCCTCTGCATATCGGTCCCATACCGTCATATAGAACATCCGGAGCATCCGCTGCTCCATCGGCGGCAGCTTTGCAAAATCCACATCGTCCAGCCGGGGCAGGATATCCAGCAGGAACCGAATCCACCGGCGGGAATCGAACGCCGCAAAGCGATAGAGCACCTTGCTGAGCGTGGCCTCGACGGCTTCCGTGAAATCCGCCCGCACGCCGGCTTCCGCGCACAGGCGGGCAAAGGAGACATTCTTGCTGTAAATATCTCCCGGAGTCAGGTGATACCAATCCAGAAACCGGGCAAGGGTCAGCTCCTGTCCGCTGTCCTCCGCGAAGGAACGGATGCGGCTGACCAGTTCGCCGTGGCCCCGGAAGCTGCGGCTGATGTTCTCCAGCACCGCGCGGGCGGCCTTCTTTTCCAGCTGGATATAGCAGCCCCTGGGCGCGCCGGTAAAGCCGCGCTCGATTTCTTCTTTGACGCCGTGCCGGCCGTCGCCCAGCAGCGCCGCAAACTTCTCCTCAAAATTATACCGCCGGTTGGCCGCTCCGATGAAGTCCAGCACGGTCAGACAGTCCTTCCCCTCGCAGAGACGCAGCCCGCGGCCCAGCTGCTGCAGGAAGATGGTCAGGGATTCCGTCGGCCGCAGGAACAGCACCGTATTGATCTCAGGAATGTCCACGCCCTCGTTATACAGATCCACCGCAAAGATGACCCGCACCTCGCCACGGACCAGCTGATCCCGGGCGGAGCGGCGGTCCTCGTCGCTCGAATGGCTGTCCAGCGCCATGGCCGGGATGCCGGATGCGTTAAAATGATCCGCCATGAAGTGCGCGTGCTGTACGGAAACGCAGAATCCCAGGGCTTTGACCTCATCCATATCGGCAGCGTACCGCACCAGGCTTTGAACCACGTGATCCGCGCGGCGCTGCGCGACGGCGCCGGACAGGGTATAAACATTGCTGAGTTCCGTTCGGTCATATCCGCCCCGGACCCATTTCAGCTCGTCCAGATCGATGGTATCGGACACGCCGAAATACTGGAAGGGGCAAAGCAGCTTCCGGTCAATCGCTTCCGGCAGACGGATTTCCGCCGCGATGCGATAGTCGAAAAAGCGCAGGATGGACTTGCCGTCCATGCGCTCCGGCGTGGCGGTCAGGCCCAGCAGCACCTGCGGCCTGAAGGCTTCCAGCGCCTCCGCGTAGGAATCGGCGGCCGCGTGATGGGTTTCGTCGATGACGATGTAATCGTAATAATCCGCAGGCAGCCGTTTCCACAGCGCCTGGGAATTCAGCGTCTGAACAGATATGAATAAATGCTCCAGGTTCTCCGCGTGATAGCTGCCCACCCATAATTCGCCAAAATTGGCATCTTTCAATACTGCTCTGAATGTATATATACTTTGAGCGAGGATTTCTTCTCTGTGCGCAACAAATAAAAGTCTGCAAGGTTTGTCAGGATTATTTCTGCGGAAACTCTTGTAATCAAATGCTGAAATAACGGTTTTCCCTGTTCCGGTGGCAGCTACAACAAGGTTTCTAAAATAACCTCTGACTTCGCGTTCAGCATTAAGCCTGTCAAGAAT
>CADBTC010000255.1 GCA_902797445.1 uncultured Eubacteriales bacterium | reverse complement strand
GATCTGCGGATCATGGGGCCGAAATGGGAAAAGGATCTCCTGGCCCGCTGCGCCACCGCGGTCTGGATGGCCTGGTTTCTGCGCGATCATCTTGAGGAGCGGATCGATCCGTTCAGGTATCGCCATTATCTCCGCCTCTGTCAGCGGGCCGGCTTTGTCCAGGGCGAAGCCCTGCTTCGCTGGCCCGGTTTAGACGCTGCTGAAAGGCGGAAAATCCGGCAATGGGTATACCGCGCGGGAAGAGAAAGTCCTCTTCGCGTCGCCTATGCCTGGATCCTGACCCGCCGCGGAGGAAGCAAGCATGAATAAACAGATCAACAAGGCCGTTGTCCTTTCCTTTCTGGCACAGGGCATCGCCGTCCTGGTCAACCTTGTATACACGCCTCTGATGATCCGCATTCTCGGACAGAATGAATACGGCCTGTATCAGGTTGTCCAATCCGTGGTGAATTATCTGAATCTGATGAATTTCGGCTTCACCGGCGCCTACATCAGCTTTTATGCCCGGGAAAAGGCAAAACCGAACAGCGAGGAGGGCATCGCCCGGCTGAACGGCATGTTTCTCCGCATCTTCAGCGTCATAACGCTGATCAGCGTGCTGGCTGGGCTTTTCCTGCTGCGCCATATCGATCTGCTGGGCACGCGCCTGACGGTGGATGACTACGCCGTCGCCCGGAAGCTGATGCTCCTGCTGGTCCTGAATCTGGCTGTCTCCTTTCCGAACGCCGTCTTCACCGTATACATCGCGGCCAATGAGCGCTTTGTCTTCAAGCAGGCTGCTGCCATCCTGCTGTATGTGCTGATTCCCGTCTGCAACCTGCCTCTCCTTTATCTGGGTCAGGGATCGGTCGGCGTGGCGGCTGTCACTCTGGGCCTTTCCGTGCTCCGGCTGACGCTGAATATGGTCTATTGCCTGAAAAAGCTGCACATGCGCTTCAGCTTCGGTCGTTTCGACAAGGCGCTCTTTTTCAGCCTGGTCGGGTTCACGTTCTTTATCTTCCTGAGTGATGTGGTGGATCAGCTGAATACGAATGTGGACAAATTCCTTCTGGTCCGCCTCATGGGAGCTGACGCCGTTGCCGTTTTCAGCGTCAGCTTCGAATTGAGCACCTATTTTACCTTCTGCTCCTGGGTCATCCCGGAGATGTATACCCCCGAGGCCAACCGGATCGTCGCGGAGGAAAAGGACGACGTCAAGCTGACGGCTCTGTTTACTCGCATCGGCCGGTATAACAATTATATTCTGCTCCTGGTGCTGACCGGCTTTATCCTCGTCGGCAGGCCTTTCATCCGTCTCTGGGTGGGAGAAGGGTATGAAACATCCTACCTGGCCGGAGTGGTGCTGATGCTGGCCCGGTATATTCCCGCGGTTCAGACCATGGGGGTCAATATTCAGAACGCCAAGAACATGCACCGCCCCCGCTCCGTAATCTATTTCGGAATCGCCTGCGTCAATGTGGCGCTCAGCATTCTGCTGATCCGCCGCTGGGGCGTGGTCGGCACCAGCCTGGGAACGCTTGCCGCCGTCGTGCTGGGCGCGGGCCTGTTCATGAACATCTATTATCACCGCTGGATCGGTTTAAATGTCCTGACCTTCTGGAAATCGCTGCTGCGCTGGATCCCTCTGGCCTGCGCCCTGTGCCTGGCCGCCTGGTTCCTGTGCCGGAACCTCGTCCTGGATACCTGGCCGCGGCTGCTGCTGTTCATCCTGCTCTATACCCTCGTCTACCTGCTCCTGCTGTGGACCGCGGGAATGCGGAAAGCCGAAAAAGAAGAAATCCGCCAGGCCCTGTCCGGACTCTGGCGTAGATAATCTTCTCCTGCGAATATTCGGCTTTCAGCTGCAGCAAATGTATGAACGAAATTGTTTTCTCTTGCTTCAGAGCAGCTTTTCATAGCTCCGGTTGATCCCGAACTCCGTTCCGAATCCCTCCTTGAACCGGCTCAGCCCCAGATTCAGATACCGCCCCTGGTCCTCCGTGCAGATGCCGAAGGTAAAGAGATCCATCCCGGCCTCCAGCGCGGAAAAAATCAGATTGGCAATCAGGAAGTCCATGGGATACAGCTTCAGATAGTCCTCATCCGACGCCAGATACTGCGTATGCCAGACCCGCTCTCCGAATCGGAAAATCACGCTTCCGGCGATCATGGTTTCTCCCAGATAGACGCCGTATCCGTAAATCCGGTCCGGGAAGCGGCGCAGCACCAGGTCCTGCAGCTCCGGCAGGCTGTGAATGGTCGGAACCCCAAGCTTCTCATGGTTTTTCAGCAGCACCTGATAG
>CADBTC010000254.1 GCA_902797445.1 uncultured Eubacteriales bacterium | reverse complement strand
GTCATCACCGTGCCGGTGATGCGTCCCCAGGTGGGCACCATCCGCCCGGGCACCTTCAAATACGTCCCCACCGGCAAACGCCCCTGCGCGGTGATCGAGGAACGGATTGACTTCCCTGTGGAACAGGTCCGTACGAAGATTCTGGACTTCAAGGCTGACGAGACGGACGAGAGCCTGAACATCGCCGACGCGGAAGTGATCGTCTGCGTGGGCAATGCCCTCAAAGGGGCGGACGCTTTGCCCCGCTATCGGGAGCTGGCCGCTCTGCTGGGCGGCAAGATCGCCTGCACGAGGCCTGTGTTCGACCGGGGGCTGCTGCCCTTCAAGCTGGTGATCGGCCAGTCCGGCGTGGTGGTCAAGCCTAAGCTGTACATAGGCTTCGGGATCTCCGGCGCGGTAAACCATGTGACCGGCTTTACCGATTCCGACAAGGTGGTGGCCGTCAACAAGGATCCCAACGCGGCCATCTTCAACTATTGTGATTTTGGCATCGTCGGCGACATGGACGAGGTCTGTGATCAGATGATCGCCCAATTGAAAGCGAAGAAAGCCTGATCGAGGCTGCAAGAAAGCCGTGGATCGTCTGCTCCACGGCTTTTTCATGTCTCCCGTTTTATCGGAAAAACAGCTGGGCGGCGTTGTACAGGCCGTTGATCCAAGCCCGCTCCTCATGGGCGCAGCGCTCCACCATGGTCAGCCGGAGATTCTCCTCCGGCGTGAAGCGCTCCTCCCACCAGCCCAGATTCATATAGGACAGTTCCACCGGCTGCCGGTCGTCGTAGGTGCCCTCGATGAAATACAGCAGTGAGACGGGATAATGACTCAGTCCGTTGCGGCTCCATTCCGGCTCCAGGTATTCCCGGCTCACGCTGCCGCCGCCGATCAGCGCATACCATGACACCAGATCCAGGCTGGGGGCCATGATGCTGATCTCGGCCATATAGGCGCCGTAGCTTGCACCGAGGACGCCGAAGTGCTCCCGGGCGGCGATCAGAGCCTCCTCGCTGCCGTCGGCAGCATAGGTATGATACCGCTCTGCCACCAGGGGCAGGATATCCCTTCGGAACTCAATGGTAAAGGTACCGTAGTCCCGGGCCGAATTGTGCTGTACGGGACCATATTCATCCAGATAGCCCCAGGGGGCCGCCACGATCATGGGCTTGCAGTAGCCCTGCTGGATCATATTGTCCAGCAGGTTCGTGAGCCACACGTACCAGAGCTCCCCATCCGGCACCTGATAGCTGTGCTCGCTCTCCAGCCAGAACTTCTCGTTAGCGCCGGAGGTATGCAGCAGAAACAGCACGTCATAGGCCTTTGTCTCGTCATAGCCGTAGGGGAGATACACGCTCAGGGTCTTCTCGTACTCCGTAGAAGTCCCGGTGACGTAATCCCGCGTCACATAGGGTACGCGTTCCACGGTCCCCTGCTGGGTGGCTGGAATAAAAAACAGGTCCTGATCAATGATCGTGTCGCAGAGCTCCGGCTGGCGCAGCGGGATCGGCGTCGGTTCGGGCGTGGGCTCCGGCGTCGGTTCGGGCGTGGGTTCCGGCGTGGGTTCCGGCGTGAGCTCAGGCGCCCGGCTCATGACCGGCTGTGCCGATCCCGTCGGCGCCGTGATCGCTTCCTTTGCCGCAGCCGCAGGCGCCGGGGATAGTCCGCAGGCTGCCAGCAAAACAGCCGCCGCGGCCGCCAGCATCAGGCTCCGAATTCGTCTCAACTTCATGTTCGCTCCCCCTGAACGCGCGTTTCCTCCGCTTCAATACTTTGGGTCCGCCATGTACCATACATATGGCGACTGAGCCGGAATGCTCTGATAGTCCTCGTTGCGGATCCCAGTCATGAATCCGGCGTTGGCCGCCACGGCATAGGGCAGTTCTCCTGTCTCATATTCCCACAGCAGCGCCGCCTGTGTAAAAAGCAGGCAGGCAAGGGGCTGATGATAATCGCTTGTGACCACAGCCAGGGTCTTGACCTGGGGATACTCCGCGGCCAGTATGGCGCAGAGGTTCTGCGCATTGTCCGCGGTAGTCAGCGACGCGTCCTCCCGCAGGATGCGCTCCGGCGCGATCCCCTGCCCGATCAGCCAGTCGGCCATTACGCCGGCTTCGGTCACCGTCTCGTTGGCCTTTGCCGTTCCGCCG
>CADBTC010000253.1 GCA_902797445.1 uncultured Eubacteriales bacterium | reverse complement strand
CAGAGCATCAAGCATGTGATGCTGCACAACTGGGGCTTCAAGGTGCTGGCGGTGCTGATCAGCATCGTGATCTGGGCTGGCCTGATCAGCCAGGACGAAACGCTGACCCGTGAAAAAACATTTAACGATGTCAACGTGAACATCAGCGGCACCGATGCCATGAAACGAAACGGATACATCGTGGTCAGCGATCTGAGCGATTCCCTCGGGGAAGTGACGGCGGTGGCCGCGGTGCCCCAAATGCAGTACGACCGGGCGGAAGCCTCCGCCTATAACATTCGGGTGGATCTGAGCCGGATCAGCGGGACCGGGGAGCAGGAGCTGAAGCTGCTCAGTTCCTCCTCCTCCCTGTACGGACGGATTTCCAGCCTCAGTCCGGAAAGCGTCCAGGTCGAGGTGGACGACTTTATCTATCGCTACCGGATTCCCGTATCCGTAACGGTGACGGGAGAGGTGCCCTCGGGATGGTATATGAGCTCGCCCGGGGTGGATCCGCCTCTGGTGGCGGTCAGCGGCCCCCGTAGCCTGGTCAACAGCATCAGCCGGGCCAGGGTCTTCCTGAATACCTCCGAAATGGAGTGGACCGAGGGAACCACGGCGCTGACCGGAGAGCTGGCACTCTATAACCGCAACAGCGAGAAAGTGAGCAGCAGCCTGCTGGAAATCAGCTATGACGGGCTGAAGCTGGACAGCGTGGTGCTGGAAACCACCATCCTGCCCACCAAGACCTTTGATACGGAAACCATGATCAGCACCATCAACCAGGTGAAGAAGGGATATGAGGTCAAGGCGATCCATATCAGCCCGGAAAGCATTACCGTGGCGGCCCGCAGCGAGGTGCTGAATCAGTTGACGGAGCTTTCTCTGAGCGAGCATTACGTGGATTTGCGGAACCTGTCGGAAACCACCAGCTACCAGATTAAGGTCAACAAGCCCAGCGATGACGCTGTGCTGAATAATGACACCATCTCGGTCACGGTGGAAGTGCAGGCCATCGAGACGGAGTAAAAAAGCAGGGCAATGCCGGGGCGGATCGGCCATTTCCCTGGACGAAAGCGAAACGCATATCCCGGGAAAAGGGTCATGAATGCATCCCCGCACGACGGATCGGCGCGGGGATTTTTCGTTTTTTTCGTGACCGCCGGGCGGCCGGAATGGATTCCTGCGGGCCCGGGTCAGCCTTGATGAGGGACGCAGAAGGAAGAGAGGGGAGAAGAAAAAGATGGGCACGCTGGCCAATTCGGTCTTTATCGCCCTGATGGGCTGGATTCGCGCGGTGGCACTGGAAATATGGAACACCTTTTCCGCCCCGGAGGGAACCACGATCATGCAGTGGATCGGAGATCACTGGAAAGGGCTGGCCATCGCGCTATGCGCGGCGGGCATGGTGATTGACCTGATCGTATATCTGTTCCGCTGGCAGCCCTACCGGATCTGGAGAAGCCGCCGGGCTGCCAGACACAGGGAGGAAGAAACGGCGGAGACGCCGAATAATGATATAGAGGAAAATCAATATGATCCCGAAAATGCGCCGGCAGAGGAGATCCCCCTGAGTGCCGCGGCGGCCGAACTGGCCCCATCGCTGATCCGGCAGGCGCGGATGGAACGAAAGGACGCGCCTGAATCCCGGGAGGAAAGCGCGCCCGGGGGAGAGACCCGGTGGGATCGGACAGCACAGCGGGCGGGCGGGCGGAGGCGCAGCGTGGCCCGATATGTGGCAAGCAGATACGACGGCGAGCCGGAGGAGGAGATCGCGTCCGCCCGGTGGACCGCGTACCGGTCGGAGGGACCGCGCGGGGGAACGGCTGCATCGGAGCTTCCCGGGCGCGGGAGGGGGGAGACTGCTCCCACCGATGAACCACCGGAACCCGCTGGCCGGACCACGGAAAAATTTGAGCAGGCCATCCGGCCCCGGCGGCGCCGCGTCCGAAACATGCTGAAGGACGCGCAGGACCTGGAGACGGAAACGCCGGATCAGCTGATCGACCGGAATGAGGCGTACCGGCGGCCGGTCTATCCCCGGGGATGGAGCGAAACGGAAAGGGACAGCCAATGAACGGAATCGAAATGTTTTCCCGGTTCATCGTGGTGACGGGGAATTACGGCAGCGGCAAAACGGAGCTGGCGCTGAACCTGGCCATGGAGGCCGCACGGGCGGGGGAGAAGACGACGCTGGTGGATCTGGACATCGTGAACCCCTATTTCCGCAGCGGGGAAAAGGCCGGGGAGATGCGCGCGGCGGGCATCCGTGTGCTGATGCCCACCTTCGCGATGACGACGGTGGATATTCCGGCGCTGCCGGCAGAGATCCAGAGCGTATTTGAAATGCCGGGGGACCGGGTCATTTTCGACGTGGGCGGCGACGATACGGGGGCGGCCGCGCTGGGTCGATATGCCCAGGGATTTGCCCGATACGCGGAGGAATGCGAGACGTTTCTGGTGGTGAACTGCATGCGTCCCCTGACGGGAACGGAAGAAGACATCCTGGATCTGGCGCAGCGGATCTCCCGGAGAGGCCGGCAGAGGATCAGCGGCATCGTGAACAACACCAATCTGGCCGGGAATACGGAGCCGGAGATGGTGGAGGCCGGGGAAGCGACGGTGCTGCGGTGCGCCGAAAAAATGGGGATCCGGAAGGTGCTGACCGCCGGAACCGCGAACGTGCTGGCCAGATGTGCCCTGCACACGCCGACGGTCTGCATCCGGCGGTACATGGTACCGGAATGGATGGAGGACGCCTGAGAGGGACGGAAAGCCCTGAAGAGGCGGTATGCCATCGATGGGTTCAGCCGGCTGCGTTGGCGGCCTGAACAGATGGAGAGGGGATCATGGGGATGGAGCTGCCGGAGGCTTTCGAAAAGCGGATCATCGCACAGCTGGAGGACGGCGCGGCGGCTTTTTTCGCCGCGCTGGCGGAGCCGCCCGTCCGGGGGCTGCGGATGAACCCGCTGCGAAAGGGATGGGAAATCCCTTTCCGTGACGCGGAAAAACGGATTGCATGGTGCGAAGGGGCCTGGGAGATCCCGATGGAATCCGCGGCGGGAACGACGGCCGCGCATGAGGCAGGCGCCTTTTACCTGCAGGAACCGGGGGCGATGATTCCCGCTGCGGTGATGGATGCACAGCCGGGGGAAAGAATTCTGGATCTGTGCGCCGCGCCGGGCGGAAAGAGCACCCAGATGGGCACGGCCATGCGGGGCGAGGGGCTGATCGTATGCAACGAGCCCGTTCCCAAGCGGGCGGTCATTCTGAGCCGGAATATCGAACGGATGGGGATTGAAAACGCGGCCGTGACATGCGCCTGGCCGCAGCAGCTGGCGCAGAAATGGCCGGAGGGATTCGACGGCGTCATGGTGGACGCCCCCTGCAGCGGGGAGGGCATGTTCCGGCGGGCGCCGGAGACGCGGGAAGAATGGAGCGAAGAAAAAGCGCTGGGCTGCGTGCAAAGGCAAAGGGAGATTCTGGATTCGGCTGCGAGGCTGGTTCGCCCGGGGGGGCGGATGGTATACGCCACGTGCACCTTCCATCCCGCGGAGAACGAAGAGCAGGTGGCATGGTTTTTACGCACGCATCCGGCCTTCGAGGCGGAGGCTTTCTCGCTGCCCGGCGTGGACGGGAAAAATGGGATGTTTACCTGCTGGCCCCATCTGACCCGGGGAGAGGGGCAGTTTGTATCGCTCCTCCGAAAACGGGGAAGCGGAGCGGCCGGGCTGCCGGCGGGCGAGGGCCTCTTTCGGATGGATGGGGAGATGCGAAAAATGCTTCCAAGGCTGCCGGAGGGGCTGCCCCTTCCGAACGCCTGCTTTGGGCGAACCGCGGTGCGGCTGGGCGACATCCCGGATCTGGACGGGATCCGAGTCCTGCGGCTGGGGCTGCATCTCGCGGAGCTGCGGGGAAAAAACTGGGTGCCCGATCACGCGGCGGCTCTGGGACCGGACTGGCCGGGGATCCGGAGGACGGACGTCAGCGGGCCGGAGGCTCTTCGGTACCTGGCGGGGGAGACCCTGGAGGGGGACGCGAAGGGGTGGACGGTGATGACGTATCAGGGCCTGTCCCTCGGATGGGGAAAGGGCAGCGACGGGATGATCCGGAATCACTATCCCAAAGGGCTTCGAAACGGCAGACTGACGGAGTAAGGAGAAAAAACGGGAGATCCGGGAAAGGGTGCTGAAATGGCAGACCGGCGGAAGAAGGGAAAAACGCGAAGAATCCGGAAAAGGATGTTGAAAGAGCAGACCGACGGATGAAAAAACGCAGGATTCGGAAAAGGGTTTCAACGGAGGATGAACGACAAAAGGGAGGAGAAGGAGCATGATTCGGAATATTGTGTTTGACATGGGAAACGTGCTGCTGCGGTTTGAGCCGGAGCTGTTCATGACCCGGCAGGGAATTCTGGATCCCTCGGACCGGGAAATCGTGACGCGGGAAATGTTCCGGAGCGTGGAATGGGCCCAGATGGATATGGGCATTCTCCAGGAGGAGACCGCGGAGCCCCTGATCCTGGAGCGGATGCCCGAAAGACTGCGGGAAAAGGTGAAGGGCCTGCTGTATCACTGGTGGGAGCCCCGGGAAATGATGCCGGGGATGGAAAAGCTGGTGCAGCGGCTGAAACGGGCGGGCTACGGCATTTATCTGCTGAGCAATGCCAGCCGAAACCAGCCTGAATACTGGGAAAAAATGCCCATCAGCCAGTTCTTTGACGGCACAATGATTTCCGGCATCGTGCGGGTGATCAAGCCGACGCCGGCGATCTATACGCTTTTTACGGAAGAGTTTCATCTGGTGGAAGAGGAGTGCGTGTTTATCGACGACGCGCCGGTGAACGTGGCGATGGCCATGGCCCACGGGTGGAAGGGCATCGTGTTTAACGGGGATGCCCACGACACAGAAGAGAAGCTGCGCGCGCTCGGCGTGAATTTCTGACAGAAAAGGGGCCCGCTTTTCAGCGGGCCCCTGCGCGCACATCCGAGATTTCCCGCCGCGGCGAAAACGTCCGTCCGGCGGGCTTTTTTTACCGGTGAGCCAGGGAACGAGCTTCGGCTAACCCCTGCGCCAGGGCTTCCACGTCGTCCTCCGTATTCAGGCGGGAAAAGCCGACACGGAGGGCTCCGTCGATGACATCGGGACGCATGCCCAGGGCTTCCAGCACATGGGAGCGGCGGCCCTGCTTGCAGGCCGAGGATTTGGAGACATAAATCCCTTTTGATTCCAGGTAGTTCATCAGCACCTCGCTGCGCCATCCAGGCAGGGAGAGGCTGAGAATATGCGGTGCGTCGGTTTCCAGGAAACGGGCTTCCGGGACCTTCTCGGACAGCAGACGGACCGTCAGGGCCTTAAGGGCACGAATGCGGTCCGTTTCCGGATCCAGGGCGCAGGCGGCAGCGAAGGCGGCGATCTGGGGCAGAGGCTCCGTGCCGGCTCGGAGGCCGGACTCCTGGGCGCCGCCGACGATTCGGGGGGGCAGGCGAACCCCGGACCGGATATAGAGGGCGCCGATGCCCTTCGGCGCGTGAATCTTGTGCCCGCTGACGGAGATCAGATCCGCCCCGAGGGAGCGTGCATGGAAGGGGACTTTCCGAAAGGCCTGGACCGCATCGGTATGCAGGAGGGCTTTGGACCCCGCGGCCTTCAGAACCCGGGAGACGGCGGCAATATCCGTGACGGCTCCGGTTTCGTTATTGACCATCATCAGGGAGACCAGCACCGTATCCTCCCGGAGAGCTTCCGCAACGGATTCGGGAGCGACGCGGCCTGTGGCATCGGGGCGGAGGCGGGTGATCTCATATCCGCGGTCCTCCAGCAGATCCAGGGAGCGGCGGATGGCATCGTGCTCCACGAGGGAGGAAATGATGTGCCGTCCGTGGCGCTTCATGGCCTCGGCGCCGGAAAGCAGAGCCCAGTTATCGCTTTCGGAGCCGCAGGAGGTAAAGACGATCTCCCCGGGATCCCGGGCGCCCAAAGCCTGGGCGACCGCGGCCCGGGACGCGTCCAGCAGCTTGCGGGCCTCCCGGCCGGCCCGATGGGTGGAGGAAGGATTGCCGTAGGTTTCCAGCATGGCCCGCAGGGCCGCGTCAGCCGCCTCCGGGCAGACCCGGGTGGTGGCGGCGTTATCCAGATAATGTTCCAAAAGGATGAACCTCCTTATAATCATGCGCGTTGAGTGATGGGCTGCCGGGCGGCTCTTCACGATGCGGCGCTGTCCGCGGAGACGAAAATCGTCTCGGGCGCCCGGCGCCTCCCCGGGCAGCAGCCAGCCCCTATTTTAACAGAAAAAAGAGCGAAAAAAAGGCTTGACTTCAATCTCTGTCTGCGGTAGAATGGCGGATGGTATCAATAGCTCCGCTAGCCCCGGTAGCTTTTGTACGAAGCCGGACGTGCGACCATCACGGCCGGAGGACCATTGCGAAGATTCATTTGAGGAGGGAAACCCTTGAAGACGTTTTTACCGAAAGCCGCGGACATCGACCGGAAATGGTACGTTGTGGACGCGGAGGGGCAGGTGCTGGGCCGTCTGGCCAGCCAGGTCGCGAACATCCTTCGCGGGAAGAACAAGCCGATCTATACGCCCAATGTTGATACCGGCGACTATGTCATTATCATCAACGCCGACAAGGCGATTCTGACCGGCAAGAAGCTGGACCAGAAATTCTACTATCACCACAGCGGATACGCCGGCGGACTGAAGGCGACGAGCTATCGCCGGCTGATGGCCGAAAAGCCGGAGCTGGCTGTGCGGCATGCCATCGTTGGGATGCTGCCCAAGGGACCGCTGGGACGGCAGATGGCGAAGAAGCTGCACGTATATGTGGGCGCCGAGCATGAGCATGCGGCCCAGAAGCCTGTGGCGCTGGAACTGAAGTGAGACGCGAAAAGGAGATAGAGAAGAATGGCTAAGATTGAATACAGCGCCGTTGGCCGCAGGAAAAAGGCAGTGGCCCGCGTCCGTCTGGTGGCCGGCGATGGGAAGATCACCATCAACAAGCGGGATATCGATCATTATTTCGGCCTCGAAACCCTGAAGATGACCGTGCGGCAGCCCCTGGCGCTGACCAATCAGGGCAGCTTCGACGTTCTGGTGAACGTGAACGGCGGCGGGCTGACCGGACAGGCCGGCGCGATCCGTCACGGCATCAGCCGGGCCCTGTGCAAGGTGGATCCCGATCTGCGGGCTTCCCTGAAGAAGGCCGGGTTCCTGACCCGTGACCCCAGAATGAAGGAACGGAAAAAGTACGGCCTCAAAGCCGCGCGTCGTGCTCCGCAGTTCAGCAAGCGCTGATCGAAGCCGACGGATTTTCAAAGAGCCTGGAAATATGTCGTTTCCGGGCTTTTTTTTCGCTTTTTTTTCGGGCCGGGTTGCCATTCACACCCAAAATGCATATAATGTCATTAGTATAATTTTTTCCCGGCGGCCTTTTCCCGCCGGATATACGTCGTCAAGGCAAGGCCTGAAGGCCGGAAGGAAGGGACTGTTCCATGCAAAGCGAAGCGCATGCATTCCAGGGAGGGCTGTCGCCCCGGATTTCACGGATGTCCGCATGGGCTTTTGCGATCGGGACCAGCGTTGGATGGGGTTCGCTGATCGTGACCGCGAACACCTATCTGGCCCAGGCGGGGCCTATGGGCAGCTGCCTGGGGCTGATTCTGGGCGGGCTGGTAATGCTGGTGATCAGCCGGGCCTATGCCTACCTGATGAGCTGCTATCCGGATGCCGGCGGGCCTTACGTCTGGTGCCGGGAGGCCTTCGGATACGATCACGGCTTTCTGGCGTCCTGGTTCATGACGCTGACCTACGCGGCTATGCTGTGGGCGAACGGGACGGCGCTGCCCCTGTTTGCCCGGTATTTCCTGGGAGACATCTTCCGCTTCGGGCGGATGTATACCCTGTTCGGATACGAGGTATACGCGGGGGAGGCGATGCTGTCCGCGGCGTTCCTGCTGGGCACGGCCTGGTTCTGTGCCCGGTTTGCCAAAGGGCCCGTAAAGGCCATGACGGGCATGGCGCTCTTCTTTTCGGCGGGGATCATCGTCTGTTTCGTTGCCTCCTTTTTCCGGCCGGGCGTCAGCGCGGCGCCGATATTCCTGCCGGACCGGGGGTCAGTGGGGCAGGTGCTGAAAATCGCGATCATTTCCCCCTGGGCCTATATCGGTTTTGAAAGCGTATGTCACGGGGCAGAGGAGCTGACATTCCATCACGAAAAGATGTTCCGGGTGCTGGTGACGGCGGTGGTCTCCACGATGGTTCTCTACATCCTGGTCACGCTGCTTTCGGTTTCAGCCTATCCGCCGGAATATTCCAGCTGGCTGGCCTATATTCAGGATCTGGATAACCTGGAAGGCATCAAGGGGCTGCCGGCCTTCTATGCCGCGGAGCGGTACATGGGCTCCTTCGGGACGGGGATCCTGATGCTGAGCCTGCTGTGCCTGGTGCTGACCAGTCTGATCGGGAACGTCACGGTGCTCAGCCGCCTGTTTTTTGCCCTGGGGCGGGACGGGATTCTGCCTTCCTCCTTCGCGAAAACCGGGAGACATGGGACCCCGGATCGCGCGACGATGCTGATCGCCGGGATCTCGGTGCTGATTCCCCTGCTGGGGCGGACAGCCATCGGCTGGATTGTGGATGTGACGACGCTGGGGGCCACGCTGATCTACGGCCTCGTATGCGCGGCGGCGCGGAAGATCGCGGCATTCCGCGGAGATAAGAAGGAAGCCGCCTTCGGAACGGCGGGAACGGTGATCATGGTGGCCTTCGCGTGCTACCTGCTGATTCCCAACCTGTTTGCGGAAGGGGACATGGCGCCGGAGAGCTACTTCCTGTTTGTGGCCTGGAGCGTGCTGGGATTCCTCTTCTTCCGGACCATTCTGAAGCGGGACCGGCAGCGGCGCTTCGGCAAAACTATCGTGGTCTGGATTGCGCTGCTGAGCCTGATTCTGTTTATTTCCCTGGTGTGGATGAACCAGAGCATTCTGGAGGTGACACATCAGGCCCTGACCGCCCTGGAGCATCACTTCGAGGGGGACGGGCTGGACGTGGGGGACGCGGCCTTCATCAGCGGCCAGATGGACGCCATCCGATGGGTCAGCGCCCGGAGCATCTTTGTGGTGGTGCTGCTCTTCGGGCTTTCGCTGGGCGTGCTGATTAATAACTACCGGCTGAAGAGCAATGAGGCGGACGTCAGCGAGCGGGAGCTGTTCCTGGTGCGTGAGCGGGCCGGACGGGACGCGCTGACCGGGGTCAAGAACAAGCTGGCCTACACCGAGCGGGAGCATGAGATGGACCGGATGATCCAGGAAAAACAGGCCGCGCCCTTCAGCCTGGCGGTGCTGGATGTGAACGGCCTGAAGCATGTCAATGACACCCTGGGGCACCAGGAGGGGGACCGTCTGATTCAGGAAGCCTGCAGGATCATCTGCCGCAGGTTTGCCCACAGCCCGGTTTTCCGCACGGGGGGAGACGAGTTTGTGGTGCTGATTCAGGGATCCGATTATGAAAACCGTAAGGAGCTGGTCAGCGCCTTCCGGGCGCAGTCGGAAGCACATATAACAACCGGCGAGCCGGTTGTTTCCATCGGCTGTACGGATTACCGGCCGGACGAGGACAGGCAGCTGGGAGACCTGTTTATCCGGGCGGACAAAGAGATGTACGAAAACAAGATGCAGCTGAAGAAACAGGGAGCTATTACCAGAACGTAAGCGGACGAAACGGTTCAGCGAGGCTTTGATACTGGCGGGAGGAAAAAATGGCGGATACACAGCGGAGTCTTCGGGTGGATGGGAAGCGGCGAAACATCCTGATCGTGGAAGACGAGATGCTGAACATGGAGATGCTGCGCATGATCCTGGGAGAGGAATATGAGCTCATGTGCGCGGAAAACGGGACGAAAGCCCTGCGGATCCTGGAGGAGCACGCGGATACGCTGAGCCTGGTGCTGCTGGACCTGAATCTTCCGGATATGAAGGGAATTGATATCCTGCGGCACATCAAGCGCAACGCCCCCACGGCCCTGCTGCCGGTCATCGTGCTGACGGCGGATCAGGAAGCGGAGGTGGAATGCCTGACCCAGGGGGCCATCGATTTTATCCCCAAGCCCTATCCCCGGCCGGAAGTCATCCGGGCCCGGATCTGGCGGACAATTCAGCTGTCCGAAGATCAGGACGTCATCAGCTGGACGGAAAGGGATCAGCTGACGGGGCTGTATAACCGGAACTATTTCTATCACTATGCCCATCGCTTCGACATCTTCTATCCGGATACGGAAACCGATGCCGTGATGCTGAATATCAGCCATTTCCATCTGCTGAACGAGCGGTACGGCCGGGCGGTGGGGGACGAGATTCTGCGGAAGATCGGCGCCGAAATCCGGAAGCTGGTCGAGGAAAAGGGCGGCGTTGCGAGCAGGCTGGGAGGGGATACCTTCCTGGTCTACTGCCCCCATCAGGAAGCATATGAGACGATCCTGGCCGGCCTGCAGGCAGCTGTGGACCAGGACAACTATTTCCGGATCCGGATGGGTGTCTATCTGCGGACGGACCGGTCCCTGGAGATGGAGCGGCGGTTCGACCGGGCGAAGGTGGCGATGGACAGCATCAAAAAATACAGCCGCTCCATCGCCCTGTATGACGAAGCGCTGCACCAGCGGGAAACCCTGAACGAGACGCTGCTGGAGGGCTTCCGGGCGGCGATCCGGGAAAAGCAGTTCCAGGTATATTATCAGCCCAAATTCGACGTACGGCAGAAGGAACCCGTACTGAGCAGCGCAGAGGCTCTTGTCCGGTGGAAGCATCCGGAAATGGGCATGGTCAGCCCGGGAACCTTTATTCCCCTCTTCGAGGAAAACGGGCTGATCAGCGATCTGGATGAATACGTATGGCGGGAGGCGGCCGCCAGCATCCGTCTGTGGAAGGAAAAGCTGGGGCGGTCCATCCCGGTGTCGGTGAATGTTTCCCGGGTCGACATGTACGACCAGAACCTGCCGGAGAAGATGCGGCAGATCGCCGCGGAGAACCGGCTGGAGCGGGGAGAGCTGCACCTGGAGGTGACGGAAAGCGCGTATACCGAAAACGGGGAGCAGATCATCCGGATCATCAACCAGCTGCGGGAGCTGGGCTTCCACATCGAGATGGACGACTTTGGCAGCGGATATTCCTCGCTGAACATGATTACCACCCTGCCCATCGACACCCTAAAGCTGGACATGCAGTTTGTGCGGACGGCCTTCAAGGAGCGCAAGGACACCCGGCTGCTGGAGGCGGTCATCGGGCTGGCCAAATCCCTGGAGCTGCCGATCATCGCCGAGGGCGTGGAAACGGCGGAACAGATGTTTACCCTCAAGACCATGGGCTGCGACTTCATTCAGGGATACTATTTTTCCAGGCCCCTGCCGGAGGAGGAATTTGAGGCCTTCATTTCTGCCCACAGCGGACAGGGCGGCGAAGCCGAAGCGGAAAAGAAAGCGGATCTCGGGGGTCACTTTGCCCACGTGGCGATGCATGACGCGCTGACGGGGCTGTACAACCGGGCGGCTTTCCAGGTGCTGTTCCGGGAAACGGACAAGCAGCATATCGCGGTCATGCTGGTTTCCATCGACGACTATGAACCCCTCTGCCGCGCTCTGGGAAAGGAAGCCATGGACCGGGCCGTGATGCAGGTGGCGGAGGTCATGCGGTCCAGCTTCCGTTCAGCGGACGAGATCTGCCGGCTGAAGGAGGATGAGTTCGTGATCATCATGAACCGGATGACCAGCGCCCTTCGGGGGCTGGCGCGGGGAAAGGTGGAGCAGATGAACTCCATCCTGCAGAATCCGCCGGCGGGGCAGCCGGCCATCCATCTGAGTGCGGGCGTGGCGTTTTCCGACCGGAAACATCCCCGTGGAAATGTCTATGACGACGCGGCCAGCGCCCTTGCCTGGGTTCGGGAGAATGGGCAGAGCGAAATCGGCTTTTTCAGCCTTCTGGACGCGTGAGAGAGGGAACGGTCAGAACAGGGCGACCGGGCGGTCGACGGCGATTGTTAATCATTTGCTTTTTCTTGAAAAACCCGACCAGCTGTGATAAAATAGGAGGAGGACGGTTCCGGGATGCTGGAGGAGCTGTTATCAAACCGGATACTGGGATGCTGTCTGGTGGCGTGGTTCTCCGCGCAGGTGACGAAAACCATTATTGACGGCATCCGGCATCGGGGATGGAGCCTGCGGACGCTGCTTTTCGGATCTGGGGGGATGCCCTCCTCCCATACGGCCTTTGTGGCGGCGCTGTGCACCATGGTGGGGATGCAGGAAGGTTTTCAGTCCACGGCCTTTTCGATCAGCTTCGTGCTGCTGTTTGTGGTCATGACGGACGCTATCGGCGTCCGGCGGGAGACCGGGCGGCAGGGCAGCGCCATCAATCTGCTGATGGACTGGTTTGTGCAGGAAAACGAAACGGAAACTGACAATCCGGATTTGAAGGAGCGGATGGGCCATTCGCCCCTGGAGGTGCTGGTGGGACTGCTCTGGGGGATCGCGTGCGCCCTGATTTACAGAACATGACGGAAAAGGAACGGCTTCGCTTCCGAAAGGGAGACGGGGTGGCCATCGGCGCGGTGATCCTGGCGGCGGCCACGCTGCTGATCTTCTTTCTGCTGGATGCCCGGCAAACGGAGGGCCCCCTGGTGCTGCGGATTTACGTAGACGGGGCCCTGATCCGGGAAATGCCCCTGGATCAGGATGACACCTTCCGCATTGACGGCGCATACAGGAACCAGGTGCAGGTTCAGGACGGGAAGGCGGCCATTACGGAAAGCACCTGTCCCGGGGAGGACTGCGTGCATTCCGGATGGATCAGCCAGCCTGGGCGGTCCGTGGTCTGCCTGCCGAACCGGGTGGAAATCCGGGTGGAGGGACGGCCGGGCGGCGAGGAAGTGGACGCGGTGATCCGGTAAAGGAGCGGCGGCATTGAAAACAAAGCAAGTGACAGCCATGGCGCTGCTGACCGCTCTGGCGCTGGTGCTCAGCCGGCTGGAACGGATGATTCCGCTGGAGCTGGTGATTCCCCTGCCGGGGGTCAAGCTGGGGCTGGCTAATACGGTGACCCTCTTTGCGCTGTATCGGCTGAACCTGCCCGCGGCGATGATGATTCTGGCGGCCAGGTGCCTGATCGGAGCTCTGTTCAGCGGGAATATGACGGCGTTGGCCTTTTCCCTGACGGGCGGGGGCTTCGCGATGCTGGTGATGTGGGCGGCGCGGAAATGCCGGCATCTGAGCGTATGGGGGGTCAGTGTCCTGGGCGCCGCGGGGCACAACGTGGGTCAGATTCTGATCGCGGCCATGCTGATGCATTCCCCCTATGTGATGGGATACCTGCCCTACCTGCTGCTGATCGGTACGGTCTGCGGATGTGCCACGGCAGCGGTCGCCGCGGGGGTGCTTCGGAGCGTCCGTGCGGTATAACGAAAGAGAGCGATAAAGCAAAGATGATACGGAGACGGATTTGCGGGATCCTTTCCGCGGTGCTGGCGGTGATGATCCTGGGCGGATGCGGCGGAAGCACGGCCGGGTCCCCGAAAACCAGGTATCAGGCCACGCTGATGGACCTTTTTGATACGGTGACAACCATTACGGGATATGCCGCAAGCGAGGAGGAATTCCGGGAAACGGTGGGGAAGATTCAGTCAGAGATGACGGAATACGACCATCTGTATGATATCTACACCCCCTATCCGGACATGGTGAACCTGTGCACCGTCAACAGCCGGCCCGGGGAAACCCTGACGGTGGATGAAAGGATCATCGACCTGCTGCTGTTCGCCAGAGAGATCGACGAAAAAAGCGGGCACCGGGTGAACGCCATGCTTGGAAGCGTGCTGAGCCTGTGGCACGAGGCCCGGGAGGCGGGGATCGCGGATCCGGCTAACGCCCGGATCCCCGAGGCGGAAGCGCTTCAGGAAGCGGCGGCGCACGCTGGATTCCAGTATCTGGAAATCGATGCGGAACGGCGGACGGTCCGCCTGACGGATGAAAAGGCCCGGCTGGATGTGGGGGCGCTGGCCAAGGGATACGCGGCCCAGCGGATCGCGGAAGGCCTGCCGGAGGGCATGCTGGTCAACTTCGGGGGCAACGTGGTCGCCACAGGAGCCAAGCCCGACGGGAGCAGCTGGGTCATCGGCGTGCAGGATCCGGACGGGGGCGGCGAGGGATATCTGAAAAAGATCGCCCTGCAGACGGGGTCGGTGGTGACCAGCGGGGATTACCAGCGGTACTATGTGGCCGAAGGAAAGACCTGGCACCATATTATCGATCCGGAAACCCTGATGCCGGGAACCCGGTGGCGAGGCGTGACGGTGGCGTGCGCAGATTCCGGGATCGGCGACGCCCTGAGCACCTCTCTGTTCCTGATGGACCGGGAGGAAGGCGAAAAGCTGCTGGCGGAATTCGGCGCGGAGGCCATGTGGATCGCACCGGACGGGACAGAGTTCTTCAGCGACGGTTTCCGGGCGCTGATCAAGGATTAACAAGAAAACCAGAAAAGGCCCGAAGGGGTCGGGAACGGAGAGCAAGCAATGAAGAAGAGTATTCCTGCGTGGCTGGTGCTGACGGTCATCTGCGTGGTGGCAGCGGTGCTGCTGGCCGCGACCAATCTGGCGACGAAAGACGTGATCGCCGCCAATGCACAGCGGGAAGCCATGGAGACACTGGGCAAGCTGCTGCCGGACGCCACAGGCTTTGAAACCATGGAGGAAAGCGGCATCTCCGTCGGCAAGGACGGGAACGGCAGCATCGTGGGATATGCCCTTGCGGCCACGACCCAGGGCTTCGGCGGGGAAGTGGAGACCACCGTGGCCGCCCGGCCGGACGGCACCATCAACGGCATCAGCGTGGGCGGATCCAACTTCGCGGAAACCGCCGGGTTGGGTGCCCGGGCCAAGGAGCCGGAATTCCAGGCGCAGTTCGCCGGAAAGAGCGCGCCGGTAGCCCTGACGAAAGACGGGGGTGAGATTGAGGCGCTCAGCGGCGCCACGATCACCAGCCGCGCGGTCATCAAGGGCGTCAACGAAGCGATGGAGGCCATCGCCGGGGTGGCGGGCTTCACCGTGGAAAGCACCAGTACCGCGGAACATCTGGGCGAAGGAAAGTATGCTGCGACGGCCCAGGGCTTCGGCGGGCCGGTGAAGGTCTTTATGACCCTGGATGAGAACCGGACCATCACGGAATTCTCCGTGGGGGACAGCCAGTT
>CADBTC010000252.1 GCA_902797445.1 uncultured Eubacteriales bacterium | reverse complement strand
GAGGAGGCAGGGTATATTACGGGGCAGGTGATCCCGGTCAACGGCGGCTGGAGTCCGTGAGGGTTTTCTGACAACGGGTTTGTTGCATTTGCCGGCCTTTTGCTATAAAATAATTTTAATCGCTTTTCTGCCTCGGTATTCTTACGGAAGGGCAGAGTGACTGGAAAAAAGGATCGGGAGGAAAGACCATGAAGAAACGACTGATTCTGGCGGTATTGACGCTGATGTTCGCGCTGGGCGTGAGCATCGCTTTGGCGGATATGATTGACCAGGAACCTGTGCGGATCGAAGCGCCGTCTCAGGCAGCGCTGGGTGAGACGCTGGAGATCGCCTGGACCATTACGGACGGGAATTTCACCTACGATGAAGCGCAGGTCATGATTACAGAAATCAAGGATCATTACAGAGCCTTCCGGAGCGAGGATGTGGAACTTTCCGGGCGCAGCGGAACGATCAGATATACGCCCACAGCCGGCGATACGCTGGAGATCCGAATCAACTTTATGGACAGTGAATACAACATTCTCTACACCTGGGAGAGGAAATTTGAACTCACAGGCACCCCGACCTATGACCTGCGGATGATCGACGGTACGGTGACGTTCTCCCTGAACGCGGAAACAAAAGAGCTGGAAGCGCAGTACGCGCTCAATGGTGGGAACGGTACCATTCAGCAGATGGAATATATGTGGGAGCTTTATCCGGAGGGCGGCAGCAGCGCCGAATTCTACCGGGAAGGCCGGATGAACCTGGAAAGCAGTTCCGGAACGATGATGCTGACGACCGCGGTACCCGGAAAATACTGCCTGGCGATGAATCTGTACGACGAAAGCGGATGGATCAAGCGTATCGGCGGGCAGGAGCCCTCCTTTACGATCAGCGCCGCGGAAGGGAATGAGAATGTCAGCGCGGAGATTCTGCCCCTCGAACTTGACACGAGCGAGGAGGCGCAGGAGCTTACCTGGAAGATTCGGGGAGGGTATACGCCGTTCTATCATTGCGACGTGAATCTTCAGATCCTGGATCCGAACGATGAAGAGATTTACAGCGGAACGACCGAATACGCGACGGAGGGAACTGTCAGTGCCCTCCTGCAGAACCCCGGGACCTACAGTGCGGTCTTCCGCATTACCACCTGCGACAAGGACGGAAACAACGTCGTCCTGGATCCGCTTACTGTTTTGCTCACAGTGAAGTCATCGCTTTCGCTGCAGGCTGAAGCGGAGCAAACATACCACGTGATGACCGGGGAGTGCGAATTCGGATGGATCAGCGAGCCCTTCGCCGAAGCGGCCGTAACCGGCATAACAGACCTGAATCAGTCCGCTATTAACCTGTCTTGCATCGGCCCGGACGGGAATCCGGTTGATCCGGATACCTTCGGGTTCAACCTTCGCACAGAAATCCTGGCGGTTGAATGGAATGACGGGGACAATGTCCCGGCGGAAGGAGATTATGCCTGCGAACTGACGATGACGGCCCCTGGTTTCACGAAAACCGTGTCCTTCACTGTCCATGTGGTGGAGATTGAGGCGCCGTCCGGCTACAACATGGAAACCCGGTGGGATCTGGAACTCAACCGGACCTACACGCTGAACGCGGAAGGCATCAAGCTGTATCCCGAGGGATGGTATACAGGCACCGAAAGTCCCGTCATTTTCCATGCCGCCCGGTTTGTCAACGGGGAAGGCGATCGGGACGATCTGGACCAGTATATGGATTTCAATCTGAGCCCCGACGGAAAAACCTTTACTTACAAGCCCATCCGGGCTGGTGTTTACGATGTTGCGCTCCATTGCAGACTGGATTATTTCGAATTCTATCAGCAGACCACGGTCGTTGTTCCGGACGAAAACGGCCATATTCCGGCTCCTGACATCAATCTGATGACTACGGGCCGAGGCTTGTACTTCATCTATCCGGACGGCGGAAACATGTCTATGGATGAGGGCCTGTTCGGTTCGTGGGTTGGCAACGGAGAAGCGCTTCGGATTGCCGGAGCGGGTGAGGGAATCAACATAGAGACCTGCTCTTCTGTACAGCAGGATGCCGCCAACCCGCAGCAGCTCCGCCTGAAGACCTGGATTGATGAAGATGATGACTTCTTTGTGGACCTGGCGGAGGGTGAAAAGATCACCGTCCCCGGTACATACCGCTTCACCTTTACTGTCGGATGGGGCAGCCTCGCCGCGACCGATGACTTCACCCTGACCGCCGAGATCAAAGCACAACCGTCCACGACCTTCAGCATGGCTTCCGAGCTGGACTATACGCCCGGGGAGCCGCTGGTTCTGGATCCCAATGCATACAGCTTTGATTCAAACGACTGGTGCAAAATCGGCGATGAAATGCTGGACTGGCTGTATTTCAGTGCGTTTATTCCGGATGATGCAGCGCAGGCAGGAATGATTTCTCAGCGCCATGAGAACGGGAACCTGGTTCTCACGATCTCCGAGGCCGCGGTTATTCCCGGCCGGCTGATGGTTGAAATCGGCGACGGCCAGATCGGCGTTTACAGTTTCCCGCTGACGCTAAAAGCGGAAGGGGCCCAGGATCCGAACAGAATCGGTGAAAATGTGACCTATACGATGGACATGACAACGGGTACTCTCATCATTTCCGGAACAGGGCCCATGTATGATTTCGACGGCGAAGAAGTCCCGCCGTGGTATGAAGTACGTGATCAGATTAAAACCGTCACAATCGGAGAAAACGTGACCAGTGTCGGGGAGTATGCTTTCCGCGGCTGCCCCTCTCTGCAGACGGTTACCATGGCGAGTGTCAAGAAAATTGGAATGGCTGCGTTCCAGGAATGCTCCGCTCTGGAGAGTGTCGTGTTCTCCAGACAGCTGGAGGAAATCGATACATACGCTTTTGATCAATGCCCGGCGCTCACGTCCGTTACCCTTCCGGCCAGCCTGAAACGGCTCGAAGGGGCCGCGTTCGCAGAATGCGGGCTGAGGCAGATTCTTGCCGAAGGCAGCACATTGACCTGGCATTTCTTCTATGCCGAGGAAAACGGATTTGAACTGCACCATATCGATCTGCCCGCCGGTCTGGAGGTGGTTGGGGAAGGCGCATTCTTCAGCAATCCGCTGCAGCACGACACGCCTGACTTTGTGACGCCTTCTGCGCTGCAAACCGTTGAGGACGAAGCCTTCGCAGGCATCGCCGCGCGATATGTCTGGCTTTCGGAGAATGTGACTGGGATCGGGAAGAATGCCTTTGCGGGATGTCCCGACCTGAAATATGTGTATATTCCCATCGACTGCGCGTCCATCGAGGAAGGCGCTTTCCCCTCCGGAACGATCCTGATGGGATTTGCTGACGATGAGCGGATCGCCTGGGCGCAGCGCAACGGATGGACATGGATCACCCCGGAGGATCCTTTCGGAGGCAACGGTTGACCGAGAAACGTGATCCGGCTTTCGACGCCGGCTGTCAAGGCTTCCGGATACCATTCGTAAATCTCATGACAAGAAATAATTGGTGCGGATGCTGCTTTTTCGGCGGCATCCGCGCTTTTTGTGCGTTCGCGGCCCCAGGGCCGCTGGGGGAGGTGTGCAGCCTTTATACAGCAGCAGTGCCAGAAAAAAGATGCGAAAAAGAAAAAATTCCGCTTGACAGGGAGGGGG
>CADBTC010000251.1 GCA_902797445.1 uncultured Eubacteriales bacterium | reverse complement strand
TTGCTCATGTGGGGCGCGCCATAAAGTCATGTCCCCACTTACGTGCAAGCACGACGTGTGGCCAGACTTTTGGCGCTGTAATCATTATATTGTATTTTTGCATATAGCCGTGATGCCTGGCGTATGCAGAAAAAACGGGGATCGGTTATCGTAACCAGCGGGCGGTCTCCGCATAGAGGTTTATCAACTTAGTAAATGCGGGTGACCGCGGATTTATTGAAAAGGAGGATTTGAGCATGAAGAAACAGTTGTTGGCGATTCTTTCTGTTGGTTTATTGTTTGCCGGCGCGATTGGCCTGACCGCAAACGCTGAAGCACTGTCTGAAGAAGAAGCGGCAGCCATGAGAGATGAAGGCACGCTCGAAGCGGATCCGGCAACCGGTTATGACTACAGCGAGTCCACCGGAAACTGGTACTATTCCAACTATCCGAACTACAAGGATTTCAAGGAAGATGGCGCAGTTAAGGTAGCTTTCGTCTGTAAGTTCGGTTCATCCTGGTTCATTCCGAAGGCAACAACCCTCGGCGAGACAGTTGAAGCAGCAGGATATGAGTATCAGTTTATTGATGCGGCGTCCGACGAGACAGCATGGCTGGACGGCGTACAGAACATCATTAACCAGGACTACGACGCAGTTGTCCTGACACCTGTTAACACAGCGCTTCTGCCGGATGCTCTTGCACTTCTGGATGAGGCAGGTATTGCTTATCTGACCACCGACGATCCGGGTGCTGATGCATATGGCTTCTATTCACCGCACTATGGCCTTGACGACTACTATCTGTACAATGAGCTGGGCAAATCCGTTGCCCGTATCATCGAGGAGGAAGGCTTCTTTGATGATGTAGCGGAAGACTACAGCGATCTGATGATCGTCTTCGGTGACTGCCCGTCTGTTGAGGCTATTCACCTTCGTGACGTAGGTTATGAAGATGCTATCAAGGCTGCATTCCCGGATATTCCGGATGAGTGCTTCGTATGGCTTGACTGCGGCGCTGCAGGCGGCGTGCAGGAGGATATCCTGAACAAGTACGGCCCGACGATCCAGTCCAACAAGGATCATATCAAGAAATGGATCTTCTGCTCCGGCACAGGTTCTTCCACCGCTCCGGCTACACAGCTGCTGAAAGAGAACGGCATCGATCTTGACACCGTCATCATTTCCGATACCTGCTCCGATGACAATGTAGGTACCATCATCGAAGGCGATGAAGGAAAGACTTCCTACTGCAACCTTGGTCTTGCAGCTGCTCCGTCCGGCGTAGGCATGGGCGAGATCATCATCGACCTGGTTGAAAACGGCACTCCGATCCCGTGCTTCACTCCGTATGCTTACATCGAGTGCACAAAGGATACCGTTGCTGAATTCCTTGACACCTACAATCTGAGAAGCTGAGACAGCCTGAAATAACACCCGGGTAATATACGGATGCAGATCAGGCGCAGGTCTTGCGCATGAATTCTAACTAAATGAAGGGGCCGGGGATCCTGAAAAAGGATTTCCGGCTTCTTTTGGAAAATTGACCAAAATCCGGGCCTTATTTTCTCACCCGCGCGGCTGTGAAACGGCTTGACAGGGCATGTCCGGGGCTTATAAACTATAACTGATTTAATTACTAATTACTAACGCAAAATTAAGATTTTGTTTAGTGATTAGTAATGCGGAGAATGTTTTAACTAAATTTTGGCGTTTCAAATGGGCTGACGTTCTAAGAAGGAAGGGGGATTTGGTATGAATATTCTGGCGGTCGGCGCGCATCCGGATGATGTGGAGTTTAATTGCGGCGGGACACTTGCGAAATACGCTGCCCAGGGGCATAAAGTTTTTATCGCGACATCAACCAACGGAAACATCGGGTCCGCGCATCATACGATGGAGGAGATCGCACGCATCCGCAAGGCGGAGGCTGCAAGATCGGCGGCGATCATCGGGGCCGAGTATATCTGCCTGGATTACGATGATGAGATGTTCTTTGAGGAGAGCCGGAAGACCCGCCTGGAATTCATCAATCTGGTACGGTACTGCAAGGCGGATGTGATTTTCACGCACAGCCTGCACGATTACAATCCGGATCACATGCTTACGGCGAAGATCATCAGCGATATCGCGGTTATGATCCCGATCGCGCATCTGAAAACGGAGGCGCCGCCCTACGATGTCGTTCCTTCCATCTGGCATTTCGAGCCCGTGCACGGGATGGGCTTTGTTCCGACGGATTACGTAGACATTACGGACTTCTATGAGACAAAGAAAAAAATGCTCGCCTGCATGGAAAGCCAGGGGCAGTGGATGGCGGACAATTACGCGCAGATGGGCGGGGACACTGAAATGTTCTTCGACGGCATCCGCATCACATCCGAGTACCGCGGCATGCAGGCGGGCTGTAAATATGCGGAAGCCTTTGCCCGCGCGATGGACGGCTACCGCACACGCATGACGGAAAGGGTACTTCCGTAGCAGAAAAAAGAAAACAATACACAGTCACAATAAATACAGTCACAAACATGCAGCCCGCAGCCAGGGCGGCGCGGGCGAGGGGAAAAAGGAGGTAACAAAATGGCAGGTGGTCCCGGTTCATATGTATTTGGTGATGAAGAGAGAAAAGAACTGCTGGATCTGATGGAGTCAGGCAATCTGTTCCGTTATGGAACCATTGGTGTGGACGGCTTTAAGGGAAAGGTTGCGACCTTTGAGAAGGAGATGGCGGAACGTCTCGGCCACAAATATCTGTTTGCGACCAGCTCCGGCACAGGCTCCCTGCTCTGCTGCCTGGCAGCGCTCGGAATCGGCGAAGGGGACGAGGTGATCGTACCCGGTTATACATTCATCGCTTCCATTTCATCCATCGCGCTGATGAACGCTGTTCCGGTTCTCGCGGAGATCGATGAGTCCCTGACAATTGACCCGACCAAGATTGAGGCGCTCATTACGCCGAAGACGAAAGCGATCATTCCGGTGCACATGCTCGGCAATCCGTGCAACATGGACGCCATCATGGAGATCGCGAAGAAGCACAACCTGTATGTGATCGAGGACTGCTGCCAGGCAGTCGGCGCTTCCTACAAGGGAAAACGCTGCGGCACGATCGGCAACATGGGTGCTTATTCCCTGAATACCTTCAAGACCATCACCAGCGGTGACGGCGGATTTGTCGGAACTTCCGATTATGATCTGTATGAGCGTGGTTTCGGTTTCCATGATCAGGGGCACAAACCCAGCCGTATGGGCGTTGAGGTCGGCAAACGTTCCATGATCGGCATGAACATGCGCATGAATGAGCTGTCCGGCGCGGTAGCTCTGGCACAGGGCCGCAAGCTGGATACGATTCTTGCAACGCTGCGCGCAAAGAAGAAAATGCTCAAGGATCAGCTGCAG
>CADBTC010000250.1 GCA_902797445.1 uncultured Eubacteriales bacterium | reverse complement strand
GGCTTCGCAGAGGGCGGGGTACATGTTCGCGCCTTCTACATTATATTTGGCCTTCAGGGTACCGGGGACCGCGTCATAGCCGGCGTGGACGATGCCGGAATTCGCCTTCGAGGCGCCCTCCGCCACGTCCCAGCCCCGATCCAGCACGGCGACGGAGGCCGCGTAACGGCTCAGCTCCCGGGCCAGGGCGCAGCCCATGACGCCCGCGCCGACGATGAGAATATCGCAGGATTTTTCCATTTTGTTCTATTTCCCTCCCAGTAAACGGTTCCGGGCATCCCCGCCGCCTGTCCGGCGGAAACATCCGGAACCGTCTTTGTAAAACGTAACGCATAATCCTATCACATGGAATTCTTTTTGGCAAGATTGGAAAATGTTGCGAAAGGGAAGATTGAATGGTATAATAGACTGTATTTTTGCGGGGGTGAGGAAATGATTACGACCATCTGCCTGAATCCGTGCTTTGACCGGGCCATGGAGCTGGACAGCCTGAAAATGGGCGAGGTGAACCGCATCCGGGAGACCCGGGAGGACATGGGCGGCAAGGGGATTAACGTGGCCGTCGTGGCGCAGCGCCTGGGGCTGGATGTCCAGTGCATCGGGACCATGGGGGAAAACGGGGCGGAGAAGCTGTCCGCGATGATGGACGCGGAGAAGCTGCACCATCATTTTATGCGCATTCCCGGCCGGGTGCGGGCCAACCTGAAGCTGGTCATCAAGGGCGAGAAGGGCATCACGGAGCTGAACGAGGCGGGATCCGCCATCGGAGAGGCGGACCTGAAGGCCTTTTTCGACCTGGCTGAGGAGGCCACGAAGGACAGCGACATGGTCGTCATGACCGGGAGCCTGCCTCCGGGATGCCCGGAGGGGACGTATCGGGACCTGATGAAGCGGCTGGAAGGGAAGAAGTGCATCCTGGATACGGAGGGCAAGGAGCTGGAGCTGGCAGCGAAGGCGCATCCCTTCCTCATCAAGCCGAATCTGCACGAGATGGAGATGACCCTGGGGCTGGAGCTGCGGACGATGCGGAGCATCCGGGACGCGGCGCTGCTGTTTATCCGCCTGGGGGTCGAGCACGCGGTGGTCTCCATGGGGGCCATGGGCGCCATGTATGTGGACGCGGAGCGGACGCTGTTCGCGCCGGCGCTGCGCGTCGCGACCCGGAGCCACATCGGGGCCGGGGACGCGATGATCGGCGGGATGCTGCTGGGATACGAAAAGGAAGGGGACATGGCCCGGGCCTTCAAATACGGCGTGGCGGCCGGGGCGGCCAGCGTCATGACCGAAGGGACGCAGCTGATCGTGCCCGAGGATTTCTACGCGCTGATGGAACAGGTGCGGATCCAGGAGGTCTGACGGGCGAATGGGGCTGTATCACCTTTTCCGCAGGGCGGAATATACGGATGGGGTCATCGACCTGGTGCCGGTGCGCGAGGCGCCGCCGGATCGGGCGCTGGGCTTCGGGCATGAGCGGGTATGGCGGATCACGGAGCACGGAAAGCGCAAAGAGATCGGCCGCATCAGCTACCGGGACGGGGAGAGCCTGGGCGTCTATTACTACGGACACATCGGGTACCATATCGATCCGCCGTGGCGGGGGCATCACTACGCCCGGCTGGCTTGCGAGCTCATTAAGGACGAGATCCGGCGGGGCGGAAAGAGCAGCGTCGTCATCACCTGCGACCCGGACAACATTCCCAGCCGGAAGACCTGCGAGGAGCTGGGGTGCGTATGGGAAAGCCGGGTGAAGGTGGATGAGGGGCTACGGAAGCGCTTCGACATCAGCAAAGTGAAGGAAAGGTTTGTCTGGATATTAAATCCATAAGGCACTTTCCGGTTCAGCGGGTTCGTTTTCTGCCGCAGGCCGCAGGCTGCAGTGCCGCGGGGGAGAACGACGGTCTCCAAATCGGGTTCAACTGCAGGCCGCCTGCTGCGGCGGTGTCGGGGAGGACGGAATGATCATCAGGAAGATCGCGGGGTGCGAAAGTCACGCCGAGGAGTACGGGGAAAGCGGATCGCCGGTGGTGCTGCTGCACGGATGGGGATGCCGGGGCGCGCTGATGAAAAGCGCCGCGGAAGCCCTGGCCGGGACGCACCGGGTGCTGGCCGTGGACTTTCCCGGATTCGGGGACAGCGGGATGCCCCCGGAGCCCTGGGGGGTGCCGGAATACGCCGCGTGGCTGAAGGAGATGATCCGGGAGGCCGGATTCGAGGGATGCGCCGCGGTGGGGCACAGCTTCGGATGCCGGGTGGCCGCCTGGGCCGCCAGCGAATGGCCGGAGCTGTTTACGAAGCTCGTCTTCACCGGGGCCGCGGGCATCCGGAAGGAGCCGGACGAGGCGGCGAAGAAGCGGTCCGCGGAATATCGGAAAAAGCGGGATTTTCTGCGGAAAATCGAACAGGTCGGCTTTCTGAAGGGCATCGGGGAACGGGCGGAAGAAAGGCTGCGGGAGAAATACGGCAGCGCGGACTATAACGCCCTGAGCCCGGAGATGCGGCAGACCTTCGTGAAGGTGGTGAACCTGGACCTGCGGGACCGGTATCCGGGGATAAAGGCGCCGACGCTGCTGATCTGGGGGGACGCGGATACGGAGACGCCCCTGTGGATGGGGCAGGAGATGGAGAAGCTGATCCCGGACGCGGGGCTGGTCATCCTGGAGGGCGGGAGCCACTTCGCCTACCTGGAGCAGGCCGCCCGGTTCAATACCATCGTCACGCACTTTCTTTCGGAGGAAGAATGATTCACTTTATTGACGCGGCGGCCTGCGCCGCCGGCTGCCTGCTGGGGGCCCGGACGCTCATCCACTGGTTTCAGCTGGAGAGCTACCAGTTTCCCGGCTATTTTCGCACGCTGAGACGGCAGGGGATCCGGGGATGGATTCCCGGGCTGATGCTGGCGCTGATCTGGGGGATGCTGGCCGCGCTGGAGGTTTTTCTCCCCGGGGCGGAGTGGCTCTGGCGGGTGCTGCGCTGGGCCGGGATGATCGGGGCCGGGCTTCTTATGTATATGCGGGCCAAGAAGCAGAAGGCGAAAAAGAAGCTGGTGTTTACGCCCCGGGTGAAGCGGCTGTACGGCGTCAGCGCGGTGGTGCTGACGCTCGTCGGGCTAGGGCTTTCCGCCCTGGGCCGGGGGCTTTTCCCCGGAGGGGGCGCGGCCGGCGGGCTGGTATTGCTTCCGCTGCTGCTGCCCCTGTGGACCGCGCTGTGCGGGCTGCTGGCCTGGCCGATTGAAAAGGGTATCAGCGAGATGTATTTCCGGGACGCGCAGCGCATCCTGCGGGAGCGGACGGATCTGACGCGGATCGGGATTACCGGCAGCTGGGGGAAGACCAGCGTCAAATTCATCCTGGGGACCATGCTGGCGGAGAAATATCCCACGCTGGTGACGCCCGCCAGCTTCAACACCCCCATGGGGGTGACGAAGGTGATCCGGACACAGCTGGAGCCGGGGCATCGGGTTT
Organism: uncultured Eubacteriales bacterium; assembly: GCA_902797445.1. Taxonomy (GTDB): domain Bacteria; phylum Bacillota; class Clostridia; order Christensenellales; family Aristaeellaceae; genus Aristaeella. The sequence goes on along the minus strand of CADBTC010000250.1, from coordinate 18,207 downwards.
TCGTGGCCGAGATGGGCGCGCGGCACGTCGGGGACATTAAGGAGATGTGCCGGCTGGTACATCCCCACATGGGGCTGCTGACGTCCGTGGGGCCGCAGCATCTGGATACGTTCCATACCCAGGAGCGGATTACGAAAACGAAATATGAGCTGATGGACGCGATTCCCGCGGACGGGACCTGCTTTTTCGCGGACGACGGCGGGATCGTGACGGAGCTGTGGGAGAAAACCGGGAAGGAAAAGGTCCTGGCCGGGATGGATCCCCAAAGAGACGACGTTTGGGCCGAGGACCTGCGGAGCACGCCGGAGGGCAGCCGGTTTACGCTGTGCTTCCGGGAGGGGGAACGGGTTTCCTGCGAGACGGAGCTGCTGGGGGAACTGAACATCCGGAACATCGTGCTGTGCGCGGCGGTCTGCCGGAAGATGGGCCTGACCGGGCAGGAGATGGCCCGGGGGATCCGGAAGCTGCGGCCGGTGGAGCACCGGCTGGAGCTGAAGCGGAATCCGGGCGGGATCACGGTGCTGGACGACGCCTTTAACAGCAACATCCGGGGGGCGAAGCAGGCCTTCCGCGTGCTGAAGGAATTCCCGGGGACGCGGATCGTCGTGACGCCGGGCATGGTGGAGCTGGGGAACCGGGAGGCAGAGATGAACCGGGCATTCGGCGAGGCCATGGCGGACTGCTGCGATATCGCGATTCTGGTCGGGAAACGGCGGAGCGAGGCGATTCGGGAAGGGCTGGAGTTCGGCGGATTCCCGGAGGAGAAGATGATCGTGGTGGGGAGCCTGGCCGAGGCCGCGGAGCGGCTGAAGGCGTTGGCGAAGCCCGGCGATACGATCCTCTTCGAGAATGATCTGCCGGATAACTACAATGACGCCACGTGAATGAGTTACCAGGTTTCCTCTCAGCGCGCCGCTCTCTGAGGTATTCCCTTCATGGGGACGCCTCTCGGCTCCGTTCGTCTACGCAGCGGTACAAAGGCTCTGGCTTCGGCATTCGCTTCGCCACAGCCTAAGTACCGGCGTGACGAAAGGCCCCCTGAAGGAAACACCTCAGCACGGCGCTGGCTGGGCTGAACAGATACGATTTTAATTGGAAGTAAGAAGGAATTGTCATGGCTAAGAAGCAACTGGGAGTAATATTTGGGAGCCGGAGCTGCGAGCGGGAGGTCAGCATCATCAGCGCGGTGCAGATGATGCGGCACGCGGACCCGGAGCAGTACGACGTGGTGCCGGTATATATCGACGAGCACGGCGCTTGGTACACGGGGGAGCCGCTGAAGGACATCCGGACCTATACGCCTTTTAAGCCGGAGACGCCGGGGATCACGAAGGTCTTTTTGGACATGACGCCGGGCAGCGGGGCGCTGCTGGTGCTGGAAAAGGGGAAGGGCCTGTTCGGGAAGACGGAGCTGAAGGCCGCGGCCCGGGTGGACGTGTTCGTGATCGTCATGCACGGGATGAACGGGGAGGACGGGACGCTGCAGGGCATGCTGGAGCTGGCGAACCTTCCCTATACCAGCAGCGGCGTGGGCGCCAGCGCGCTGGGGATGGACAAGATCCTGATGAAGCAGTTTTTCCGGGGCGGGAACCTGCCGGTGCTGCCCTCGGAGTGGTATACCCGCAGCGGATATGAGGCGGGGGCGGATGGGATTCTGGACGACATCGAAAAGAAATTAGGGTATCCGGTATACACCAAGCCCGCCAACCTGGGCAGCTCCATCGGCGTGAGCCGGGCGGAGAACCGGGAGCAGCTGAAAGAGGCGATGAGCCTGGCCTTCCAGTACGACCGGCGGGTGCTGGTGGAAAAGGGGCTGACGAAGCCGATCGAGCTGAACTGCAGCGTGCTGGGATACGACGGGGAGGTCGAGGCCAGCCCCATCGAAATGCCGGTCAGCGGGGAGGATACCCTGACCTTCAGCGAGAAATACCTCGCCGGGGGCGGGAGCAAGGGCATGGCCAGCCTGAAGCGGATTCTGCCCGCGCCGATCGAGGACGAGCTGCGGGATAAAATTCAGGAGACCAGCAAAACGATCTTCCGGATGATGGACTGCAAGGGCCCGGTCCGGATCGACTACATGTATGACCGGGAAGGCGGCGGGCTGTATATCACGGAGATCAACACGATTCCCGGGAGCCTGGCCTTCTATCTGTGGGAGAACGCGGGGCTGCCCTACCGGAAGCTGGTGGACAAGATGGTGGCCCTGGCGGAGCAGGCGCACCGGGACAAAAATCAGGATAATTTCGCGTATACGAGCGACATTCTGAAGGGGGCCGCGCTGGGCGGCGCCAAGGGATCTAAGGGGACCAAGGGAACGAAGATGTAATTATCCGGAGGAAAGGTCATGCTGGAAAGGATCGGGGGACCGGAGGATCTGAAAAAGCTTACGCCGGAGGAAACGAAGGCGCTGGCGGGGGAAATCCGGCAGGAGCTGATCCGCACGGTGGCCCGCAACGGGGGACACCTGGCCTCCAATCTGGGGGTCGTGGAGCTGACGCTGGCGCTGTATCGGGTGTTCGACTTTCCGAAGGACAAGATCGTATTCGACGTCGGGCACCAGAGCTACGTCCACAAGATGATCACCGGGCGGTACAAGGCGTTTTCGACCTTGCGGCAGTACGGGGGGATCAGCGGCTTCCCGAAGCGGGGGGAGAGCCCCTACGACTGCTTCGAGACGGGGCACGCCTCCACCTCCATTTCCGCGGCGCTGGGCATGGCCCGGGCCCGGGATTACCGGGGGGAGCATCATCAGTGCATCGCCCTGCTCGGGGACGGGGCGCTGACGGGGGGCATGTGCTACGAGGCGCTGAACGACGCGGGCAACTCCGGGACGCGGATGATCGTCATCCTGAACGATAACGAGATGAGCATCGCGCCCAACGTGGGGGCGCTGAGCGCCAGGCTGACCAACCTGCGCGTGAGCAGCGAGTGGCAGAACGCCAAGAGCGCCATGCACCGCTTCCGGCGGATTCCGCTGGTGGGAAAGCCGGTCTATAAGATCGCCCACGCGGGCAAGACGCTGATGAAGATTGCCCTGGTGAAGGGGGACAGCATCGGCTTTTTCGAGGCGCTGGGGTTTGAGTACTTCGGGCCCATCAACGGGCACGATATCCCGGAGCTGGAAAAGGTGCTGCGGCAGGCGCGGGAATTCGACGGACCGTGCGTCATCCACGTGAAGACCAAAAAGGGATACGGATACGACAAGGCCGAGGAGCGGCCCGAAATTTTCCACGGGACGCCGCCCTTCCTGGTGGAGAGCGGGGACCGGGCCGAGGTGCCCGCCGATTATTCCAGCGGGCACCGGATGGCGCTGACCCTGACGGAGATGGCCGAAACGGACGACCGGATCGTGGCCATCACGGCGGCCATGCCCATGGGCACGGGGCTGGACCATTTCGCCGAGAAGTTTCCGAAGCGGATGATCGACGTGGGCATCGCCGAGGAGCACGCGGCCACCATGGCGGCCGGGCTGGCCGCGGGGGGCATGCGGCCCTATTACGCGGTATACGCCAGCTTTTTCCAGCGGTGCTACGACCAGATGATTCACGACGTGAGCATGCAGAAGCTGCCGGTGGTGTTCCTGCTGGACCGCAGCGGGATCGGCGGGGAGGACGGGCAGACGCACCACGGGCTGTTCGACCTGGCTGCGGTGCTGCCGGTGCCGGGGATGACGGTGCTGGCCCCCTGCGACGCGCGGGAGCTGACGCAGATGATTCGGTGGACCGGAGGGGAGCACGGGCCGGTGACCATCCGGTACGCACGCAGCGGCGCGGACGTGCCGGGGCGGAAGGACGGGCCCTTTACCCCCGGAAAATGGGAAACGCTGCGGGCCGGGAAGGACGCGGCGATCCTGGCCATGGGGACCATGGTGCGGCAGGGGCTGAAGACCGCGGAGCTGCTGGCCAAAGCCGGGATCGAGGCCGCGGTCATCAACTGCTCCAGCCTGCGGCCCCTGGATGAGGGTTGTCTTCGGAGACTGAAGGGGATTCCGCTGTTCACGATGGAGGAGCATATGAAGACCGGGGGCTTCGGCGCGTACCTGGGGCAGTGGTGCCTGGAGCGGGGCGCGGAGCCGCCGCGGAAGGTTTTCGCCGTGGAGGATGTGTTCATCCAGCACGGGAGCCACGGCCGGCTGATGCAGGACGCCGGGCTGGATCCGGAAACGATGGCGGATAAAATACTGGAATGCCTCAGAAAGCGGCGCGGCTGAGAGGAATACAAGAAAGGGAACCGTTATGGCCGGAAAGGAACGGGTGGACGCGGCGCTGGTGGCGCAGGGCTTCTTTCCCAGCCGGGAGAAGGCGCAGGCAGCCATCATGGCGGGGGAGGTTTACATCGGGGAGCGGAAGGTGCTGAAGCCCTCCGAGGCCCTGAAGGAAGGGGAGACGCTCACCCTGCGGGCGCCGAAGGTCAGCTGGGTCAGCCGCGGCGCGCTGAAACTGGAAAAGGCGGCCCGGGTCTTCGGGGCGGATTTCCGCGATCGGGTCGTCATGGACATCGGGGCCAGCACCGGCGGCTTCACGGAGGTGTGCCTGCGGGGCGGGGCCTGGCGGGTCTATTCCATCGACGTGGGATACGGACAGCTGGACTGGACGCTGCGGAACGACGAGCGGGTGACCGTCATGGAACGGACCAACGCCCGGTATCTGACGGCGGACGCGTTTCCAGAGCGGCCGGAGATCACGGTCATGGACGTCAGCTTCATCTCCATCCGGCTGATCCTGCCCACGGCGGCCGAAATCATGGGGCCGGAGGGGGTCTTCTATACGCTGATTAAGCCGCAGTTCGAGGCGGGCCGGGAGCGGGTCGGCAAGAAGGGGGTCGTCCGGGATCCGGAGACCCACGCGGACGTGATCGCGGGGATCGTTTCCTTCGCGGAGACCTTCGGATGGCAGGTGAAGCGGATCGACTATTCGCCCATCACCGGGCCGGAGGGAAACATCGAGTTCCTGGCGGAAATCCGGAAGCGGACGGACGACAGCCCGATGATCGGGGAGGATGAAATCCGCCGGGTGGTCGAGGAAGCGCACAAAACGATGAAAGCCAATTAACAAGGCCGGAGCGCCGCAGCAATGCGGGCGGACGGGAATGAAGCCAGACACAAGAACTGTCCCCATATCTGTCTGCCCCGTGTCCGGCAGAGTGCGGAGCAAGTGACCAGGGGCGGCCACGGAAACAGGACGAAAGAACCGTCCCCGTGTCTGGGTCGGAGGAAAGGGGCCTGAGGAAAAGATGGGCAGGGAGAAAAACACAGCCTTCTACGTCAATTCCCGGCGGGCGGACGCGCTGGGATGCGCGGCGCGGGCGGAAGCCTTTTTCCGGCGGGCCGGATACACGGTTCTTTATCCCCAGAGCGGGGAGGGCGCGAAGGACTACGAGTTCATCCTTTCCTTCGGCGGGGACGGGACGCTGCTGGAGGGCGCCCGGGAGGCCATCGCGGCGGACTGCCCGCTGATGGGGATCAACCTGGGGACCCTGGGCTTCCTAACCGAGGGGCGGCCCGAGGAGCTGGAGACCCTGATGCGGCGGCTGCTGGAGGGCGAATATGCCATCGACCAGCGGGGGCTGCTGGAGGTCCGGGCGGAAGGCGTGCGGGACAAGTGGCTGGCGCTGAACGACGCGGTCGTGACCCGGGGCGGGTTCGCCCGGATGATACAGATTGAGACCCGGATCAGCGGGGAGCTGTGGGATACCTTTATCGCCGACGGCGTGCTGGCGGCGACGCCCACGGGCTCCACGGGATACTGCCTGAGCGCCGGGGGCCCGATACTGGCCCCGGGGGTGGAGGGCATCGTCGTCACCCCGGTATGCGCCCACAGCCTGCGGCACAGCCCGTGCGTGGTGACGCCGGATTCCGTGATCGAATTCCGGATGAAAAAGGAGCGGAGCCACCGGGCGGAGCTGCAGATCGACGGGCAGAGCTGCCGGAACGTGGAGGCGGGGGAAGCCGTCACCGTCACGGGGGCGAAGCAGCACCTGCGGCTGGTGCGGATGGAAGCGCACCGGTTTTTTGAACGCATGACGCAGAAATTCCTGGCGTGGAGCCAGCCCGGGAGGGAGGAAAAACAGCCTTGAAACGGGACAGGCACGCGGTGATCCGCCAGATGCTGGAGGAAAAGCCCATCCAGACCCAGTCCGAACTGGCCGACGCGCTGACGGCGGAAGGGTTCCGGGTCACCCAGGCGACGGTGAGCCGGGATATGAAGGAAATGCATCTGGTGAAGGTGCCCATGGTTGGGGGCGGATACCGATACGCGACGCCGGATACGGAGCATCGGGAGACCGGCCAGCGGCTGATCCGACTGCTGACGGACTGCGTTACCGGGATCGAGACCGGCGGGCAGATGATCGTCGTCAAAACCCTGAGCGGGGCCGCCGGGACAGCGGCGGAAGCGCTGGACACGCTGGGGATGCCCGAGATCATGGGATCCATTGCCGGGGACAACACCATTTTCCTGGCGGCGAGGGATCCCGACGGCGCGGCCCGGGCCGCGGAACGGATCCGCCGGATGGCCCTGAAGGGGGGCGGGGGCGCATGATCGAGCGGCTGACGATCCGGAACATCGTATTGATCGAGGAGCTGACGATCCGCTTTCACCGGGGGATGCAGGTGCTCAGCGGCGAAACCGGCGCCGGAAAGAGCATCGTCGTGGACGCGGTGAACCTGGTGCTGGGCGGCCGGGCCGACCGGACCCTGATCCGCACCGGGAGCGGGAAGGCATCGGTGGAGGCCGCCTTTTCCGCCGGGAAGAACCCGGAGGTCCAAAATATCCTGGAGCGGGAAGGGATCGAGGCCCCGGAGGGGGAAGTGATCCTGTATCGGGAGATCACCGAGAGCGGAAAGAATCTGTGCCGGCTGAATGGGGTGATGGTGCCCCTGAGCCTGATCCGGGAGATCGGGAGCCGGCTGATGGACATCCACGGGCAGCATGAGCATCAGTTTCTGATGGATCCGGAGATGCATATGCGCTTCCTGGACCGGACGGGAGACGCGGCGCATCAGGAGATCATCGCCCGGACGGTCGACGCGGGCATCAATTTTCTGGAGGTCCACCGGTGGTACACCCGCATGCGGAAGGAAAACGAGCAGAAGCAGCGGCGCATGGAGGAGCTGGAAGCGGCCCTGGGCCAGCTGCACGCGGCGAAGCTGAAGGCCGGGGAAGAGGAGACGCTGGCCGCGGAAGCCCAGACGCTGCGGAACCGGGAGAAAATCGCCGGGGCGCTGCGAGGTGCCAGGGGGGCCCTGACCTATGGGGATAACGAGATCGGATGCCTGGAAAAAATCCGGGAGGCCGTCAACGCCCTGAAGGGGCTGGAGCCCTACGGGACCGAATATGCCGGGATCGGGGAGCGGTGCGAAAGCGCGTACTACGAGCTGGAGGAAGCCGCGTTCGAAATCAGCCGGCGGCTGGACAGCCTGGAGCAGGATCCTGGGAAGCTGGAGCGGACGGAGGAGCGGCTGGACCTGATCCGGAAGCTGGAGCGGAAATACGGGGCGACCGTGGCGGACGTGATCGAGAAGCAGGCGAAGCTGGAGGCGGAATATACGGAGCTGTGCGGGCTGGAGGACCGGATCGCGGAGGTCGCGGTGCTGCACAAGCAGCTGCTGGCGACCTACCGGGCAACCGCCCGGGAGCTGAGCGAGAGCCGGAGGGCCCTGGCGAAGGTCTTCGAGGCGCGGATGCAGGCGCAGCTGAAGGATCTCGGGATGGAGAAGACCGTATTCGCGGCGGCGTTCCACGAGCCGGAGGAAGGGGCGAAGAAGCCCATGCCCCGGCCGGAGGGGGACGACCGGATGGAATTCATGATCAGCCCCAACCCCGGGGAGCCCCTGAAGCCGCTGGCGAAGATCGCCTCCGGGGGCGAGCTGAGCCGGATCATGCTGGCGATGAAGGCGCTGGAGGCCGAGGGCAGCGGGGTGGACTGCATGGTGTTCGACGAGATCGACACCGGGATCAGCGGGCGCATGGCCCAGGCGGTGGCCGAGAAGATGCGGGCCATCGGCCAGACCCGGCAGGTCATCTGCGTCAGCCATCTGCCCCAGATCGCCGCGGCGGCCGACGAGCAGTACCTGGTCCGGAAGGAGACCCGGCCGGACGGGCGCACCCACACCGAGGTGGCGCATCTGGACGCGGAGGGCCGGGTGCGGGAGGTGGCGCGGATGGTCAGCGGCGCCGAAGGCAGCGCCGCCGAGGCCGAGACCTATGCCAGAAAGATGATCGCCGCGGCCAAAAGAAATAAAACGAAAGATTGCGAAAAAAACGGAACCAAAATCGCAAATTGATAAAAAATTAATTTGTGTTTTATGGTGGAATTATGCTATAATTCCACGAATGGAAAACATACCTCGGAAGGAGGGCCTTTGCCCGTGTTTGAAAAAGTATTGTTCCCCGGCGGGATCCATCCGCTGGAAGGGGAAGGCGGAAAGGCCGCGAACGGGCTGAACCCGATCCGCGTGCTGGACGCGCCGCCCCGGGTTATCATTCCGCTGCAGCAGCACATCGGCGCTCCGGCCAAGGCGCTGGTCGGCGCGGGGGATCATGTCCGGATGGGGCAGAAGATCGGCGAGGCCGGGGGCTTCGTTTCCGCCAGCGTGCACGCCAGCGTCAGCGGCAAGGTGTTCGCCGTGCAGGACGCGATGCTGGCCAACGGGACCATGGTGCCCGCGGTCATCATCGATAACGACTACGCCGACGAATGGGTGGAACTGCATCCCCATCCCCATCCGGAGACCATGACGGGCGACGAGCTGCGCGCCATCGTGCGGGAAGCCGGCATCGTCGGCCTGGGCGGCGCCACGTTCCCGACGGCCGTGAAGCTGAGCCCCGGCAGCGGGCGGAAGATCGAAAAGCTGATCATCAACGGCGCGGAATGCGAGCCCTACCTGACGGCGGATCACCGGCTGATGCTCGAAAAGGCCGCCGACATCATCGACGGCGTGCGGCTGATGATGCTGGCGCTGGAGGTGGATGAGGCCCAGATCGGCATCGAGAACAACAAGCAGGACGCCATCGACATCCTGACGGCCGAGGCAAAGAAGGCCGGCGCCGATATCCGGGTCGTGGGGCTGCCGGTGCGGTATCCCCAGGGCGGCGAGAAACAGCTGGTTTACGCGCTGACCCGGCGGCAGGTGCCCAACGGCGGGCTGCCCCTGGACGTCGGATGCGTGGTATGCAACGTCGGGACCGTATACGCCATCGACCGGGCCATCCGGGAGGGGCGGCCGCTGGTCGACCGGATTACCACCGTGGGCGGGCTGGTCAACAATCCCGGCAACTTCCAGGTCCGGATCGGGACGCCCATCAGCCACCTGATCGACGCCTGCGGCGGGCTGCAGCCCCACGTGAAGCAGTTTATCTACGGCGGGCCCATGATGGGCATGGCCATCGCCCGGTTCGACATCCCGGTGACCAAGGGGTGCAGCGGGCTGGTGGCGCTGGCCAACGCGGCCAAGGAGCCGGAGGAGAGCCCCTGCATCAAATGCGGAAGCTGCCGGTTCGCCTGCCCGATGAAGCTGTTCCCCAGCCGGATCGACGCCTATACGCGGCACAGCCGGTTCGACGACGCCGCGAAGCTGGGCGTCATGAACTGTATCGAATGCGGATGCTGCACGTTCGTGTGCCCCGCGAAGCGGAGCCTGACCCAGAGCATGCGCACCGCCAAGAGCGCCCTGCGGCAGAAGCAGCGCGTGGAGCAGGCAAAGCAGAAAGCCGAGGAGGCCCGGAAGGCCGCCGAGGAAGCCAAGAAGGCCGCGGAGGAAGCAGCAAAACAAGCCGCGGAAAACGGAAAGGAGGGGGCATGATCTCATGGTAAAGAATCTGACGGTATCCTCCTCTCCCCATGTCCGGACGGCGCGGAGCACCAGATCCATCATGCAGGAGGTCTGCCTGGCCCTGGCGCCGGCGGGCATCGCGGGGATCGTGCTCTTCGGATGGAACGCGCTGGCCATCATCATCACCTCGGTGCTCAGCTGCGTCGTCAGCGAGTACCTGTTCCAGCGGATTACCCACCAGCGGATCCTGATCGGCGACTGGAGCGCCGTCGTGACCGGGCTGCTGCTGGCCTATAACATTCCCGCGGACGCGCCCCTGTGGCTGCCCCTGATCGGCGGATTCCTGGCCATCGTGCTGGTGAAGCAACTGTTCGGCGGGCTGGGCGGCAACTTCATGAACCCGGCGCTGACGGCCCGGGCCATCCTGTTCGTCAGCTGGTCCAGCATCATGGGGCACTATCCGATGACCCGGTTCATGGCCGACACCGCCACCGGGGCGACCCCCCTGGTATCCATCGCGGCGGGCGAGAGCGTTTCCATCATGGACCTGCTGATCGGGAACTGCGGAGGCGTCCTGGGCGAGACCTGCAAGATCGCCATCATCCTGGGCGGCGTGTATCTGATCATCCGGGGCATCGTCGACTGGCGGATTCCGGTCACCTTCATCGGCGCGGCATTCATCGCGTACCTGATTCAGGACGGATTTGACGTGGCCCTGATGCAGATTCTCAGCGGCGGGCTGATGCTGGGCGCCTTCTTCATGGCGACGGATTACGTGACCTGCCCGATGAGCGGGCTGGGCCGCGTGATTTACGGCATCGGGTGCGGCATCCTGCTGTTCGTCATCCGCTCCTACGCGTCCTACGTCGAAGGCTGCAGCTTCGCCATCCTGTTCATGAACGTCATGACTCCGCTGATTGACCGCTTTACCGCAGGGAAACTGTTCGGGGAGGTGAAAAAAGCCCGTGGCTGAGAAGAAAAATACCTTTTTCGGGGCCCTGCTCAACGGCCTGCTGTTTGAGAACCCCACCTTCGTGCTGATGGTCGGCATGTGCCCGACCCTGGCCGTCACCACGGCCGCCAGCAACGCCATCGGCATGGGGCTGAGCACCACGGTGGTGCTGGTCTGCTCCAACCTGTTTATCTCTCTGCTGCGGAATCTGATTTCCGAAAAGATCCGGATTCCGGCGTTCATCGTCGTCATCGCCAGCTTCGTGACCATGGTCGAGATGGCGCTGAAGGCCTATCTGCCGGAGCTGAGCGCCACCCTGGGGCTGTACATTCCCCTGATCGTGGTGAACTGCATCATCTTCGCCCGGGCGGAAGCCTTCGCCTTCAAGAACGGGCCGATCCTGGCCCTGGGCGACGGGCTGGGCATGGGCCTGGGCTTTACGGCCGCCATCACCATTCTGGCCTCCGTGCGGGAAATCTTCGGATCGGGTACCTTCTTCGGCCAGAACATCATGGGCGCGGGCTATCAGCCCATGTCCCTGCTGACGGCGCCGGCCGGCGGATTCCTGACCCTGGGCGTGCTGCTGATCATCGTGAACATGGTCCGGAAAAAGCTGACGGAGCGGGCCGCCGCGAGGAAGGAGGCTGAAGCCGCGTGAAAGAATATCTGCTGATGCTGGTCGGATGCCTGCTGGTCAACAACTACGTTATGTGCCAGTTCCTGGGCATCTGCCCCTTCCTGGGGGTTTCCAAAAAGTTCGATACCGCCCTGGGCATGGGCCTGGCGGTCACCTTCGTCATGACCCTGGCCAGCGTCATTACCTGGACGGTGGAGCATTTCCTGCTGATTCCGCTGGACCTTATGTACCTGCGGACGATCGCGTTCATCCTGGTCATCGCGGTGCTGGTGCAGCTGGTCGAAATGGCCCTGAAGAAGCTGAGCTACAGCCTGTATCAGGCCCTGGGCGTGTACCTGCCCCTGATCACCACCAACTGCGCCGTGCTGGGCGTGGCCGTGCTGAACTCCAACAACGAATACGGCCTGCTGCAGAGCACTCTGAGCGGATGCTTCAGCGCGCTGGGCTTCACGCTGAGCCTGCTGCTGTTCTCCTGCATCCGGGAGCGGCTGGAGATGAGCAATATGCCCAAATGGATGCAGGGCTTCCCCGGCGCGCTGATCGCCGCGGGGCTGATGGCCGTTTCCTTCATGGGCTTCTCGGGACTGATCGGATAAGGAGGATCGCGTAAAACATGGAAGTTCTGTATGCGGCGCTGGTCCTCGGCGGAATGGGGGCACTATTCGGAATCCTGCTGACCGTGGCATCCAAGATCTTCGCCGTGCCGGCGAACCCCACGCGGGATGCGGTGCGCGAGGCGCTGCCCGGCGCCAACTGCGGCGGGTGCGGGTATCCCGGATGCGACGGATGCGCGGACGCCATCGCCAGCGGCAAGGCGCCCGTGACCGCCTGCCCGGTGGGCGGGAGCGGCGTGGCCGCGAAGATCGCGGAGATCATGGGCCAGGAGGCCGTCGAAGGCGTCAGGCTGGTGGCGCAGATCGCGTGCCAGGGCGACCGGGAACACTGCAAGGACAAGTTTAACTACGGCGGAATTCAGGACTGCGTGGCCGCGTCCCTGGTCAACGACGGGAACCGGGCCTGCAAGTACGCATGCCTGGGGCTGGGGACCTGCGAGCGGGCTTGCCCCTTCGACGCGATTCACGTGGATCCCGTGAAGGGCATCGCCGTGGTGGACCGGGAGAAGTGCCAGAGCTGCGGCAAGTGCGTGGACGTCTGCCCGAAGCACGTGATCTCCCTGCAGCCTGTGGATCAGCCGGTGCGGCTGCTGTGCCGCGCGGCCGACAAGGGCATCCTGGTCAGCGACAACTGCCGGGTCGGGTGCATCGGGTGCGAACGCTGCCTCAACGCCTGCAAGTTCGGCGCCATCACGATGGTCAACCATCTGCCCGTCATCGACACGGAGAAGTGCCGCGGATGCATGATGTGCGCGGAAGCCTGTCCCACCAACGCCATCTGGGCGGACTGGGACAACCGGAAGATGGCGGATATCGACAAGGACGTCTGCATCGGGTGCGGCATGTGCAAGCGGCAGTGCCCGTTTGAAGCCATCGTGGGCGAGGTGAAGAAGCCCCACGAGGTGCTGGATGCCTGCACGGGCTGCGGCAAGTGCGCCGAGAAGTGCCCGAAGAAGTGCATCACCATGAAGGTGCGGGAGCATACCCGGGACGCGTACGCCAAGGTCGGGACCACCCCCGGGGCCGTCAGCGTGGAGACGCCGGCGCCCCAGGAAAAGCCCAAGCCCAAGTATTCCCCCGAGGTGCAGGCCAAGATCGACGCGGCCCTGAAGGCCAAAGCCGAACGGGAAGCCGCGGCGAAGGCCCAGCAGTAAGATTTCATCCATTTCAAGGGATTACAGGAATATAGGAATCAGGCCTGTCAGACCGGCGGATGCTTCCGGGCAGAGAAGTGCCCGGGGGCACCGCCGGAAAGCATGGAAAAGCCCCATTTTTAAGAAATAAAACAGGGAGGAAACGCAGATGGAAGAAGACAAGATCAGAAGAATCGGTGTACTGACCAGCGGCGGGGACGCCCCCGGCATGAACGCGGCGGTGCGCGCGGTGGCACGGACGGCTTTGACCTACGGGATTGAATGCATCGGGATCCGCCGGGGATGGCAGGGACTCATCAATACGGACTTTGTTCCCCTGACCCGGGCCAGCGTAGGCCATCTGCTTTCCCGGGGCGGCACGATTCTGTACACCGCCCGGAGCAAGGAATTCATGACCGAGGCCGGACGGGAGAAGGCCGTGAACACCTGCAAGGTGCTGGGCCTGGACGGCATCGTCGCCATCGGCGGGGACGGCACCTTCCGGGGCGCGCTGGAGCTGAGCCGGCTGGGCGTGCCGGTGGTAGGCGTTCCCGCGACCATCGATAACGACGTGGGCTGCACCAACTATACCATCGGGTTCGACTCCGCCTGCAACACGGCCATCGAGTGCATCGACAAGATCCGCGACACCATGCAGAGCCACGAGCGCTGCTCCGTGGTCGAGGTCATGGGACGGAGCGCCGGCTTCCTGGCCCTGTACGTGGGCACGGCCGTGGGCGCCACAGCGGTGCTGGTGCCGGAATACAAGGAAGACTTTGAGACCAACGTCATCGAGCGGATCCGGGCATCCCGGCTGGCGGGATATACCCACTTCATGGTCGTCGTCGCCGAAGGCGCCGGCAACGCCTACGACGTAGGCAACAAGATCCATGAGGCGCTGGGCATCAGCCCCACCATCACCGTCATCGGCCACATCCAGCGGGGCGGCACGCCCACGGGGCGCGACCGGGAGACCGCCACGCGCATGGGCTATTACGCCGTGCGGGCCCTCGCGGAGGGCCGTGCCAACACCATCATCGGCACGCAGGAAGGCTCCATCGTCGAGATTCCGATCGAGGAGGCGCTGAAGATGGAAAAGCACCTGCAGATGGATCGCTACAAGATCATGGAAATCATGCAGTTCGGCAACGATCATCATTCTGAGTTTCTGACTTAATTTGATCTAGTTACGAGGTGGTCCTTCAGCCACGCCGTACGCTGAGGTATTTGATGTAGTTTGGCTGTGACCTCTCAGCGCGCAGCACACTGAGGTATTCCCCTCCGGGGGACGGCTCTCGCCTCCGTTCGCTTACGCAGCGGTACAAAGGCTCTGGCTTCGGCATTCGCCTCGCCACAGCCTAAGTACCGGCGAGACGAAAGGCCCCCGGATGGAAACACCTCAGCGCTACGCTGGATTGGACTGAACCGTTACGTTTTCTTTTATACTCGACAGAGGTGGAGGCTGGGTTTTTCCCAGCTTCCCTTTTTTAAAAACTGTTTTAGGAATGGGAGAAAGAATGTCCATCCCAAGTTCACGGTATTTTCTGGGGCTGGTGCCCTGGTACAGCCTGCTGATCGCCCTGGGGGCGGGGCTGGCGATTTTCCTGGCGGACCGGGAGGCCAAACGGCAGGAGCTGCCCGAGGGGGTGGCGACGGACCTGGGTTTGGTCGTGCTGCCCGTCGGGATCATCGGGGCCCGGCTCTATTACGTGCTGTTTTCCTGGGCGGAATACCGGCAGGATCCCCTGGCGGTTTTGCGGCTCTGGGAAGGGGGGCTCGCCATCTACGGGGGGCTGATCGCCGGGGGCATCGCGGCGCTGATTTTCTGCAGACGGAGGGGCCTGTCCGTATGGAAGGTGCTGGATCTGCTGGCGCCGGGGGTCGCGCTGGCCCAGGCCCTGGGCCGGTGGGGGAATTACTTCAACCAGGAGGCCTACGGGCCGGTGATCACGAACCCTGCCTTTCAGTTTTTCCCGATGGGGGTGCAGATCCGGGAAGGAAGCGCCCTCGTCTGGCACGGGGCGACCTTTTTCTATGCTTCCGTGTGCGACCTGGCGCTGTTCTGCCTGCTGATGTGGGGGCGGAGACGGATTTTCCGGCGGCCCGGGGTAACCTTCGGGTGCTATGCCTTCTGCTACGCCGCGGGACGGACGGTGCTGGAAAACCTGCGGGCAGATTCCCTGTATCTGACGGGGGGGATCCGGGTCAGCCAGCTGCTGAGCCTGGGGATCTGCCTGGGGATCATCGGCCTGCTGGCCGCGCGGGCGGCGAAAAAGCCGGAGACGAGGCTCGCCTGCCTGTGGGCGCTGCCCCCGGTGATCCTCGGCGTGCCGGCGATGCTGTACTGCCTGGGCGTCCGGCCGGGACGCCTGGCCGCCTTGCCGGGGCAGATGGCGCTGCTGACCGCCTTTTCCGTCAGCGCGCTGATCGCGGGAGCGATGCTGTTTTTCGCAGGAAGAAAAGCGGCCCAACGAGGGTAAAATGCTTTTCGATCAGCATGTCCGATTCTTTGGAAACATGCCACTCATCCTGGAAGAACCTGCATTTATTTTCCGGGAAACGCCCGCTTTCCGGACAAAACGCCCTGGAAAAAACCTTCGGAGGGAGCTGAACCATGCCCACAACGAAACTGAAAAACACCCTGTACCGACTGGCTTTGCCCTTCTTTGGGGCTAAGGCGGAGCGGCATCCGGTGCTCCGGTGCGAGGGGCATCCCGTGGCTGGGAAGGACGCCTACAGCCGGCTGCTGTGGGCGCATCACGTGCTGGGGTCCGCGGCGCTGCTGGTCCACGGGGAGGACCGGGCCCTGATCCTGTGCGATCAGACGGAGCCGGCGCGGACGGTCACCGCGGAATCGTATTTCCGGGTGGCTTCCATCACGAAGATGGCGACGGCGCTGGCCGCGATGGTGACCGCGGAGCGGGGGATGCTGGATCCCGACGCGCCGGCGGCCGGGGTGCTGGCGCCTTACGCGGAGGCGGGCGATCCGGCGCTTCCGGAGACGGTGACCCTGAACCGGCTGCTGTCCCACACGGCGGGGATCGTGGATCCGCCGGGGATGGAGACGGCCCTGCTGGAGAGGAAGCCCTTTCCGGAACTGATGTCCGGTGCCAAAGGAGAACCCGGTCGGTTTTGCTATTCCAACCTGGGGTTCGGGCTGGTGGGGTGCCTGCTGGAGGCGGCGTGGAAGGAGCCGGTGACGGAGATTCTGCGGAAAACTGTGTTTGAGCCCCTGGGCATGCGGGCCACCCTGGACGCATCCACTTTATCGGAGGAAGAGATCGTGCCCATCAGCCGGGTGATGCCCTACCGGCCGGGAACGGACATCCGAACCACGAAGCTGGGGCGGATTCCCCTGACGGCTCCGGACCCGATGCGGCATTACGGGCACACGGCCGGGGCCATGTATACGGACATCTGGTCGCTGGAGAAGATGATAAGGTGCCTGATGCGGGGCGGATCTCCGATCCTGAGCGGGGCGTACGGCCGGCGGATGACCGAAAAGCAGGCGGAATACGGCCCTTCGTCCCCGGCGCTTTCCTACGGGCTGGGGGTGCTGATGATTCAGGACAAAACCATCTCCGATCACCGGATCCTGGGGCACCAGGGCTTCGCCTACGGATGCGTGGACGGGGCCTTCTGGGAGGAGGACACGGGGCGGATCCTGATTTTCCTGAACGGAGGCGCCAGCGAATACAGAAGAAAAGGGAAGCTGGGGGCCGTAAACGAGGAGATGCTGCGGTGGGCCTTCAGGGAGGAGATGGGCAGTTGGTGAAGGAGTACGGAAACACGCCATTCACTGAGAACGACCCGGAGGGAAAGAATTTTCTGGCGCGGGAAAAAGGGAAGGCTTCCCGAAGCGGTTTTTCATCTGACCGCCCGGCTCCTGCTCCCTGGAAGGAGATCAAGAGTGCCCGGCTGCCGGAAGAACTGGCGCCCCGGGCGGAAGTGCCGGTTTCCAGGGCGGACGCGGTGGAGCAAGCCCAGCCGGAAGCGGCCGGACCCATCGTGCGGGTCAGCGAGATCGAGCGGGTCCGGGGGCGGATCCGGATCCGGATGGACGACGGGAGCAGCTACACGATTCTGAAATCCATGCTGCGGGAGCGGCCGATGGAGGTTAATCAGGCGGTGGACGGCGCGGAATTTTCCCGATGGGTCGCGAAGAAGCAGTACGCGTCCGCCATGGAGAAGGCCGTGGGGATGCTGGCGGTCCGGGCCCGGAGCCGGGACGAGATCCGGCAGGCCCTGAACCGGATCGGGTACGCGCCGGAAACCATCGGGCGGGTGATGGGCCGGCTGGAGGCAGCGAAGCTGCTGGACGACGCGGATTTCGCCCAGGCGTGGGCCCAGAGCCGGGCCGCCCGGAAGTACGGACCCCGGCGCATCGCCATGGAGCTGCGGCGCAAGGGGATTGACGGGGAAGCAGCCCAGGCGGCGCTGGACAGTCTGGCCGGGGACGAACAGGAGGAGAACGCCCTGGCGCTGGCCCGGAAGGCCCTGGGGCGGGCGAAGGCCGGGGAGGATCCCCGAAAGACCCGCCAGCGCGTCATCGACAGCCTGATCCGGCGGGGATACGGCTGGGAAGCCGCCCGGCGCGCCTGCGACAGGGTGATGGAAGAATAAAATTTCCCTTAATTTCCCTTGCCAAAAGAACGGCAAACAGCTATAATAAAAATGATGTGTGGGCACGGACAAACGGGTCCGGAACACACGGAAGATAAAGAGGAGGAGATTCCCATGTCCAAGAAATACCTGTACCTCTTCAGTGAAGGGAATGCCACCATGCGCGAGCTGCTGGGCGGCAAGGGCGCGAACCTGGCCGAGATGACCAACATCGGCCTGCCCGTTCCCCAGGGTTTCACCATTTCCACTGAAGCCTGCACCCAGTACTATGAAGACGGCCGTCAGATCAACGAGGAAATCCAGGTCCAGATCATGGAATATATTGCCAAGATGGAAGAAATCAACGGCAAGAAGTTCGGCGATCTGAAGAATCCTCTGCTGGTTTCCGTTCGCTCCGGTGCCCGCGCTTCCATGCCCGGCATGATGGACACCATCCTGAACCTCGGCCTGAACGACGAGGTCGTGGAAGCCATGAT